>ONGY01000051.1:10491-21316 GCA_900317475.1 uncultured Lachnospiraceae bacterium | reverse complement strand
AAACATCTTCTCCGAAAAGCGGACCGTGGAATACGTGTCGACAAAATAAAAGTTATCCGGATGCTCCGCGCAGTACGAGAGGAGCTCCTCATACGGTGCATTCACATACTCGCGGGATGCCTTTTCCGTATCCGCCTTCTTCACCTGCGAGGGCAGGAGGAGAATCGCCGCGCTGATGAGAATGAGCTGCGCCGCGAAAACATCGATCGACCACTCCACGCTCTTCCCGTCCGCGGACGTGTACCGGACGCCGCGTATGATGAGAATTCCGGAGAGCACCGTGAATTCCACTAGAAAAAGACTGTGCGTGATCCGTTCGGGGTACCGCCCGCCGACAAAAATATACATCCAGAGCGCGCTCCGCACGAAGAAAAGAAAGACAAGAGAGACAATCGTCCGTACAAGCTCGCTTCTTGCCCCGTACACAATCAGGAGATTTTTCTGTTTATATGAGCGGTGAATGCACTCGGAGAGCGCCGTGAGAAGAATCAGCAGATATGCCGCGCACACAAGAATATTGTACGGGGCATAGTCCGGACTCACCAGCGAATTGCGGAAATTCCAGCCCGCGTCCCGAAGAGAGAGCCTCTGCGTGCTCACCTTCGAGGTGACGGCTGCAGCAGCCTTCACGGTGCCGCTGTCAATCGTGCTGTCGAGCCCATAATTATATGTATTGAAGAGTTCCGTCACAGACTTTGTGATTCCGCTCGCTTCGTAATATTCTATGTTTTCGTCAAAATCCGCGACCGGCGGCGCACCGTCATAATCATAGAGCTCCGTGCGCGCATCAAACATCGCGCGGAATTCGCGCCACTCCGGGCTGCTGCAGGCGGCAGCATCCGCGGCTGCCTCGCAGGCAAAAACTGCCGCAAGAAGGAGAAGAACGGCGAGAATGGAAAGAAGGCCCTCCCTGCAGAAAATCCGGCCCGCCCGTTCCTTCAGCCCTGACCTTGCCCCCGCTGTGACCTGAATATAGCGGAAGAGCGCGGCCGAAAGCACAAGCGGCAGCATTAGAAGCGTCATCTCCGAGCGAAGAGCAAAGCTCACCGCAAGAAGGATGAGCGACGGCATACACGCGCCGATGAAATGCCTTGTGTAACCGTACGAGTCCTCCTCCGGAAGCTTCATCGTGATGAAGAGAAAAGCGGCTGCGCTGCAGAGGAAAGCACAGGTCACCGAATACTGGACATAAACCGAATGCCAGAGCACGAGCACACCGAACGGGATAAGAACCGACATCGCCGTGAGAATCCGCATCCAGAGAACAATTCCTCTCTCCCGCAGGACCTCAAGCGTCCGGAAAAGAATCAGTGCAAAACTAAACGCCTGCAGAAGCAAAAGGACGGCTCCGTATACGTCAAAACCTGTAAACACCCGATACAGCACAGAGATGACAAGGCTGATCGGGTAGAGCATCTGAATGTTTCTTGAGGAAGGCGTCCCGGTATAGATACCGGACAGGATGTCCTTCATGCACACATCGTCGTTGAGATCAAAATAAAAATCCCACCGGAGGGACAGCAGCACAAAGAGAAAGGCCGTCACACCGGCGGCCCAGGCAAGAGAGCGCATCTTTTCTGCCCCGGCATGGGAAAAAGACGGCGAGGCTCCCTGCCTCTCCGTCTTTCCGGAGCCGCTGTTAAGCTTGTAGGTTCCCTTCTTCATAGACTCCTTTGCCCGGATCAGTGATTCTGATAGAACTCCTTCACGCAGTCCGTGATGTAGATGACCTGCTCCTGCGACAGTCCGTAATACATCGGCAGACGCAGCAGACGCTCGCTCTCCTTCGTCGTGTATTCGTCCTTCCCGTGGAAGCGGCCGAAGTGCTTTCCGGCAGGAGAATTGTGCAGCGGAATATAGTGGAACACCGCGAGAATATCCTTCGACTTCAGGAAGGCGATAAGAGCCTGCCGCTCTTCAAGGTTCTTCGTCTTGATGTAAAACATGTGCGCGTTGTGTGTGCACTCCTTCGGAATGAAGGGAAGTTCAATCCTGCCCTGCTCCGCCAGAGGTGTGAGCAGCCGGTAATACTCATTCCAGCGGTCCATGCGCCAGTTGAAGATTTCGTCTGCCACCGTCAGCTGGGCATAAAGGTAAGCGGCGTTCAGCTCGCTGGGCAGGAAGGAGGAGCCATAGTTTACCCACGTGTACTTGTCGATCTGCCCGCGGAAAAACTTACTCCGGTTCGTTCCCTTCTCGCGGAGAATCTCGGCATCCTCGAAATGGTCCGGGTCGCGCATCTGCAGCGCGCCGCCCTCCGATCGTTCCGAGCGGATGGCCCTTGTAGGTGGAAAGAATGCCCTGCGCATTGTCCTCGACAACCGTCAGGTGATGCCGCTTTGCGATGTCCATAATGGTATCCATCTCGCAGGCGACACCTGCATAATGAACCACCGCGATTGCTTTCGTTTTGGCGGTGATGGCATCCTCGATCTTCTGCTCATCGATATTCATGGTGTCCGGACGGATATCGACGAAGACAGGGACGCCGCCGCGCAGGACGAAGCAGTCCGCCGTCGAAACGAAGGTATACGACGGCATGATAACTTCATCGCCCGGCTGGATGCCGGTCAGATGCGATGCCATCTCAAGCGCACTGGTGCAGGAAGTCGTGAGCAGTACGGCCGATGCGTCCGTCTTCTCCTTCAGCCATTCGCTTACTTTCTTTGTGAACTCACCGTCGCCGCTGATCTTGCGGTTCGTCTTTGCTGCCTTCTCAAGGCATTCCATTTCGGGTCCCGCGTACGGCGGAACATTAAAAGGGATCATGATCATTACCTCATCCTAAAAGCAATTGTAGACTTTCATTTTACCACTTCCGTTACATTCCCGACGGAAGATATACCTCATAACTCCCGTTTTCATACATGCGCGTGTAGCCGCCCTCTTCAAGGAAGGATGCAATCATTGTCTCCTTCTCTTCGCTCACCTGTCCCGGGACGTTCTCGCGGTGAAGAATAACCACCGGAAGCTCCCCGCTTTTGATGCATTCCGAAAGTCCGTCTGAAAGTCTTTCCGAAGAATAGCTTGCAAGATCCGGCCACGTCGAATCAAGGGCCGGTTCCATCCCGAAGAAGACGGAAAGGCCGGGTGCATTGCCGTACGACAATAACTTCTGCGAAAGAATCTCCTCCCCGTCTCCCGTTCTGCCCTCGGCCAGATAGTTATAGAGCCCATCGAGCGTTTCCGCATTTTCCGGTGTCGTGTGCATGCCCGCAAGATAAGGAATGCCTGTCACCGCCGTCCGCTTTGTCCCGTCTGTTCCGTCGCCGAATGCGAAATTCAAATGGAACAGCGCGCCCTGGAAGAGCGTGCAGGCCAGAATGAACAGCGCCATCAAATGCCAGGACCAGTGCGGCAGTTTCTCCCGCGTAGGCTGCCAGTAGCGGCGCAGCATCCAGATCGTGACCGGCGCCGGCACGAAGAGGCAGTCAAGAATCGGAAACGTGTAATTGTTGCTCCCGAAGGGCGCAATGAGAATCACGAGCAGCGAGAGGCACCCGAGGAAGCGCTCGTCCGCCCCTCCGCCGGAAATGCCTGTCATCGCGAGGACCGCAAGGATAATCGAGAGAATAATGAAAAGCATCGCCCATTCGAACATGCACCAGTAGTCCTGATAATTCACCGTGAAAACTCCCTCGGAATAAAAGAATTTCACAATGACGGCGCAGCCGAAAAGATACACAAGAACCCCGATGACGGGCTTTTTCTTCACCTGGGGAAGCATGAAGAGAATCATTCCCACGATCACACAGAGTACAAGAATCAGGAACCACCGGAGCGCGCTGCCATATGCCCGGGCGGTGTCAAAAAGCATGCCGGAGAGCGTGTAGTCCTGCATGGACGAGGTGAGACCGAGAAGCTCCGGAATCATGGAGAAATATGCTCCCGGCCCGTACTGAACCGCGCTGAGAAGGTAGCTGGCCATAAAGCCGATCCCATAGCCGAGAACGCACAGAAGCGTCCGCTTCACCAGAGCCGCGGCACCGGTTTTCACAACAGCGCACCAGAACCACAGAGCGAGGATAAGAATCACATCTAAGAGATTGGAAGTTTTGACGGTCACATTCATCCCGAGGCACACGCCGGCCAGAATATACCAGCGTTTTCTCTGGGGAATGCCGCTGACGCCGATGAAGAGAAAGGCGCAGCCGAGCGTGAGAAGAAAAGTCGAAAGCCAGTTATAGAGGATGACCGTCGGGCACCAGCACATGCTCTCGGCAAGAATCTCGCCGATGAAAATCATCCAGCCGGGGAAAATGCGCCGGAACACGCAATACACGACGAGTGCGGAGCCGGACAGGAGGAGGGAGGTATAGAGATTCATCCCCAGCATCGTTCCGCCGCCGGGGAGAGCTTCAAACAGTTTCCCAAGCTCATTGGCAAGAAAGGTGGCAAGAAACCACATGTCCGCCCCATCCCGCCCGAGGTAGCGGTAGTTGCCGAGCGCATAGCCCGCATCCGTGAGGTTTATCCCCGATGCGGCCGACACCATCGGCCACAATAACAGAATGAGCGGCAGGATATACCGCTCCAATGGTTTCTGCAGTTTCTTCAGTTTGCTGCCGGAAAGAGATGCTCCCACTTAAGATGCCTCCCGATTCAGGATACGGCTTTATTATACAGTGAAAACGGCGGCGGCTCCACCGGTTCGGCAAAGCCTTCTGCCCATACATGCCAGGGTCCCCGCGCAGGCAGCCTCAAAATTCTTATTTTCCGGAGATAACGGCATTTTTCTTCCCTCTGCGGAAGATACGGGCAGCCAGAGAGAACATTTTTTCCCGCACGAAATCGACTGCAAGGCAGCACGCGAACAGTGCGGTGCAGCAAAGAAGCATGTGCAGGAGAAGAAGCCCGCCGTCCGGCACACCGCCGAACACCTTCTCAAGCGCCGGGAGCCAGCGGTCCCGCACGTCGATATTTTCGTGAATGAGATAGACCCCCAGCGTAAGCGGCGAGAGTGCCCGGATGAAATCGGCGCCTCTCCCCTCCTTCACCTTCGTATTCTTTGTCCACAGGAAGAGGCCGACGGATGCCGTCAGCACGAGAAACGAATTGTAGTGGAACGGAACGCTGGCATAATAGAGCAGCCGCCCGCCCTCTGAAATCCGGTGGAGAAGCGCGGTGAGCGCAAAAACTCCGGCCGCCGAGGCGAAGTAAAGAACTGCTCCGCTGCGGGCGCTGTCAAGCCGTCCTGCGCCGTACCGGCGCATATATCCGGAAAGAAGATAGAGAACGATAAACCATCCGAAGTCATAGCCCCCGCGGTCGGTTGTGAGCTTAACAGGTGAGAGGCTCGGAAGAACCGTATAGAAGAAAAGAAGAAGCAGAAGGACTTCCCGCATTCTCTTTTCCGGAAGCGCCCGGAGGCCTTCATTGAGCAGCGGCGAGAGAATGAAAAGAAAGACGTAGGCTGTGATGAACCAGTAGGACTCCATGGAGACCGGGAAGAACCAGAACCACCTCTCCCAGACATTCTGCGCCTCCGGATGGATTCCGAAGGCCATAAGGACAGGCGGAATAAGAAGCGTATAGAAAAGAATCTCCGCGAGAAGACGGATGAGTTTTCGCGGATGGAAATCGGACTGCGACTGGAAATAACCGGTGATAAGAACGTAGACGTTGACTGCACAGATGGAGAGCGACTCAAGAAAATCGCCGAAAATCTGCGTTCCATCCGCCTCCGTCCCCGGGACCGTGAGCGCATCGGCATGCGAAAGATAATGAAGACTCACGACCATGAACATCGAGATGATCCGCAGAAGTTCAAAATTGGCCTGCCGTTTTCCTTTCCCGTTCTTTGTCCTTTCCCCGTTCTTCATTGCGCTCTGCCCTTCACATCCTGCACGGCTCCGTCATCCCGCACGACTTTTCCGTCCTTCACGCGGAAAATCATGTCGCAGCCGGCGATCGTCGTGAGCCGGTGCGCGATGATGATCAATGTCTTGCGCCCGTGCAGACGATTGATGGAATCCATGATGGCGGCCTCTGTCTCGCCGTCGAGGGCGCTTGTGGCCTCATCGAGGACAAGCACCTCCGGATCCTCATACAGCGCCCGCGCGATGCCGATTCTCTGCCGCTGGCCGCCGGAGAGCCGTATGCCCCGCTCACCGATCTCCGTGCCAAGGCCGTCCGGAAGCGAACGCACATGTTCGTCGAGCTGGGCCTCGCGGAGCGCATTCCAGACCTTTTCGTCGTCAATGTCCTCGTCGGGCACGCCAAACGCCACGTTTTTCCGGATCGAACCGTCCAGCATGAAGATCGTCTGCGGGATGTATCCGATGTTTCGGAGCCATCCGCGGTAGTTCGTCTGAATATCGACACCGTCCGCAAGGACCACTCCCTTTTCCGGATGAAGAAGCCCCAGACAGATATCAATAATGGTTGTCTTGCCGGCGCCCGAGGTGCCGACAATACCGATGGACCTGCCAACCGGAAAAGTGACGTTTGCATCATCGAAGATCAGCGTATCCGTGTTCGGATACCGGTAGGTGATGTTCTTCATCTCGATGGCTTTCTTTACCGGAAGCTTTTCGACCGTGACCTTCTTTTTATAATCCTCCGCGCGGTATGAGATATTTTTGTCGTGAATCTCCTGCTGCAGGTTATCGGAGACATTGTCGAGGAACGGTTCGAGATAGGCGATGCTCGTCGTGTAATTGTTGATCCGGTTTGCCGACGGAAGAAGCCGCGCTGCCGCCGCCGCAAGGACCGAGACCTGCGAGATCATCTCCGAAAGCTGTGTCTCCCCGCCGAGCATCTCGAACATCATGTAGAAGACAAGGGATGCGATGCAGACGGTCTCGATCAAGAGCCTGGGCGAAGAATTATACAGATTGTATTTCTGAACCGCCCGGACATAGCCCTCGCCGCACTTTGCGTACTCATTGATGAAGTAGCTCTCCTTGTTCGCGACCTTGATCTCCTTGATTCCGGTCACCGCCTGATTGATCCACTTATAGAGTCCGCTGTAATAGTTCTGATTGTCCTTTCCCGCCTTCAGCATGATCGGCTTAATGACATAGCGGATGATGACGAGCACAAGAATCAAGATCGCCGCGATGGTCATCGTCATCTTCGCATCCGCGACAAGCAGGACCGCGACGAGTCCGATGAAGACAATGATTTCCGAGAGAAGCTGCAGAAGTATGAGGATCAGTGCATACACGTTGTTGATGTCCGACGTGATATTCCGCTGGATGACCGACGTGTCCGCACCGAGATAATACTCGTACGGCCGCATCATGAAATTGATCATCATGCGGTTGCTCGTGTCAAACTGATTCGTATAGATGAATTTGAGCTGGGCCTTGTTGGAGAGGAAAAGAATAATGTTCTTCACAACGAAGACGAGAACAAGCCCGATCATCATGAAGACGGCAAAATCCGTCGTCGATGAGAAATGAAGCGCATTGTAGAGATCTCCCATGTGATACTTGTTCTGGGAGATGGAAACCGGATCCACGATCACGGACATGATCGGGACGATCAGGGCGATGCCGAGCGTCTCGAGGAACGCACTGATCAGCATGAGAATGACCAGAAAAACCATCCGGACCCGCTGGGTGTGATCCAGCAGCATATTGATCTTCTTTAATTTCTTCAGCATCCAGTATCTCCGTCTTCTTCCGGGCCGGATAAGGCCGGGTTCCCTATTTCGCCGCCGCGGCGGCCTCGTTTTTGCGGTGAATCTCCGGCGCCTCGTAGCGGTCCATGAAGTCGTTGCCGAGGAAAATCTTCTCCTTCACGCAGTGAAGGGAATCAGGAACGGTATAGACCGTCACAACGCGGTCAAACATCAGTCCGTCGATAAAATTCAGGATTTCCATCGGGAAGAACGGATCGAGAACAATGTACTCCGGAAATTCCTTTGCATAGTCGAGCTTATCGCGCGGATGCGGCTTAATGACAATGACTCCCTCGCGCCCGTCCACCGTTCCGTTTTCGCGGATGAGATCAGAAAACAGTCTCTTCCGGTCACGGAGATCGGGAAGAAGCGGCTCCGAGAGGATAAGCACCGTCGCCCGTCCGGAGGCCTTTGCCTCTGAGAGCTTTCCGCACAGATCATCAATGTTTGCGATGAACATCCTGGTGAGGAGCGCTCTGTCTTCCTTTGTGAGTCTTGACGCAAGCACCTCGCGCCGGATTTCAATATACTTTCCGTCGCGGTACGGCTCCTCCGGTGTCCCGTAATGTCCGGAGTCCTTCTTTCCGCATTCACTCATCTTCCGCTTCGACTTCGGTCCGGGGAAGGGAATGGCGTCGATATCGTTCACTTCCATGTCGATGCAGTACTTGCTGTACCCGTTCTGGATGAAAATAAAGCCGCAGAGCGCAAGCGCTGCCTTCAGCCGGAAATGGCCCCGGTTGTCATAGCGGGCACGGTCACTGTAGACAAGACAGTCAAGCCCGTCCTCCAGAGCGTGATAGCGGATTTTATGCCCCGCAAGATAGTATCCGATCGGATCAGAATCGCAGTACACATAGATGTCCCTGTACTCCCGGAAATCGACAGGGACAAAGGGCTCTTCAAGCTTCGAGAGCGTGCGGTCAAATTTCCTGCGCTGGAACATGTTCCTTACGATATTCCCGCGGTCCTTCTTCAGGTCCTTCAGCTCCGGGAAATACTCTTCGGGCTTTTCGTCAAAACGGATCACTTCCTCAAAGATCCCGGACGCTTCCGCGCGCTGCCCAAGATCCCGGAAGTCATTCGACATGCTGGAAAGAAGAAGCACCGCCTGCCCGCGTTTTTCCGGAGGCAGGTTCAGCTCCCTGAGGCATGTCACATATACATGATAATAGGTATGACAGACGTAAATCCGGTCTTTCATCATGATGGTCAGCGCAACGCGAGCCGGAGAGCCTCATAAATGATCTCCGGAACAGTGATGCAGATTGCATAAATATAGTGAATCGTAATCGGCACGTACAGGTTTTCCGTCACAAGATAGGTGACGACAAGCGGAATGGCCATGAGGAGTATCTGCAGAATACCGACAGTCCCCAGCATCGTTGTAAGGGCGCAGAGAAATGCGCCGATGACGGCGGTCAGTACGGCAATGCCTCTGCCGCGCTTAAACGTGATCGCAGCGCCGCGGAAAAGCAGTTCCTCCGCAAGCGGAACAAGCGCGATTGTCATGAAATAGAAAAGGGCCGTCTGCGGCACTCCGCGATACCAGATCTGGATCATGCCCGTCGCCTTCCCCATCCAGACCGTCCCGTCGAGGTACTCCCGGAGGAAATAGCAGACAAGCATACCCGCGCATCCTGCTGCCACCGGAAGAATGAACCCCCTCACATTCCGGAACTGACGAAGAAACCTGCGGAAGGAAAATTCATCGTGCAGCCAGACAATCACAGCAATCACGAAGATGAGCTTCGTGAAGAGGGCCTGCTGGGGAAAAAGAAACGTGCTTACTATAAACAGTGCCTCGAGGATCAGAGGTACTGAGAGTTTTTTCCAGTACTTTGCGTCCATCCGGTTTCAGTCCTTCGTTTTTCCGGTGTATTCCCGGCTGCGGTCGAATTCTCTGTCAATGTTCGTATTCGTCTGAACGAAGGAAGAGACATCCTGCATGTGGATGACTTCCTTGATGATATTGCTGGTTCCGAGGCGGGAAGCCCCCAGTTCAAGGAATTTCTGCGCATCGTCAAGGGAATGAATGCCGCCGGCCGCCTTGACGCGCACATTCGGACCGACATTCGCACGCAGCAGCTTCACATCATCAAATGTCGCGCCGTGCGTGGAGAATCCGGTCGACGTCTTGATGAAATCGCACTGAAGATCCGTCACAATATGGCACAGATGAATCTTCTCCTCATCCGTAAGGAGGCAGCACTCGATGATGACCTTGAGAATATGTCCCTTTGTCGCCTCGCGCACCTGCCGGATGTCCTCTGTTACTTCATCCCACATGCCGCTCTTCACGAAATTCACGTTGATGACCATGTCGATTTCATCGGCGCCGTTTGCAATGCAGTCCTTCGCCTCGAAGACCTTCGATGCCGTGGTCATATAGCCGTTCGGAAATCCGATTACATTCGTGATCCGCATCCGGCCCTTCAGATAATCCTTCGCAAAAACGGTCCACGCCGGCGGAATGCAGACGCTCGCTGCATGATACTGGATTGCCTCATCGCAGAGCTGCTTTATCTGATCCTTTGTGCAGTCCGTCTTCAAAAGGGTGTGATCACACGCTGCACAGATTTTTGCAATGTCCATTCTTTCTCCTCTCCCGGATGTAAGGCCGGGTATACAGACTATTTACAGTCTTCCTCGCATGTGTCCCCGCATTCGTCCGGAATGACGGAATCCGGGTCCGCGATGCCCATTTCCTTCTCCGCCGCCTTGATCATCAGGGCGCACTCGATTCTCTTCTTAAATACTTCGCAGCCCTGCTTATAGACCCCGTGGATGTCGCCTGTCGCATGATATGCGTTTGCCGCGCATCCGCCGGAGCAGTAGAGCTTGGCCCAGCAGTCCCTGCAGTCCGGGCGCGCATATACATTGCAGAGCTTGAACTCATCGCGCAGCGCCGTGTTCGTGACGCCGTGCCAGATATCGCCGAGTTTATAAGACTCATCGCCGACAAACTGATGGCACGGATAGAGATCGCCCCAGGGCGTGACCGCCATATATTCCGTTCCCGAGCCGCAGCCGGAAATTCTCTTGTACACGCACGGTCCGCCGGACAGGTCAATCATGTAGTGATAAAACGTGATCGGATGTCCTTCCTTCTTCCTGCGGATCATATCCTTCGCGAGGATTTCATACTGCTCAAACACCGTCTTCAGGTCTTCTTCGGTGAGTGCAGAAGGATCGCCC
>ONGY01000051.1:0-10451 GCA_900317475.1 uncultured Lachnospiraceae bacterium | reverse complement strand
AACTTCGGAACGATCGTGTCGTAGCTTCCCTTTCCGTTCACATCCTTGCGGAACCGGTCGTTGACTTCCTTCCGCCCGTCGAGTGAGAGAACCACGTTGTAGCACTCACGGTTCGCCCATTCGATGACCTCGTCCGTGATCCCCACGCCGTTCGTCGTGAGCGTGAATCGGAAATTCTTGTTGTGTTCCTTCTCGACCTTGCGCGCATATGCAACGAGCTGTTTGCAGACCTCGAAGTTCATGAGCGGCTCGCCGCCAAAGAAGTCGACCTCGAGGTTGTGCCTCGTGCCCGAATTCTCGATGAGGAAATCAAGCGCCCGCTTTCCCACGTCAAAACTCATGAGTCCCGCCTTGCCGTGGAACTTTCCCTGTGCTGCAAAGCAGTAGGAACAGTTCAGGTTGCAGGTGTGCGCAACATGCAGGCAGAGCGCCTTCACGACCGTGCTGCGCTTCTTGAAATCAAATGCCTTCGGTTCGAAGATGTCCTCCGAGAAGAGTTTTCCCGCTTTCGTGAGTTCGTCAATCTCATCCAGGATCTCGGCGGGATCGCTCTCACTGTAGTGCTCCTCGCCCTCCGGAATCTTTGCATTGTATTCCGGAAGAGCCGCCTGTAGGGCTGGCAGGATTTCTTCCCTCTTCTTTCCTGCATCCAGCATGGCAATCGCATCATAGGTACAGTCATCGACGACGTGCACGCTGCCGGAAAAAACATCCACGACAATATTGTATCCGTTTAATTTATATTGATGAATCATCGCATTATGAAAAAACCGGGACGATTCTTTCCTTCGTCCCGGCTGTACTTACACCGCTTCTGTTACGGGAGGATGGCTCAGTTACGGGACACCTTCTCGCACTTCTGGTTGGCAATACCGCAGCTTGTCTTGCATGCGCTCTGGCAGGACGTCTGGCACTCGCCGCATCCGCCGTTCTCAAGAGACTTGACCATATCACGGGTATTCAGAGTATCAATGTGCTTCATATCGCAGATCCTTTCTGCCGCAGATAACTGCGGCACTGTATTTATCATCAGGCCTTCCGGTCCTCCAATTCATAACGCAAGTTTACACTTTCCCTTCTTTATTTGTCAATGCAGCCGACATTTCTCTGAAACTGATAATAGTCGTCTGTTCAGCACCCTTCACTCCTCCCGCTGCCCTCTCTGCGCCTCGATCTTCCGTATCCTGCGCGCAAGACTCCTCTGGACAACTCCGGTCCTGGCAATGACAAAGATTTCGATGATCATGAATAGATGCGCGATGAAAAGGCTCACTACAACGCCGTTTGCCCTCAGCAGATAACCGGTCCTGAACCCGTACAGTGCAAGAAGTCCCGTGCTCAGCAGCACGAGACCGAGAATCGGCAGTGTCCCCGCGAGGTCCTTCATGGCGCTTCCGAAGTCCTCGAGTGTTGCGTCGAAATAGACGAACCGGCCAATGATGAGCGTGATGAAATAGGCAATGATGCTGTCGTAGTTATTGTCGAGGTAAATGAATTTGATATAGAAGAAAATGACCGTCATATACACCATGGCAGCCATCCGGAGGGAGGCTTTCTCGCCCTTTTTTAGTCTCCGCAGCGGAATGATGAGCCTGTCCATGAGGGAGATCAGCGCGACACTGATGACAATCATGGCAAGCAGGATATAATCGCTGTACTTGTTCCAGAACTCGAACTCATTCCATCCGAGCCCGAAATAGTTGAAATCGATGAGAAAATAAATGCCGACAAAGAAAAGCATCGACGTCGCGGAGAACACAAGCTCATAGTACTTCTCCATAAGTCCCAGCATTTCATCGCGCAGTACATACGGAGCGTCTTCCTCAACATACAGTCCCGCGGTATGTTTTGCCGCTGCATACAGAATGAAGTGAATCAGCACAACGACCCCAAGGGACACCAGAAAGAAAAACACAATGTCCGGCATCGTAAAATAGTGATGCAGATAATCCTGAATTGTCATCCCTCGCTGAGGCAAAATCCGCGAATGCGGTTTTGCCGAATGCGGCAGCCGGTGCACAGCACCGTGCTGCAGTTTGAACGGGCTGCATCAGCAGACCGGTCAAACGAATCCCTCGCTGAGGCAAAATCCGCGAATGCGGTTTTGCCGAATGCAGTTTCAGTCAACAACCTTCATCGGCCTGAAATTCAGGCAGTCCGCCGAAGCAAGGCTGTACCTGACATGATGATGCATGCCGCGGTAGCTGTCGTGAAAACGCATGAAACCGTGGCAGTGCGCATAGATGACCTGTTCAGTGTGATACTCTTCCGCGAGCTGCGTAAACAGACTGTCGTCCTGATAAATGTTGGTGGGCGGATAGTGAAGGAAGCATAAAAACCGGGAATACCCCGCCGCCGCGGCAGCCTCATAGGAGATTTTCAGCCGGTCATACTCGCGCTTCACGAGCTTTTCCGCGTGCTCGATGGTGTCCTTTCCTTCGTAGGTGTAGCCCTTTGTGCCGACGAGAGCATACTCGGTTCCGGTCACGGGGCTTTTATAGACATAAAAATTGTTCTGGAGAAATTCAAGCTGCCCCTCAAAACGCCGGTTCAGCGCCGGGGTCTTGTTCGCCTCCCAGAACATGTCATGGTTTCCGCGCAGAAGTATTTTTCTCCCGGGAAGGGAAAGTACATACGCAAGGTCTTCGCTCATCTCGTCGATCTTCTTCGCCCAGGAAAGGTCGCCCATGATCACACAGGTATCTTCCGGCCCGATCAGACGATTCCAGTTTTTCCGGATTTTCTCCTCGTGATTTGCCCAGTTTCTCCCGAAGACATCCATGTCTTTCCCGGAAGAAAATGAGAGGTGAAGATCACCGATTGCATACAGCGCCATAGATCACTCCATACGGTATTTCTTATACCGCTCTGCATCTTCCCTCCTGAGGTGCCCGCGGATGCGGACGCCGCTCTCCTCGTATTCAAGGATTTCAATATCGGAGGAAGCCTTCAGTTTTGACAGCGTCCCGCCGTCTGTATAGGGAATGAGCATCTCACACAGAACGCGTCCCCGGTTTATTTTCTCCTCGATGAGATCGATGAGGCGTCCGATGTCATTCGTGTTTTTCGCACTCATCGTGATGTGGCCGTCCTCCGGTCCGATGCCAGTCACGGTGACGTCGGCGGAGGGCCCGATTCCTGCCAGATCACATTTGTTGAAGATATAAATCCGCGGGACAGAGCCGGCGCCGATCTCCTTCAGCGTCTGCACCGTGATGCGCAGATCCTCCCGGTATTCCGGATCCGAGACATCTGAGACAATGAGAAGAATGTCCGCATATTTTACTTCTTCCAGCGTGGAGCGGAAGGCTTTGACGAGAGTTGTCGGCAGATTGCTGATAAACCCGACGGTGTCGGAAAGAAGGAACGGGCGCCTCCCGCCGTCCGGACAAATGCGCCGGACCGTGGTATCAAGCGTTGCAAAAAGCATATTCTCCTCAAAAACCTTCTTCTCTTCGTCTCCTCCGTACAGGTCGAGGCAGCCGTTGAGAATTGTGGATTTGCCGGCATTGGTGTAACCGACAAGGGACACAAGAGGGATCCCCGAACGCTGACGGCGGCCCCGCTGTGTCTCTCTCTCCCGGTCGACAGTCTCGAGCTCGCGCCGGAGCATGGTGCAGCGGTGTTCGATCTTACGCCGGTCAAGCTCGATTTTTGTCTCGCCCGCGCCCTTGTTGGACATTGCACCGCTCCCGCCGCCTTGGCGGCCGAGTTCCTTGTGAAGACCGGCAAGCCGCGGCAGCATATACTGCAGATTTGCATATTCAACCTGCGCACGTGCCTCTCTGGTGCCGGCGCGGCGGCTGAAAATCTGCAGAATGAGCCCGGTCCTGTCCAGAACATTCCGGTCAAGACGGTCGATCAGATTCTTCATCTGCTGCGGCGACAGGGCATCATTGAAAAGAACCGTTCCGATTTCCTTATCCCTTTCCAGTACCGCACGGATTTCCTCGATCTTGCCTTCTCCGATAAAGGTCCCCGGATTGACCGCGGCGCTTCCCTGTGTAAATGTCTGCACCACTTCCATATCGTCGGCTTCCGCAAGGTACAGCATTTCATTCATTGATTTTTCAAAGCCCGGGTCATTTCCGCCCGTGACACCGACCAATACTGCTTTCTGCAAATAAATAGTCCTTTCCTGCTGTCGTTATCGTCAAAAGGTTCACGATTTCACGGATTCTATTCATAGCTCACGATTTCACGGATTCTCTTTGAAAGAAGTTCTGCCGTTTTCCTGTGGGATGGAATGCCGGGGTGCATGCGTGATCCGAATTCGCCCGGCAGGGTATTCGGAAGCTCCAGTGCACCGACCCTGAGATCCCCCGTGTTCAGCCTGAACTTATCCACAGCCGCATAAATCTGCGGCATCAGTGCATTTCCAAGCATTCCGTAAACCCAGAGAAGATAGGCCTGCGGGTTGTCCCTGCGGAGCATGGTAAGGAATCCATAGACCGCATCCTGAAAAACCTGAAGATCCTCCGGGGCCATCGCCCCGTCCGCGGTCCGGTGCATCTTCCACACCTCGCCGCTCACAGGATCGGTATATGCCGGCGTGTCAAAAGCCCCGCAGTCATTTGTCCCGAGGTTAATAACCACAACATCCGGTCTCCAGCGGCTGAAATCCCACCGGTCCCCGGCACCGTATTCTGCGCCGGCTCCTTCTGCGCTCATCCCGCAGAGCGTCTCATAAAATTCCGGAATAGCCTGTCTGTTATTGTTTTCCCAGCTCGTGTGCACGCCCCAGCCGCTCATGCTGAAAACACGGAACTCCGCGCCGAGCGCCTCGGCCGTCCTGTATGTATAGTCGTTCACGGAATCCATGCAGCAGGGGACCCAGTCCTGGTCCCCTGTCTCTCCGATGAGGCCTTCGCCGGTCGTTATGGAGTCTCCGATGAACTCAATTTTCATCGAATAATTGCGGAGCGGCAGGAATTCTCCGTCCGTCTCCACTCCCGTGATCTGCAGCAGCAGGTCCGGATCATCCGGCATCGGCTGCGTATCGCGCAGGATACGGATATTATTTGCCCTGGTGCCGGCAAGTCCCTTTACGGCACAGAGCCGGATATCGCCCTGCGGAAGCAGAATCCGCTGCGTGCGTGCCCCGTTCATGATAATATCAAGAAACGGTGCGGCCGTCTTATATTCCACGTGCAGATCGACCCAGAGCTCCGTGCACTTTGCGTTGACCTCCATGCCGGATGCATTAAAGAAAACCGTCAGCGGATCAAGGCTTCCATTTGTCCGTCCGAGTACACGGACCCTGTCCCCGCCGAGTTCACTCAATGAATATCGTATTATCGGATTCATGGTATTCCTCCCGGTTTGAGGCAAAATTCGCGAATGCGATTTTGCCGAATGCGGCAGCCGGTGCGCAGCACCGTGCTACGGTTTGAACGGCCTGCATCAGCAGACCGTTCAAACGAATTCCTCGCTGAGGCAAAATTCGCGAATGCGGTTTTGCCGAATGCGGCAGCCGGTGCGCAGCACCGTGCTGCAGTTTGAACGATCTGCATCAGCAGACCGTTCAAACGAATTCCTCGCTGAGGCAAAATTCGCGAATGCGATTTTGCCGAATGCGGCAGCCGGTGCGCAGCACCGTGCTGCAGTATGAACGGTCTGCATCAGCAGACCGTTCATACGGTACCCTTCCCGCTCAGTTCATCCAGTGTATTTCCATAGGAAGGCAGGAAGTCGCGGATGAAATCTCCGACCTCCGGATACTGCTCTGCCATCGTCCGGATTGCCTGCCCGGTTGTCTTCTTCGCCGTCCGGAACTCATTATTTCCGGCGTTCTCCTCTTCGATGCACTTGATGTATGCGGACAGCTTGTCGGCCGCCTTCACGAGACGGCGCATGTATGCGTCGTTTTCCGCTTCCGCTTTCTCTTCTTCTGTCAGGGTCTCTCTCCCGCGCACATCAGGAGTCTCCTCACTGTCCCCGCCGAAGCCCTCCGGGCCGTCTCCTGTCCCTCCGCATTCGCTCTTTATAGTGACAGGGCGGAAGATTTTTTCGTATGTGGGGCGAAGATCATCCGGAAGAAGACTGATCAGACGGTCCTCGGCCACACTCTCGACGGACTTATAAGCCGTCCGGATTTCGTCATTATAATATTTCACCGGCGTCGGCATATCGCCCGTAATGATTTCCGACGCATCGTGGTAAATGCCGATGAGCGCTGCACGGTCCGCGTCCAGATGCCGGCCGTACCGCACATTCCCGATGGTGCAGAGCGCATGGGCGATCATCGCCACCTCCAGGGAGTGCTCAGAAAGGTTCTCCGGTCTCGAGGAGCGCATCAGCGCCCAGCGCTCGATATATTTCATTCTCGAAACAGTTGCAAAAAAGTTATAGGACAAGGAATTCTCTTCGCCTCCTGACGGTTCACTCAAACAGGAAACCGCCCGAAAAAACAACACAGGCCGCACAGGTTTTTACGCCGCGGCCTGCCTTTATCACCGATTCATTCTGAAAAAATATTTATGACTTTGAAGCCTCGAGAAGCTTTGCCTTCAGCTGATCCTCAATCTCAGCAAGCTGCGCCTCAGCTGCCACACGCTTGTCGTGGCCTTCCTTCTGGATGCTGATGACTTCGTCGATGGCAGAGATCAGCGTCTCGTTCGTGTGCTGAAGCGTCTCGATATCAACAATACCCTTCTCCGAGGCTTTGGCTGACTCGACCGTTGCCGTCTTGAGATTCTCGGCATTCCTGCGAAGCAGCTGATTTGTCATCTCATTGACCTCGTTCTCGGCCTTTGCCGCTTCCGTGGAGTGCTGCAGGCCGATGGCGATGACCATCTGGTTCTTCCACAGCGGAATGGTATTGACAATGGTCGACTGAATTTTCTCAGCCATCGTTGTGTCTGCGCTCTGGACCATGCGGATCTGCGGTGCCGTCTGCATGGCAATGGTTCTCGTCAGCTCGAGGTCATAAAGCTTCTTCTCAAAGCGGTCACACTGCGCCGCGAGATCCTTTGCCGCCTGGGCATCTTCGGGAAGACCGCTCTTCGCCGCCTTTGCCTGCGCCTCTGCGAGATCCTTCGAGCGGACCTCCTCAAGCTTCTTTTTTCCCGCAACGATGTACATGGAAAGTTCCTTGAAGTAGGCAAGATTCAGGTCGTACATCCGATCGAGGACAGCCGCATCCTTCATCAGAGTGACCTGATGCTTCTCGAGCTCATTCTGAACGGTCTCGACATTCGTCTCTACCCTGCTGTACCTTGCCTTGATCGCCTCGAGCTTGTTCGCCTTCTTCTTGAAGAAGGCGGCAATGCCGTGCTCCTCCTCGTCAACGTTAAAATTCTTGAGCTGTGTGACAAGGTCTGTGAGCATATCGCCCACCTCGCCGACATCACTGGTTCGGACATTGTCGATGGTTTTCTGCGAGAAGTCCGCCAGCTTCTTTTGTGTGCCCGCGCCGTAATTCAGGATTGCATTTGTGTCCGAAAGATCAATTTTCTTTGCAAATTCATCGCACTGCGCGATCTCTTCCGGTGTAAGTGTCGATGCGGCATCGAGCTTCTTCACATCCTCGGCGGTGGCAGCTGTCTGCTGCGCCGGTGCTGCCTGTGCTGCGGCTGCGGCACCTGTAGTTTCACCTGCTGCCGCCTCTTCCGGCTCCCCGCCGAACACCAGAGACGGTGCCTCCGGAATCGGTTCATTGAAATCAGCTTCGTTTGGACTCATAACACCCTCCTGCTTTTCTTAAAGATTATTATCGTCTGCGGACGCAAAACACGGCCCACAGTACAATTTTACCGAACACACGGAAAAAGACACAATACATTCCGCGCAGGACTCACACCCCGGGCTTTTCCACCTCCGCCAGTCCGTCCTGCTTCAGCATACTCGTCATGACATCAATATCCGTCGAAATATCGATGGCCTTGCTCTCAAACATCTTGTCGAGAAAATTCTCAAAGGCATCGTTCACAATGTCGGTGGCGTCCTCAATTTCCTTCATGGACTCGCGGACGTTTTCCCCGCTGCTCTTGAGATGATAGAGTTCCACATAGGAGTCGAGAAGCTTCGCTGTCGTCGGCAGATAGTAATTCATGAGTTTTCTGAGATCCTTCGCGCTCGAGGGGTTCTTCTGCACCTGGCCGAAAATGCGCGCTACGACATTTTCAAGACGATAGAGTTTTGACGACATCTCCTCACTGTCCGGAATTGCGTCGTTTACGATGCGGATCTTCCGGATGTATTCTCTTCCCTCGCGGAGAAGGGCATCGGCCTCCGGATTCGTGCCTGCTGCATTTTTCCCACTGCGTGTATTGTCCTTCCCGGCACCGGCAGCCTCACTGAGCGGCTCTTCATCCGCCTTTGCGGCTTCTCCGGCAGCCTTAGAGGCAGCAGTAAAGCTTCCGCCCTTCTGGTAGGACTCCTGCATCTTTTTCTTTCGTTCCTCCGCCTCCCGCTGCTGCTTTGAGAGCAGTGCCTGCTGGTACTGTTTCAGTGCCCGGTCGCTCAGCATCACTGTTGTCTTCGTCTCATCGAACCGCGCGAACGGGAGGAACCCTTCCTTCATCATCTTCTCCAGGTTGTCCCGCACTTCGGATTCCGGAACGACAAGTCCGCGTGCAAGGTCCGCCACGGCAAAATACTCCGAATCTCCGAGCTCATTGCCGTACTGATAATAGGTTTTCACGAGCTTCGAGAGATCTCTGTTCCTGCGGAACATCCGATAGAAAGCATAAGAAATTCCGCCCAGTACCAGACCTGCTATGAGAAGTGCGACGCCGCCGCCCGCCGGTCCTACAACAAAGAAGGCGAGCGCCCCGAGGAACATAAAAGCAGCGATCCCTGCAAAAACTATAGAGCCGGCGATTCCGCCAATCTTTCCCCCGAGGCCTGTATTGAGGTCGACTTTGCGCTGCAGGAACCAGTTCACGCCCTGTCTCTGCGCGCCGCTCCGGTCTGTCCTCTGCTCTGCCGAATAGCGGGCAGCGGCGCCGGACACACTGCCCGCGGCTCCCTTTATATCCGTCTCTGCCTGCTTCACAGCCCTCCGGATGTCTTCGCTGAGGTGCGAGAAATCACCCGATTTTGCGGCATCTGAGACCGTATTCATAATGTCGTCGCCGGCATTCATAAAAGAATCCAAAATATCCATAACCCCCAAGCCTCGTTTCTTTTCATTCTTCTTCGTTCATCGAAGAGGCCTGCTCATTCAGCCAGCGGATCGCGGCAGAAAGTCCCTCTCCGGTATATTCGAACTCCTGCGTCTTCTTCTGCTTTTCATCCGTCACGGCGTAAGCATAAGGCCCCGGCCAGACCGTCACACGGAACTTTGCCTCTCCGCGCTCGTCCGGCGCCTTGAAATGCACATTTGCCATCGGCTCCCGCGCGATGCGGAAATTCATTTTCCCGCGGCTCCCATAATACGGCTCGCCGTAATCATAATAATTGACTGTGAATAATTCCTTCTCACCGATTGGTTCTACTGTCATTCTCGTCCTCTGTTCCGTCCGATGCATAACGGTTTTTTACATTTTCCGCAGCTTCCTCCAGTAATTCATCCGAAGGAGCCACGATGCCGGTTGACGGCGCAATCTGCGCCGGCGCCGAATAGGTCGCTGCATTCATCTGCGGATCGGAATTGCCTGAAGAATCCGGCGCAAGCACCCAGTCGCTGCCGCCGAGATACCCCATCACACCGAGCGCGCGTCCGCTGTACCGCATGAGGCCGATGCCCGCGCCGCCCGAAAGATTTTTCACCGTATCATTCTGAAACCGGATCACCGCACAGCCCGGAGCAAGCTCCTGGGAGTCCATCACAATGACAGGAGACGTAATTGCCGTATTCGTGAGGCTGCAGTTCCGAAGATCAAGCCCCTGCCCCGTCACGTCCTGTGCGGAACCGGAAGTTGTCCCGTTTCCGCTCTCTTCCGGTGTGAATTCCCAGTCGTGGGTAAACAGGGCCGGACCGTCGCCCCTCGCCTCGATCGTGCAGTTTACGAGAAGCGCACAGAAATGCGGCCTGGTCGCGATGCCGACAGCGGTCGTGACTTCATTGATGAAGTGAACATTGGTGATGACAAGCGTTCCGTTTGTCTGGGTGTCAAAATCCGCGTGCAGGCAGTAGGCCCCGCTGATGGCTCCTGGCGTGCCGCTGTTCTCCGCGATAATTGTGAGATTCTCAAGCGTCCCCGTCGCCATTTCCAGCGGCGGATTGAAGTAGTCGAGTCCCGAATACTTCAGAATGCAGTCGTCCCGAGATATGCCGCGGATATGAATGCTTTTGTCCTTGCAGTCGACCGCTTCCTCATAGGTGCCGGGCAGAATCACGATTGTATCCCCGGGATCTGCCGCGTCCACGGCTGCCTGAATCGTATTGTAATAACCTTTGCCTGATGCGGAGACATAAAGCGTCTTCGGCTCTTCCGATGCGGCAGTGTTCTTCGCTGCTGTATTATTCGCAGCCGTATTCCTGACAGCAGGATTCTTTGCCGCGG
>ONGY01000016.1 GCA_900317475.1 uncultured Lachnospiraceae bacterium | reverse complement strand
GAGCACAATCTGATCGCGAAGCTGCTGATAGATTGCCTCGTCACTGTTAAAATCGATCTCTATATACATAGCTGCTCCTTTTTACGCGAAGCAAATCTGCGGATGCAGATTTGCTGATGCGATTTCCGAGGCTGGTCTCGTCCAGCCTCGAGTTGTACTGCCAAGCATCAGCGAAGGCAGTACAACGAAGCTCCTTTTTACGCGAAGCAAATCTGCGGATGCAGATTTGCTGATGCGATATCCGTTGTACTGCCAAGCATCAGCGAAGGCAGTACAACGAAGCTCCTTATGGCGGCGCCGCTGCGTTCCGGCAAAAAAAGCCTGCACTGTATGTGTATAAAAAGCGCCGTCTGTTATATTTATGGTATAACAGGCGGCACTGCTTGTCAATCCGATGGAACTGAAGATCGTCGTCATCGTCATCATCCACGCCGGCAAAGTTCTGTGCGGCGGGTCTTGACTGCGGAGTTCTGACGGGCTGTCTTGATCCGGTCTGAGTGCGCTCTGCGCTTCTTCTCTCCTGCCTGTCATCCATCCTCTCGCTTCCGGCAGAAGCGGACGTTCTTCTTACACGCTCCCCGGCCGTCCTTTCGCCGGCTGCTCTGTCAGCTGATGCCCTGTCACCGGCGTATCTGTCGCCGGCTGCTCCCGATGCGCGCTCGCCCGGGCTGCGGCGGAAATCCTGGGAATCATCCTGCGTACGTCTTGTCGCGTATGCCCCGCGGTCCTGACTGCGCACTTCTCTTCCCTGGCCGCTGCGCGGGGAATCGGAAGGACGGCGTACCGGACGGTCCGCGGCGATTCTGTCGCCGGATGCTCTGTCGCCCGCATTTCTCTCTCTCAAAGAAGGCTTTCTTTCTTCTTCTCTTTCCTGCTCACGCTCTTCGAGTCTGCGGCGTTTCTCCTGCTTCTGACGGATCGTCATCAGATCGACCTCTCCGCCCTCTGCCTTTGCTCTTCTGAGATTCAGAATGAGGAAAATAACCGCGATCAGGGAAACAGCAAACAGTACACCGAACAGAATGGTGATCATACGGTAGTGGCTGACGCTGCTCTGCGCCTCTGTCACGAGCGTGTTCGCCTCATCCACGGCGCTCTCCATATCGGAGATCTTCTTGCGCGTATTGGTTACGTTATTGTAAAGATACCACTCGGACGTGCCGGAACCGTCATCTGCGTAAACTGCCTCATAATCCGGCTTCTCCGTGCTGTCTTGCGAAGCGTCCTCGGAAGTGTCCTGCGACGAAGTGTCTGTCTGCGCGGTCTGTACCGGATCACCGAGCGTGATGTAATCATAGCGGATGAAACCGGTCATCTGCTGATCCGTTCCGGTCGTATAGAACTGATACCAGATATCGCCGTTCGAATCCTTTGCCTGTCCGATGGCCACGAGCGTCGTGCCTGCAGTCAGCTCACCGATCTTGGTGTAATCTGTGCCGGCGCCGGCGCGTACATTGACATCAGAAGAAACCGTGGCGTTCGTCGGGGTCATTGCCTGCGCATATCCCTCGCCCTGTGCCGTGGGAACATCCGCGGAGGCAGCGGTATCCGCCGACTCCGATGCATCCGTTCCGTCTGCCGACGTGTCAGCGGAGGTAGTGGTAGTCGACGCTGTCTCCTCAATATTCAGGAGATTGGATTTGATATACCCTGTCGTGCCGTCGGAAAGCGTCACAGGATACCACGTCTCGCCCGCATCATTGGTGACCGGGTCACCGACCTCGACCGTCGAATCCTTGGATGCCTGCGTCACTGCACTGGACGTTGCCGATGCCTCGGAGCGGACATTGCAGGTGTCAAGGACCGTTGCCGATGCAGCAAGTCCTGCAATTGAAGCTGCATTGAATCCTCCGACGATGACTGCGGCTCCGAGCGCTGCCGCCAAAACTTTCCAATTCTTCAATTTCATAATCAATCTTCCGCCGCTTCCGCGGCTGCCTTACCCTTTCTTATAATCTCACTTATGCTTCGTCGATGGCCTTTCCGATATCGTGGCGCATGTACTTATTGTCGAAGTGAACCCACTCCGCTGCCTCATAGGCCTTCTTCCTGGCTTCAACAAGCGTCCTGCCCTTCGCAGTGACACCGAGCACACGGCCGCCGTTCGTGACGACATTGCCGTTCTCATCGAATTTCGTGCCGGCATGGAAGCAGAAATAGTCATCCCTGCCCCGGAAGTTCTCAAGGCCGGTGATGATCTTGCCCTTCTCGTACTTCACCGGGTATCCGTCTGAGGCGAGCACGACACAAACCGCTGCGTTATCCTCAAACTCGAGATTCACCTCGTCCAGCCGTCCGTCCAGACAAGCGTCAAACACATCGAGGATGTCGGTCTTCATCCGCGGCAGGACAACCTGCGTCTCCGGATCGCCGAATCTAGTATTGTATTCTACCACTTTGGGCCCATCCTGTGTGAGCATGAGGCCGAAATAGAGAACGCCCTTGAAAGGTCTTCCCTCCGCTGCCATCGCATCCACCGTCTTCTGATAAATCCGCTCGCGGCAGAGCTTATCCACTTCCGGTGTATAGAACGGACTCGGTGAAAATGTGCCCATACCGCCGGTGTTGAGGCCGGTATCGCCGTCGCCGGCTCTCTTGTGATCCTGTGAGGAGCTCATCAGCCTGTACGTCTTTCCATCGACAAATGCAAGCGCACTTACCTCGCGCCCGGTCATGAATTCCTCAATGACCATTTCATTGCCGGCGCTGCCGAACTTCTTGTCCTCCATGATCGTTTTGACGCCGGCCTTTGCCTCATCAAGGTCATTGCAGATGAGAACGCCCTTGCCGAGCGCAAGACCGTCCGCCTTGAGGACGATCGGGAACTTTGCCTGTGTTTCGAGGTATTCGATGGCTTTGTCCGGTTCCGTGAAAATCTCATATTCCGCGGTCGGAATCCCGTATTTTTTCATCAGGTTCTTCGAGAAAGCCTTGCTTCCCTCGATGATTGCGGCATTCTTCCTGGTACCGAAGACACGCAGTCCCTTCGCTTCAAGACTGTCGACGAGGCCGGCGCAGAGCGGATCATCCTGGCTGCAGACCACAAGGTCGATGCCGTGTTCCTTCGCAAACGCGGCCTGCGCGTCAAAATCCATGACACCGATCGGAACACACTCTGCAATCTCCGCAATGCCCGCATTGCCGGGTGCACAGTAAAGCTTCTCACACCTCTTGCTTTTTACAATGGACGCAGCGATGGCGTGTTCTCTTCCGCCGCCTCCGATGAGGAGAATTTTCATTTCGGGATAACCTCCTTCTGAAGTCTATGTCTGTATGGAATCCGCTGACAGTGAAGACCTGCAGGGTCAGCCTTGTTTTTTCGGAGCGATATGCGTGATTCCATTCTCAACGCTCACCCGACCTTCCGCGATGAGTCCGATGGCCCTGGGGAGAATGATCCACTCCGCCTGTTCCATGACCCGTTTCTGGAGAATCTCGGGCGTATCGCCGTCCTCTACTGCAACGGGCTTCTGGAGAATGATCGGTCCGGAATCGAGTCCTTCGTTGACGAAATGAACCGTCGCACCGGTCACCTTCACGCCGCGCGCAAGTGCTTTTTCATGGACGTGGAGCCCATAGCACCCTTTTCCGCAAAAACTCGGGATGAGAGACGGATGGATATTAATAATCCTGTCCGGATACTCCCGGATGAGTTCCGGCGGGATCGTCACAAGAAAACCGGCAAGGACGATAAGGTCCGGGGATGCTTCCTTAACGGCTCTGAGAAGTGCCTTATTGAAAAGCTCCCTTGTCTCATACTCCTTCGGGGAGACAGTGACTCCTTCGATGCCGGCGTTCTTTGCCCTCGTGAGGGCATAAGCCCCCGCGTTGTTGGAGATCACCCGGACGATCCCGACTCCCGGAAGAGAACCGTCCTTCACGCGGTCTATGATCGCCTGCAGATTTGTCCCTCCGCCGGATACCAATACAGCCACTCTGAACATTGTATCTTCCGCTCCTTAAATAAAAATAAAAACTCAGAGGATCGTAACTTCCTTGTTTCCTTCCGTGACACGCCCGATGACAAAGCCCTTCTCGCCCGCGTCCGCAATCGACGAAAGCACCCTGTCTGCATCCGAAGGATCAACGGCGAGGCACATTCCGATTCCCATGTTGAAAGTATTATACATGACATGTTCGTCGATGTTTCCGGTCTTCTGAATCAGGCGAAAGATCGGCGGGACCTCATAGCTGTCCTTCTGGACTTCAATTGCCGTTCCCTCCGGGAGCATGCGCGGCATATTCTCATAGAAGCCGCCGCCCGTGATATGAGAGCAGCCCTTGACAGTGACGCCGTCTGCTTTGATTTTCTTCAGCATTTTCACATAAATCTTCGTCGGGGTGAGGAGGCACTCACCGAGCGTCTGTCCCAGCTCCGGATGATATTCCGACAGAACCGCTCCGTTCTCATCGATCCCAAAGACCTTGCGGACCAAGGAGAATCCGTTGGAATGGACACCGCTCGATGCGACTCCGATCAGCACATCGCCCGGCTTTATATCCGCCCCGGTGATCATGTCCTTCCGGTCGACAGCGCCGACGGCAAAACCCGCGACGTCGTATTCATCTTCCGGCATCAGGCCCGGATGCTCTGCGGTCTCACCGCCGATCAGAGCACATTCCGCCTGTCTGCAGCCATCCGCCACGCCCTTGACGATTGCCGCGATTTTCTCGGGCACATTTTTGCCGCAGGCGATATAGTCAAGGAAAAACAGGCTCTCGCCGCCGGCGCACGCGACGTCATTCACGCACATCGCGACTGCATCGATGCCGATGGTGTCATGCTTATCCATCTCGAATGCGAGCTTGAGCTTGGTCCCGACACCGTCGGTCCCGGACAGAAGAACCGGGTCTTCCATTTCTTTGATCTTTGCCATGGAAAAGGCACCGGAAAAACCGCCGATGCCGCCGAGTACCTCAGGGCGCATCGTCTGCTCGACATACTTTTTGATCAGTTTTACCGACTCGTAGCCGGCTTCAATATCAACACCGGAAGTTTTATAGTCCATACGACTCCTTTCCGTTTCACCGATTCCTCTGTTTCCTGTACAGATGACTCTCCTGTTTTTCCGCGGCTTACTTCACATAATTCTTATACCCGGCTTCCTGAAGCCTTGCATCCTTGTCCTCGACTTCCTTCTTCATCTTCGCATTGTATTCCTCTATTTTTGCAAGAAGGGAATTATCCGATACCGCAAGGATCTTTACCGCAAGAAGGCCGGCGTTTTTGCCGCCGCCGATGGCGACCGTGGCAACCGGAACTCCGCTCGGCATCTGCACGATGGAATAGAGCGAATCTCTGCCGCCGAGGGAAGCCGTGTGCATCGGAATTCCGATGACGGGAAGCGGGAAAAGAGCCGCGCACATGCCGGGAAGCGCTGCTGCCATTCCGGCGCCGGCGATGATAACCTTTGTCCCGTTCTCCCGGCACTCCTGTGCCCACTTGTAAAGAACGTCCGGCTCTCTGTGTGCCGAGATGATGTGCATCTCGTAATCCACGCCGAACTCATCGAGAACTTCCGCAGCTTTGCTCATGACCGCCATATCGGAGTCCGAGCCCATGATAATACCGACTTTCGCCATTTGAAATTCCCTCCTTAATAGAAATTATGCTTCTTTCATGCACACGGTAAGTGTACTCTATTCCCGATTGTACCCGCAATGAAATCCGGATTTTTCACCAAAAAGACAAAAAGTCTTTTCTCAGCCGTACAGCCCCCAGTACAGGACAAGCACGCCGAAAACGATGACCGCACCGTTGAGCGCCATCCCGAGATAGCAGAAGAAATAATATACATCCGCTTCTCTCCTTGAGATGATGGCAATGATTTCCCCCGCGAATGCGAGAATAAGGCACAGAAAAAATGCCGCTCCGCCCCCCGCTGTGGCACTGCCGCCGTTTGCGTATGCAAGGTATACTGTCACACACGTGAAAACGACAGCAATCGCACCAAGGCAATCGCTCATGAGAGCGCGGATCGACATTTTCTTACTGGTAAATAAATGTTTTCTTGGTTTTTTGACCGGCTGCAGCAATTCGTCCTCCGATCACAGATACAGGGGCTTTCAGGATCAGTCCTTTGCCCCATACTGCGCGTAGTATTCATCAAGTGCCTTCGAGATGGAATCATCGATCAGCACCTTCCCGTTCACCTCACGGCCCTTCAGATATTCACGGACCTCGTGCATTCCCACGATGGCATTCGTGTCAAATCCGTACCGCTCACGGATATCCAGGAGCGCACTCTTCTCTGTATCTTTTCCCTTTTCCTCCCGGTCGAGTGAAACCATGAGGCCGAGAATGTTCACCTTCGCCTGTGCGCGGAGAATCGGAACCGTCTCTGCCATGGACGCTCCGGAGGTTGTCACATCCTCGATGATGACGACCCGGTCGCCGTCCTTCAGCGTACTTCCCAGCAGAATTCCGCTGTCCCCATGATCCTTGACTTCCTTGCGGTTTGCACAGTAGCGGACTTCGTTTCCGTAAAGACGGTAAATGGCGATCACCGTCGCGACGGCCAGCGGAATTCCCTTGTACGCAGGTCCGAACAGCACGTCAAAATCCGTGCCGTACTTGTCGTGAATGGCGCGCGCGTAAAATTCCCCAAGACGGCTGAGCTGACTGCCGCTCTGATATAGACCCGCATTCATGAAAAAGGGAGACTTGCGGCCGCTCTTCAGCGTAAACTCGCCAAAACGCAGGACATTGCATTCCACCATGAAGTCAATGAACTCTTTTTTATATTCTTCCATCTTACCTTCCTGTCCGCCCGGACCGCCGCTCCGGGCCGCTCTTCCGGGTCATTTTGTCCTTGTTCTGATTTCATCCGTGCACTGACACGCATTTACCGGATTGACTTTCCGGCCTTTTCAAGCGCTGTGCCGATATCTTCAATCATATCCTCCGCCGCGGCTCTGGCAGCCTCCGCAAAGCCTTCCGGTCCGAATCCCTGATATTTCTCCTTCAAATAAGCAGCGATGATCCCGCGGGAAGAATTGACAATCGCACCCAGTCCGCGGTCATCGAAGAAATCGGTGAGATCGCTTCCCTTTGCCCCCTGTGCTCCGTATCCCGGGACAAGGATGAAGGTGTGCGGCATCAGCTTCCTCAGAACCTTGCCCTGTTCGGGGTAGGTCGCCCCGACAACGGCGCCGATGTTGCTGTATTCTCCGTCCATGGAGAGCTTTCCCCACTCATTCACATATTCTCCGACAACCTCATAGACCGCGCGGCCGTCCGCCATCTTCAGGTCCTGCAGTTCCCCGCTGCTGGGGTTCGAAGTTTTGACGAGGACGAAGATGCCGCGGTCATTCTCATTGCAGACGTCGATGAAGGGCTTCACGCCGTCGCTTCCCAGATACGGATTGACGGTTGCAAAATCCTCATCAAATACCTTTGTCTTTGTGCCGCCGATTCCGATTTTCCCGAGGTGCGCCGCTGCGTAAGCTTCCGAGGTCGACCCGATGTCGCCGCGCTTTACATCTCCGATGACAATCAGGCCTTTTTCGTGTGCATAGCGGATCGTCTTCCAGAACGTGACGATGCCCGGGATGCCGAACTGTTCATACATGGCTGACTGCGGCTTGACAGCCGGGACAAGGTCCGCGACGGCATCAATGATATCGTGATTGAAATGCCAGACCGCCTCGGCAGCCGTCTCAAGATCTTCGTCGTAAACGGATTCGCGTCCGGCCACTTCCCGCTTCGCCTCGTCCATGAGCTCTGCCGGAATGAACTTCAGATTCGGATCAAGTCCGACGACAACCGGCGCCTTTTTTGCCCGAATTCCATCAATGAGTTTTGAAATCATGTCTTTTCTCCCTTATCTGAATCTTCCGATTTCCGGCCTTTTCCCGGCCGCAGGTTCAGGCTGAAGACCGAACCTGCAGGTTTGAATTCTCAATGCCCGATCACTTCACCGGCTGCAGGTTCAGGCCTGCTTCAGCAGGCTGGCATCCCCGTTCAGCGGGTCGCCAGAAACACTGCCTCGCGCTTTGCATCCGAATCCTCCGGATAAAGTTTTAAATAGGACTGAATGAGAATGTTTGCCTGACTGAAATTGCCCAGTTTTTCGTACGCTGTGATTTCGTTGTACTTAAGACTCTGCAGTACACTTCCATCAGCGATTTTCTCGCCGGACTGAAATGCGTCGAGTGCAGACTGCGCATCGCCCAGTGTGAGACGGCACAGACCGAGCTGATTATAAATCTCGGCATGGGTCTGATCGTTCTGCAGATACTTTTCGTATGTATCCGCAGCGTAATCGGTCGAACCCAGAGCCTCATAGGTCTGGCCGAGAAGAAGCGTCGTGCGGAAACTTCCGTTTTCCTCGGAAAGAGCGCTCTCGAGACAGGTTTTCGCGTCATCGTAGTCGCCCTGGTAATAATAGAGTCTGCCCTTGTCGTAGTTCGATATAGTAGAGGAACCTGCCAGGGCTTCCGAAAGATACGCTTCTGCCTGATCCGTATAGCCGCGGTCCGACATGGTCACATAAGCAGAGATAACGGCATCGTAATCGCCGGGCGCAAGTTCGATGGCCTTCCGAAAGTCCGCATCCGCTGAATCCGGATCCTGAAGATCAGCCTCGACCGTCGCGCGGAGACGGTACGCAAGGACTTCACCCGGCCGATAGGCGATGATCGAATCATAGATATCCTTCGCTTCATTCTCATCGTTCAGTTTGATGAAGCAGGTCGCAAGATAATAATTGACGTCGATGTCAAAATCATCCGGTATTCCCGAGCTTTTCTCAAGTGCTTTCTCCAATGCGCCGGATGCGCCCTCGTAGTCTCCCGTTCCCATCAGCGCGATGCCGAGGGCCCGGTAGAGCGCACGTGAATCCTCACCGCCCGCCTCGGCTTCATTCAGTGATGTCACGGCACCTTCAAAATCGCGGTCGCCGATTTTCAGGAGGGCGTCGGAAACCGCATCCGACCCGGCTGTGCTTCCGCAGCCGGAGAGCAATGCCGAAAGGAGCACTGCCGCAAGGACACAGGTGCACCTTTTTCTTCTTTCAGGTTTTCCCGGTTGTTTTCTTTTCTTCATGGACCGCTGCCTTTCCCCCGTAAGGGAGCTGCGTCAGAACGATCGCTGCAAACATCAGCGCACAGCCGAAAAGCTCTCTCCCCGACAGTGTCTGGTGAAGGATGATCCAGCCGGACAGCGCTGAGAAGACGGACTCAAGCGACATGATGAGTGATGCGATGGTCGGGTCCTGTCCCTTCTGCCCGACAATCTGAAACGTGTAGGCAATGCCGCTCGAGAAAACTCCTGCGTAGAAAACGGGGAACCATCCCTCCAGTATCCCGCTGAAATTCACGGTCTCAAGGGCTGGCGCGAGGACAGAGGAGATAATTCCGGAGACAAGGAACTGTCCCATCGAAAGTGTCACGTCATCGACCGTGTTGACAAAATAATCGACACAGGTAATCTGGCAGGCAAAAAGAAATGCACATAAAATCAGTACCAGATCATACCCTGAAATCGATGAAAAGCCATTCGACACACACAGGAAATACATTCCCAGTGCCGCGACAGCCACGCCGATCCAGACGCGGATGTTCGATCTTCTGTACAGAATAAACGCAAGGACCGGCACAAGAACAATGTAGAGGTCCGTGAGGAATCCGCCCTTCCCGACCTCCGTTCCGACAAGCCCGATCTGCTGGAAGGTCGAAGCGGCGGTGAAGAAAATGCCGGTGACAAGGCATCCGATGACTGTATTCTTCACCGTGTACTGAGGGACATTCCTGTCGCCCTGTGCAGCCCTCTTCCTGCGGAAGTGTCTGCGCAGAAGCACGAGCGGCAGCAGTACGATCACTGCAAGCCAGCTTCTTGCCGCCTGAAAGGTGACCGGCCCCATATAATTGTTGCCGACGCTCTGGGCCACAAAAGCGGTTCCCCAGATAAACGCGCCGATCAGGAGATATATTCCATTGCGAAGTTTCATATACGGTCTCCGGCCGGACCCTTATGCGGGCTCCGTTCAATGTCTTGGTTCCGGCTCATCAAACTCAGCCGTCACATAGTATCCTCTTTCGTTCTCGCGCACACTCGTGACAATGCCTTCCCGGGTCTTCAGCCTCTGGTTCAGCGGGATGTTCCCGCTCATGGCAAGCGACGGCCAGATCGTATAATAATAGTTGGACGGCAGCACTCCTTCGGTGACCCGGATATGGTCGCCTTCATGAATCAGTCCTTCACGCTCCATCTTAAATTCAATTGATCTCATTATACCGCCTTTCAGCCGCTGACCGCACCCCGATCCGCATCCGTGCGGATAATTCCTTTTGTCTTCAGAAAATCGACCCAGCGCTCATACTCTGAAGCGTACGGATGGATTCCGTCCTCCGTGACGTCCGACAGCAGGTTTCCATTCTCATCGCAGTATACGGAATTCATGTCTACATAGAAGATATCGTGTCCGTTTGCCAGCGTGGACACTGCCGTATTTCTCTGCACGACGATGGTATTGGAGAAAACTCCGCTCGTCGAACTCAGATGCTCGGAGACATGCATCATGCCCTCGATGAAGATAATCGCATCCGGCTGTGCCTCCCGGATCGTCTCGAGAATCTTCCGGTAATTTTCATAGAACATTTTGGATGTTCCGATGCCGATCTCGTTGATGCCGAGCGAGATGTAAATCTTGCCGAACTGCCTCGATGCGAGGATATCCGTCAGTGAAGCACTCTGCTGGCTCCCGTCCGGACTGTAGTAATTGAGCGTCTTATCAAAAATATTGAAAACGGAAATGCCTTCCTTTGCCGCAAAATACGCTGTTTTTCCGAGGGATGAGAATCCGTGCAGTCCCTCTGTCCGCGAGTTTCCGATGATCAGCGCATCACTGAAATACAATGCATCCACATCCTGAAAACGGTAGTAGTCTCCGTTCTGCGCAAAAACTCCCTCGGTATCCGTGTTGTACGTCTCGTCGTCAGGAGACATATAGTTCGTGTCCGCGATGCCATAGTCTACAGCGCCCACAACATCGTCATTCACCTCCTGCGGCATATGGTCCGCATGGACGTAGGTGAGATTCTTTTCTTTCTCTTTCAGTTCTGCTTCTTCCTGATCTTCCTCCGTGGAAGCGCTCCCGGAGGCATCCGTCTCAGCGGAAGACGAAGTTTCCGCGGAAGAAGCAGTTTCTCCGTCGGATGCGGCATCGGATGACCCGTCTGCAGCCGTGTCTCCTTGTGCCGCGCTCTGATCTGCCGCACCGTTTTCCTTTGTCTCTTCATCTCCGGACGAGCCGCTCTTTGAGCTCAGCTCCGCTGTCTCGCTTCCGCTGGTATCCGTCGAGGAGAGCGCACTGCCGCCTCCCGCGGACGCCGTCTCTCCGATTCCGAATCCGAAAGGATTTTCCCCGTCATGGAGACTGATAAGCCCGATCTGGATAAGCGGCTCTGTCAGTAGATTTTCCCCGGAAGCATCGGAAGTTTTGCCGATACCGGGAATCAGAAACAGGACAAAGACCCCGCAGCTCACGATAAGAATGACCGTGAGCGGCATTTTCATAAGTTTTTTAAAAAATTTCTTCATATATTCAATCGCCCGGTCCGCAGACAAAGTCGTCATCGAAAGATCGCTGCGGCTCAGAAATCAAAGTACATAAAGGCATTGCTTCCCGCATTTGCCGAGACATAAATCGAAATCCAGAAGAGTACGGCAAGCAGGATAACAATGACCGGATTTCTCCGGCGGTTCCACACAAAATGGGAAACCTTCGGAATACAGAGCACGATCCCGGCGGCAAAGTACGGCCAGAAAATCCGGAGATAGGTTATCCAGTCCCCTGCAGCCATGCCGACCGGTGATGCACCGGTCACAAACGGAAAAAGACGCGTGAAGTACGTCCCCAACTGTCCCAGGTCTGTGATCGCGAAAATCACCCATGTGAGCGGAATAAGAATCCACACATGCAGGTGCCCGAGGAAGGGAAACTTCCGGAGAAGCTTCTTCACCACGAATTTCTCCCACACAATGAGAAGAAAGAGCACCATGCTCCAGAGAACGTAATTCAGCGTTCCGCCGTGCCACAGTCCCGTGATCACCCAGACAACGAACAGGTTGAAAATGGTTCTCGCCGCACCCTGCCGGCTTCCGCCCAGCGGAAAGTAGAGGTAATCCCGGAACCATTCACCCAGCGTGACATGCCAGTCGCGGTAAAATGCCGTGACCGACCGGCTCGCATACGGATGCGCGAAGTTTCTCACAAACGGAAATCCGAGCATCATGGCAAGCCCTGCCGCCATCATCGAATAGCCCCAGAAGTCAAAGTACAGTTCGAACGTGTAGGTGTAGGCTCCGATCCAGGCGAGCGGTGTCGAAATCGAGGCGTATCCGATCGTGGAGAGTCTCGTCCACAGGAGTTCGAGCCGGTCCGCAAGAAGTACCTTCATCGACAGACCGATGACAAAGCACGAGAGCCCGTCCTCCACATCGCCCGTGTGAACGATATGGCCTCCCGGAACCGCGCCGTGTGCACCCTCGCCAAAACCCGTGCTGCAGCGCATGATCGGTCCTTCCGTGATCTGCGGAAACATCGTGAAGTACGCGGCTGCATCAATGAACCGCGGCGTTTCGCGGATGCGGCCTGTGTAAAGGTCGCCCTCATAGGATAGCATTTTGAAGATATAAAAAGAAAGACCAATCGGAAGCAGATCCCCGCCCTGTATAGCCTGTGCGGCCTTGAATCCCACAAGAACGCCGCCGTTCAGCAGAATGGAGAGAAACAAAAAGACCGCACCGGATTTTCCTCTCCGGGCAGCTCCCCGGCCGAGAAGATAATCCGCAATACAAAGCCCCAGAAGGAGCACAACAAAATGCGGTTCCCCCACGGCATAGAAAACCATACTGCCGATGAAAAGGACCGCATTTCTGTATTTGCGCGGTGTTATGTAATAGATAAGAAGAAAAACCGGCAGAAACCGGAATATGAATTCAAGGCCGGAAAAAACGACCATCCCTTATACTCCTGTAACCGCCCTTCGCGGCCGGAACATCTCCCGGCCGCCTGAAGGCAGCTGCCGGCGGTACTATGGCCCTGTTACTGCCCTTTCTCAAATAATTGTCAGTCCTGAAGATCAGCAGTGCCGGCTGTCCCGTCCGCATTGCTGCCCGTGCTCTCATCTGAGCTCGTCTGGCTCTTGATGAGGCTTATTTCCTGCAGTTTCGTCGCCGCGTCCCTGGCAAGATAACTGTCTCCGAAATCATTTCTCACTGCGTTGAAATACCGCTGTGCAGTGGAAAGATTGTCAGAATACTGACTCTTTGCGGACGCGTCTGCATCCCGGTACTGCAGATAATACGAATCTGCCAGATAGTACTCGATGGCAGCGTAATTGGAATCATTGTCCTTGTCGGCATATCCCAGCGCCAGCGTGAGGTCCTGGATGGACGTGATATAATCAGCGCCTTCATATGCCGTGTAACCGGTGTTGTAGTAGTACTCAACCAGTCTCGACTGAAGGATGCCCAGCAGGGTCGTATACAGGTTCTTGTATTCCGTCGAGGCGGATTTCTCCACGTCACTGTAATTGATCTTGCTGAACTCATCCGCGATTGCGCCAATATCCGTGGAATCCGTAAGATACGCATTCACGGCCCGGAACAGGCTGTCATCATCCGTCAGAGATTCCGCGGATGCCTTGTATGTATCGACCTGTGACTGAAGCTCCTCATTCTGGCTTGTGAGATCATCGATCTGCTGTGTCTGCTCACTGATCGTAGCAGTTTTGGCGTCGGACTGCTCTCCAACGATCTTCAGCTGATTCTCGCTGTCGGTGCGCACCTTCTGCACCTGAGCCGGAAGCACGAAGAAACCGACGATGGCGGCGCCTACCAAAAGTCCTATGCCGATGTTGAGAAGGGTGGAAGGCAGATTCGATGTTGTCTGGCTTACGGGCGGATTTACGGCACCTGCCGGCTGAATGATCGTCTCATTGCCGTCACGGTACTTAATGACATTCGTATCGTCCGTCAGCTCCTCGGTTTTGCCGCTCTTCTCGAGATTCTCCGGAAGCGTCTGCTCTTCTACTTCTGCGATGTAGCGGAGCGTCGTTGTATTGTTGAGATCGATTTTCTTGCAGCGCTTCAGCTCCTTTCCGGCATTCCGGTAGTCTCCGCTGTTAATGTAAAGAAGCGAGAGCAGCTGGCGGGCACGCAGATATTTCGGATTGAGCTGCAGTACCTTCCGCAGCTGGATCACAGCCAGATCAAGACTTCCCTGCCGGCAGTATTCCAGGGCACGGTTGTACTTCTTAATGGACTGCTCAAGTGCCTGCAGGCGGTTCTGGCTGCTCTGAACTTCCTTGATATAGCGCGAAGCCGCGTTGTTTTTAGGCTGCAGATTCGAACTGATGACCCACTGTGACAGAGCCTCGACGACTTCTCCGGTCTCATAGCATACGAGGCCGTAGAGATTCCGCGCATCGATATTATATTTATTGAGACGAATGCTCGCACGCAGGCATTCTGCCGCACCTGACAGATCGCGCACCCCGGCCTTTGAAAGTCCTTCATTGTATAGGCAGTTCGAGGCATACGAAATTTTCTTGTATTTTCCGACGCCTGCCCCACAGTTCGGACACTTATCCGACTTGGTCAGCTTCGCGCCGCAGTTATAACAATACATTCTGACCTGAACCTCCGATCCTGTTTTCTCATTCTTAATGAGTTACCCGGAAATCCCCGGTCAGCGGCTGTTGTTCTTTTGGCCGTCTCTGCCTTCCTGCTTCATCAGATTGAGGATGACGTCCGTAAAATCCGTAAAATCCTTCTGATAGATTGCGTCCTCGGACTGTCCGATTTCTATGCTCGGATGAAAATTCTTGAGTTCTTCTTCAAAATTGATCATATCGAATTACCTTCCGGTCCGCGGCAGCACATTCTCCGGTATCCACCTCTTCCGTCATTCAAATCAAGTCCGGATATCCTGATATGCGTTTTTTCTCCCCTCTTCCCGGTCGAGAATCCCGACGAGATAGAGCGAGCCCGCTGCAAAAATAAGTTCGTTGTCGTTTTTTTCTGCTGTAAGGGTGCGGAATGCGTCCGCCGCAAGATCCGCAACAGAAACCGCCGGTCTTTCGGCCGCATGATCAGCTGATAGATCCGCTGACGAATCGGCCGGATGACTCTGCCCTTCAAAAATCCGGACGAGGTCTTCCTTCCGGATGCTTCTTTCGATCCCCATCGGAACGGCGACAATCCGGTCAAAAAGTCCCGAGCGGAGAATCTCGTCCGCCATGACGCTTACCTGCTTGTCCGCCGCCGCGGAGAAGAGAAGGACTCTTCTGCCGCCCGGAGGAACCGGTATCTGCCGTACACTTTCAAGAAAAGCCCGGATACCGTCCGGGTTATGTCCGCCGTCGATGTAAACTCCCGGAAGGATTTCTTCCATCCGCCCGGGCCAGAACGCTTCCGACAGGCCTTCTCCGATGATCTCACCGGCCGGCCTTCCGCTGCGCTCTCTGATCTCTTCTTCAAAAAGTCCTGCTGCCGCCGCGGAGAGCGAAGCATTTTCCTCCTGGTAGACAGCCGATGTGGAAAGGCGGGTCCTCACATTGAGCGTCCCCGTAAAAACGCTACTATCATACCGATAACAAAATGAAAAATCAATGCGTCCGGGCCGGACAAAACACCCCCCAAAGTCCCGCAAATGCACGATAAACAGCGGGATTTCAAGCTTCTCTGCTTTTTCTTTAAAAACTTCAAGAGCCTCTCCTGGCTCTTCCAGAACAACGATCGGCACATTTTCCTTCATGATGCCGGCCTTCTCGCCTGCGATCGCAGAAATCGTGTTCCCCAGATACTGACAATGGTCCATGCCGATCCGCGTGATGACGGCTGCACTCTTGTGCCGCACGCAGTTCGTCGCATCGAGTCTTCCGCCGAGTCCCGTCTCCAGAATGAGCACATCCGGCTTTTTCTCTCCGTACCAGACCATCGCCATCAGGAATAAAAATTCAAAATAGGTAAAGTGCTCCGGTTTCTCCGGAAGAGAAATGTCGCCGGCCGGACCGCGGTGCGGTGTCGTCAGGGCGGTGACTTTCTGAAAGGAACGGACAAACTCTTCTTTGGGAATCATCTCTCCGTCCAGGAGCATTCTCTCCCGGATGTCCACAAGGTGCGGCGATATGAAAAGGCCCACGTGAAAACCCGCTGCCCGGAAAATCTCCGCGAGATAATTGCATACGCTTCCCTTTCCGTTTGTCCCCGCAACATGGATGATCTTCGTTCCGCCCTTCCACAGGACATCATCCGGAGCCCCGAGCGCGTCGAGGTACCCCCGCGTTTCCGGGAGAGAATGATTTTTCGAAAACCTCGGAATTTCCGCTATAGAATCAACAATCTCTTCGTATGTCAATCTTTATCCTCGTAAAAGTCCGCCATCACTGCCGTGATGGCGGACCCGTGTTCACTTTCCTTACTTCTGCAGCGCGGAGAGACGTTCCTTCACGCCTTCCATGAGCTGTTTATATTTTTCCTGTTTTGCCTTTTCTTCGTCGATCTTGGCCTGCGGCGCCTTTGCAAGGAACTTTTCATTGCCGAGCATGTTCGCCGAGCGCTTCAGCTCACCCTCGAGCCGGGCCTCTTCCTTCTTAAGGCGCTCGATTTCAGCGCCAATGTCCACCAGCTCTGCAAGCGGAATGTATACTGCCGCTCCCGGAACGACAACCGAGACCGCGTCGTCCCCGATACCCGACTTGTCCGCCTGAACCTCCACGGAACTTGCTCCGCCGAGTGTAGCAAAGAAGAGCTCGTTTCGCGTGAAATTCTCCCGGATCGCCGGATCATCACTCACGACGAACATATCGACCTTCTTCGAAGGAGCGACATTCATCTCCGCCCGGACATTGCGGATACCGCGGACCGCCTCCTTGATTTCCTCAACTTCTCCTTCTTCCCTGTCAAAGCAGAAGTCATCGCGCCATACCGGCCAGCTGGAAACCATGATGGAGTCTTCCTTCGACTGTACCGTCCGGAAGATTTCCTCTGTGATGAACGGCATGTACGGATGAAGAAGCTTGAGCGAACCGATCAATACGGTCTGCAGCGTCCAGAGTGCCGCATTCCGGCTGACATCCTTCGATGCGCTGTCCTTGGATTCTTCCGTCCCACGGCTGTACAGCCTCGGCTTTACCATCTCGATATACCAGTCACAGAATTCATCCCAGATGAAATCGTGGACCTTCTGAACGGCCACACCGAGCTCATATTTCTCCATATTCTCCGTGACATCGCGGACCGTCTTGTTGAACTTTGAGAGAATCCACTTGTCCGCCGGCTCCAGTCCCTCCGGCAGCACGGACGGATCCGCTTCCTCATCCTCATCCATGTTCATGCAGATGAACCGGGAAGCATTCCAGACCTTGTTTGCGAAGTTTCTCGAATTCTCGACCTTGGTCTCGGAATAACGCATATCATTGCCCGGCGCATTGCCCGTGATCAGGGTGAGACGCAGCGCATCGGCGCCGTACTTGTTGATGACCTCCAACGGGTCGATGCCATTGCCGAGCGACTTGCTCATCTTGCGGCCCTGTTCATCCCGGACCAGTCCGTGGAAGAGGACGGTCTTGAACGGACGCTCGCCCATCTGCTCATAGCCGGAGAAGATCATGCGGATGACCCAGAAGAAGATGATGTCGTATCCGGTGACCAGAACATCCGTCGGATAGAAGTATTTCAGGTCTTCCGTCTCGTCCGGCCAGCCAAGCGTTTCGAACGGCCAGAGTGCAGAGCTGAACCAGGTATCCAGTGTGTCCGGATCCTGATGAAGGTGCGTGCTTCCGCACTTCGGGCACCTCTCCGGCGCCTGCTCGGCGACAATGGTCTCGCCGCAGTCATCGCAGTACCACGCGGGGATCCGGTGCCCCCACCAGAGCTGACGCGAGATGCACCAGTCCTTGATGTTGTCGGTCCAGTTGAAGTAGGTCTTCTTCATGGAATCCGGGATGAGCTTGATATCGCCGTCCTGCACCGCCCTGATGGCAGGCTTAATGAGGTCATCCATCTTCACGAACCACTGTTCCTTCACCATCGGTTCGACGGTCGTGCCGCAGCGGTCATGGGTTCCTACGTTGTGGGTGAGGTCCTCGATGCCGACGAGAAGTCCCATCGAATCGAGTTCCTTTACGATTGCCTCACGGGCTTCGTAACGGTCCATTCCCTGATACTTGCCGCCGTTCTCATTGATGGTGGCATCGTCGTTAAGGATATTGATGACCGGAAGATTGTGTCTCTTGCCGACCTCAAAGTCGTTCGGATCATGTGCCGGCGTGATTTTGACGACACCGGTTCCTTCCGTCGGATCGGCGTGTTCATCGCCGACAATCGGAATTTTGCGGTCCACAATCGGAAGCCATGCATATTTGCCGATGAGATCTTTATAGCGCGCATCGTCCGGATTAACTGCAAGCGCAGTATCGCCGAGCATCGTTTCCGGCCGGGTGGTCGCGAACTCGAGAAAACGAGTCTTCGAAATGGATCCGTCGTCCTCGACCAGCGGATATTTGATATGCCAGAAATGGCTCTTCTGCTCCTGATACTCGACTTCGGCATCGGAAATAGAAGTCTGGCACTTCGGGCACCAGTTGACGATGCGGTTGCCCTTGTAGATCCATCCCTTCTCATGCATCTTCACGAAAACCTTCGTGACGGCACGATTGCATCCCTCGTCCATGGTGAAACGCTCACGGTCCCAGTCACAGGAAGAGCCGAGCTTCTTGAGCTGCTTTACGATGCGGTGGCCGTAAACATCACGCCACTCCCAGCATTTCTTAAGGAATCCCTCGCGGCCGAGGTCTGCCTTGGTGATTCCCTGTTTCTTCAGCTCATTGATGACCTTCACTTCCGTCGCGATGGAAGCGTGATCGGTTCCCGGCTGCCACAGAGCCTCGTACCCCTGCATGCGGCGGAAACGAATAATGATGTCCTGCATCGTCTCATCGAGTGCATGGCCCATGTGAAGCTGACCGGTGATATTTGGCGGCGGAATGACAATGGTAAACGGCTGCTTGCTGTGGTCAACAACCGCATGGAAGTACTTCTTGTCTTCCCAGTCTTTATAGATGCGGTCCTCGATTCCCTTCGGATCGTAGGTTTTGGCGAGTTCCTTGCGCATCGTGGGTAAACCTCCTTGCTGTGTAAGTGAATTAGTAAGAAATACGCGCACAAAAATTTCGTGCGTCTGCCGGTGAATCATCCACCGGGCGGAACAAAAAACGCCCTCTGCGGTGATATAGCATCACTGCAGAGGGCGTCAGACAAAACGCGGTACCACCTCTGTTCGCGCACAGACATGCGCCTCATTGAAGGTCCGGCTCCGATGCGACCTTCCCGGCATTCCCCGCGCGGGTCTTTCAGCCTGTGAACCCGTTCTCTCCTGCGGCCGTCCTTCCGGTACTCTTCATCTTCATCGCCGATATTCATTTCACTGCTATCCCTGTGCCGCATCCAGCTGCGGCACCTGAGGGACGGCCCCTCCGGGCTTTTTCCCGGTTCGGGACACTGTCCTAATGGTAGACTTTAAAATCCGGTTCGTCAATCCGGAACATGCTGAAACATCACC
>ONGY01000049.1 GCA_900317475.1 uncultured Lachnospiraceae bacterium | reverse complement strand
GAACCCCACAGCATGAATACAATCGGCCGATTCTGCTCATCGACCGCTTTGATAATCGCGTCTGTGAACTGCTCCCAGCCATGATTCTGATGGGAGAACGCCTGATGTTCCCGCACAGTGAGAACGGTGTTCAGGAGAAGAACGCCCTGCTCCGCCCATTTCGTGAGATTTCCGCTCTTCGGCATGGAACATCCCAGATCATCATGGAGCTCGCGAAAAATATTCACAAGCGACGGCGGGATGGTGACACCGTCCTCAACGGAAAAAGCCATTCCCATTGCCTGATGCGGCTCATGATAGGGATCCTGTCCCAGGATGACCGCCTTCACGCTGTGCAGCGGAGTCAGATGAAGTGCAGTAAAAATCTTGTCTGACGGCGGATACACAACGTGCTTTGCATATTCATCTTTGACAAAGTAAAAAAGATCTCTGTAATACGGCTTCTTGAACTCCGCCCCGATCGCGGGAAGCCAGTCTCCGTCAATTCCTGCCATTGTCCGTCTTTCACAAATAAGCACCGCGCAGTGTTCTTCGGGATCTTTCCCCGGAACCCTTCGCAGATAAAAACTATACAAGCTCCTTCAGCAGTTCCTTCACAAACTGATACGTGCGGTCAAGTGAAGCAAGCGAGAGATGTTCTGCCGTTGTGTGGACATCCTTTACGTCCGGGCCGATCGAAATGGCATCAAGGCCCGGCATCTTGCCCGACAGAAGTCCGCATTCAACACCTCCGTGGATCACGGCAATCTCAGCATCCTTTCCGGTGAGATTTCTGTAGATCCGGACGGCTGTATCGCGGAATGCGGAATCCGGTACAAACTCCCATGCCGGATACGAACTCACGACCATACTCCGCGCCTTCGAAAGGTCAGCCAGTGCGCAGACCCGCTGCGTGAGAGCATCTCTCTGCGAATTGATGCTGCTGCGGATGAGGAATACCATATGAACGCCTTCCGCATCTGTCTTCAGAATACCCAGATTAAGAGAAGTCTGCATCATATCGGAGGACAGAGGGGAACGCATCACGGCTCCCTGCGGGACAGCAAGAAGGAACCGGCAGATACGGTCCGCCGTCTTTCTGCGGAATACGGTGCACTCCCGCACCTCTTCCCATACATAGCCAAGGGTGAGATTCGGTTCCGCAGCTGCATATTCGGCACGCAGCATCTTCTCGAGCTCGCGAATTTTCTTCTCAACCGTCGAATGCTTTATTCCTACCGGGAAGAGAATCCGTGCGGCCGCCTCGCGCGGAATCGCATTGTCCTTTGAACCGCCGTCCACGCTGATAAGCCGGAAGTCCTCAATCTTCCCGCATGCCGCCAGGACACGGCCGAGCAGCTGAATCGCGCTGGCCCGTCCAAGGCCGATCATTTCACCCGAATGGCCTCCCGTAAGACCGCTCACCGTAATCTTGATCGGGACACCCTTCTTCTCTCTCCGCTCCTGCGCGGGTGCATCGAAATGCACTTCAAGATGTGTTCCGCCCGCGCAGCCGGCCGTGATAACGCCCTCGCCCTCGGAATCGAGGTTGAGAAGGAGACGTCCTTTGAGCGGTGTACAGTCAAGTCCCACGCATCCGTCCATCCCGGTCTCCTCGTCGGTTGTGAAAACGCACTCGATTGCGGGATGCGGCAGAGAATCATCGGACAGAACCGCCAGCATAATGGCTACCGCGACGCCGTCGTCCGCGCCGAGGGTGGTTCCGTCTGCATGAAGTGTATCGCCGTCCGGATCAAGAACAAGATCTACACCCTCTGTGTCCATATCCTTGTTCACACCGGCGTTTTTCTCGAGGACCATGTCTACATGACCCTGAAGTACAACTGTTTTTGCGTTCTCATATCCGGCAGATGCACCCTTGAAGATGATGACATTGTTCAGATCATCCTGAATATATCTAAGCCCATGCTTCTTTGCAAATGACACCAGATAATCGCTGATTGCCTTCGTATTGCCGGAGCCGCGCGGAATAGCCGCGATCTCCTCAAAATAATGAAGAACCTCCTTTGGTTCCTTGTTCTCGAGAACACTGCTCATATGTTTACCTCCATGTGGCATATCTGCGAATGCGATTTTGCCGAATGCAGCACTTGCAGCCTCTGTCTCTGCTGTCCGCACTTAATCCACATTATATCAGCAGTCGGAAGGCCCGTATGTAAAATCGACAGCCCGGCAGGACAGCCCGGCAGTTTTCCTCAGAGCCTGACCGGAATTCCACTGTCTTTCAGATATTCTTTTACTTCCCGGATCGTAAGCTCCCGATAGTGGAAAAGAGAAGCCGCAAGTGCTGCATCCGCGTGGCCCTCAGTCAGAGCCTCATAGAAATGCTCTTTTGTTCCGGCACCGCCGCTTGCAATCACCGGAACAGGCACCTCATCTGCAACTGCTCTCGTGAGCGCAAGATCATAACCTGCCTTTGTTCCGTCTGCGTCCATGGAAGTGAGAAGTATTTCTCCGGCTCCAAGTCCGACTGCCTTTCTCACCCACTCGAGTGCATCGAGCCCGGTGTCGATTCTTCCGCCGCTTCGATAGACTGTCCAGCCGTCATCCTTCGTCCAGACATCGCCGTTTTCACCTGTGATCGGAGTCCCGTCCCTGTGGCATGACCTTCTCTTCGCGTCAACAGCAAGGACAATACACTGGGAGCCGAAGGTTTCCGCGCCGTCCGCAATGAGCTGCGGATTCAGAAGAGCTGCTGAATTGACGGAGACCTTGTCCGCTCCTTCCCGCAGAATCGCCTTCATATCCTCCACCGTCCGGATACCTCCGCCGACTGTAAAGGGAATGAATACCCGCTGTGCAACCCGCCGCACCATATCGGCGACGGTTGCCCGCGCATCACTGGTCGCCGTGATGTCAAGGAAAACAAGCTCGTCGGCGCCTTCCCTTGAATATGCCTCTCCTGCCTCCACCGGATCGCCGGCATCGCGGAGATTCACGAAATTGATGCCTTTTACGACACGCCCGTTTTTCACATCAAGGCAGGGAATAATCCGTTTCGTCAGCATTTCGAAACCTCCAGAAAATTAGAGAGAATCTTTCGTCCCACTTCCGCACTCTTCTCCGGATGAAACTGGCACGCAAAAACATTATCCTTCTCAACAGACGCTGTGAGTGTGCCGCCATATTCGTTTGCCGCAGTCACAATAGACAGGTCATCCGGGCAGGCATAATAGGAATGCACGAAATAAACAAAGGAGTGCTCCGGAATTCCTCTGAAAAGTCTTCCCGGGTTTGGGTAAGACAGATCATTCCAGCCGATTTCCGGAATCTTTCTTCCCTCTCCCTCTTTGATTTTCCTGCAGGTCCCATGAAGGATTCCAAGGCCCTTCACTCCCGGACTTTCTTCGCTTGCATCAAAAAGCAGCTGCTGTCCGATACAGATGCCAAGGAACGGCGTGCCGGAGGCAGCCACTTCGAGGATCACCTCCTCCAGACGGCGCTGCCGTATTTTCTCCATGGCCATGCCGAACGCCCCTTCACCCGGGATGATGACATGATCCGCGCCGAGGATCTCCTCCGGGTCGCTGGTGAGAACGGCCTCTTCCCCGAGCGATTTCATCGCATTCAGAACGCTCCGTACATTTCCTGCATCATAATCAATGATTGCTGTCATGTGCTTCTCCTGATGGATTTGATTTGGTTCTGTCTTCCTTAAGCGGCGCCGATGGATCCGAACTGCCTTTTTGCTCCGGCGGCGTTACAGGATCCGCGCTGCCTTTCTTCTCTGCTGCGGAATCAGTACTTTCCTCCTGCACCGGCGTCACAGAGTTTCCGGCATCCAGTTCCATGTAGAACTCGACACCGTTGTCATAATTCTTCACGCCGTACTGCTCGCCCAGTCTGTCCATGATGGCTTTCACAATGGAAAGACCGATGCCGCTTCCGCCGTACGCGCGCGTGCGTGCCTTATCCACCTTGTAGAATTTCTCCCAGATGCGCGGCAGGGATTCCTCCGGTATCGGTTTGCCCGTATTGAAAACAGAGATACGGACTTTTCCTCTCTTCTCGTCTTTCATGATCCGGACATTGATGATCCGGCTCCCGTCCGCTGCCGCCTCCACATGGTTGCAGGCATTGCTGAAGTAGTTCGTAAAAACTTCTTCTACCAGGAAGGAATCGGACCAGACCATGATCTTCTTCGTCCCCGGCTGCGGATCCACGCGGACCTCCGCTTTCTTGTTCTCGGCAAGTTTTGACGCGGACTGCAGATACCGGCTGATCAGACTGCAGATGTCAAAATGCTCCATGTTGATCTGCTCCTGGCCGGATTCGATGTGACTTAAGGTGAGCAGCTTCTGTACCATGGTGTTCATCTTGCCCGCCTCGTCAACGATGACCTCTGCGTAATAGCTCCGGCTCTCCGGATCGTCATTCACACAGTCCTCGAGCCCTTCGGCGTATCCTTGAATCAGTGCGATCGGGGTTTTGAGTTCATGGGTGACGTTCGAGAGGAATTCACTGCGCATGGTATCGGCTTCTTCCCGCTTCTTTATATCCTGTTTCAGCTGGTTGTTGGCCGACTTCAGTTCCGAGATCGTCCGCTCGAGCGTGTCGCTCATCTCATTGAAGTTTTTCCCGAGCTCGCCGACTTCGGTGTCATTCTGTCCCGTATACTTCGCGCTGAAGTCAAGATTCTTCATCCGGACGGAGACATCGGTCAGCTCCCGGATCGGTTTTGTGATGCGCCTTCCCAGATACATGGCCAGAACGATTCCGATGACGGTTGCAAAGAGAGAAAGATATAAGAAGAATCTTGTGGCAATGGCAGAAGCATCCTGAATGCTCTCGAGAGGTGTGCGGAGAAGGAAGAAATATCCGCTGTCCAGCGTCCCCCAGAGTTCCATATAGCGGCTCGCCGTGTTTGCATCCAGCACAGACTGAAGAGTATAGTGGTCGGTCTGTTCGATGACATTCAGTGTGTAGCTGACAAAGCCGACCGGAAGATCCAGCTGCCCGTCATCTGTACCGGAGGATGCATTCCCGCCGGAAGTATCTGAACTGCCCCCGCCCGACTGCTGCGCCTCTCCCGAAGTCCCGCTTTCGCCCGCACCGGACTCTTCACTTGCACCGTTTTGGCTGTCCTCGATATAGCGGTCTGCATCGGCGCTCGAAATGGTCTGATCAAGGCCGAACATATTGTCGTAGAGCCGCTTGATGAGAATACGCGAATCGGTCGAATATGCTTTGACAGTGACAGACTCGGCATCCATAACTACAATGCCGATATTGTTTCTGCCTGCGTTTTTCTTCAGCGTATTGTCGAATACATCGCTTGAAATATCGCCGGTTGTCGCGGCAGTATTCAGTTCCTCATAGGTCTCACGGAGCGTCTGTTCCTTATCTCTCATATAAAAACGCTCGAGAAACAGCCCGTCGAAGATGAGGAAGAGAATAATGGTCGCGAGCATGACAACGAGGAATGAAAGCGTAAATTCCAGCCGGATGGGAAAACGCACTGCGCCCTTTTCATCTGCTCTGGACGCAGAACTGCCGGAAGACGTTTTTTTCTTTCTGCCGAACATAAACATAAGGACGTTCCTGACAAATCAATACGAAATTACTTTTCCGGGCACTCGAACTTATAGCCCAGGCCCCAGATGGTCTTGATATAATCGCCCTTCTCGCCCATTTTGCTCCGGAGTTTCTTCACATGCGTATCGATGGTCCGGGCGTCTCCGATATAGTCGTAGTTCCATACGACATTCAGAATCCGCTCGCGCGACAGGGCGATCCCGCTGTTCTCCATAAAATAATCGAGGAGCTCGAATTCCTTGTATGAGAGATCGATCGGCTTGCCGTCTATTTCAACGGTGTGCGCCGATTTATCGAGCACAATGCCTCCCATTTCCAGCCGGTTCTTCGAGTCCTCCGGTGCAGTCCTGCGGAGGATCGCGCCGACTCTCGCAACCAGCGTCCGCGGGCTGAACGGCTTCGTCACATATTCATCGATACCCACGTCAAAACCATGCAGTTCATCGCTCTCATCGGATTTTGCCGTCAGCATGATGATCGGAACCTTTGAATACTGCCGGATATTCTGCGCTGTCTGCCAGCCGTCCATGACCGGCATCATAACGTCCAGAATGATGAGCGCAATATCTTTCTGCTCAAAGAAAATATCGAGCGCCTGCTGGCCGTTTTCCGCCTCGACGACGTCGTATCCGTCGCGGTAAAGGAAGTCATGAAGAAGCTTTCGCATTCTCTCTTCATCATCCACCACCAGAATTTTTGGTCTGTCCATACTCATTTCCTTATATTTTCTCTCTTGCTGCGACAAAAATGAAAACTGTCCTCGGATCTATATCTACTTCTCTGGAGGTCCGATACGGAATCGGCTCCTTATACCAGTATTCTTCTTCCGGATCGTCCGTATTGACCTGAAGCTTCCAGATGTATCCCTTCGGAAGCTCCGGCAGAACCGCCCTCTGCTTCTCCCAATATGTATTGATGATCATGAGGACGGCATCCTCTGCCTTCTTCTTGCCCCGTGCCTGTCCGGAGAAAAGCACCGCCATAAGCGATGTATCTCCCGTCAGGGAACCGTGGCCGGGACGCGCATCCCACGCCGAGGAGCGCGGCAGGGATCCGAACTGTCCGTACAGGTCTTTCCGGATGCAGGCATGATCTCTGCGGAAGCGGATCATGCGCCGTGTGAAATCAAAGAATCCGCGATTTGTCTTAAGGTCCGTCCAGTTGAGCCAGGCGATCTCATTGTCCTGGCAGTACGTATTATTATTGCCGTACTGTGTGTTGCAGAATTCATCACCGGACAGAATCATCGGTGTGCCGCGGCTTACCATCAGCACAGCGATCGCGTTGCGCATCAGGCGCCCGCGGAGCCGCAGAATATCAGGATTGTCGGTATCGCCCTCGACGCCGCAGTTCCAGCTGCGGTTGTCATCGCTGCCGTCCGTGTTGTTCCAGCCATTCAGCTCATTGTGCTTTGTGTTGTAGGAATAAAGGTCCCTCAGCGTGAAACCGTCGTGGCAGGTGAGGAAATTCACGGAGGAAGTATACCCTTTCGAAACGCCGTGATAAAGGTCGGAGGAGCCGAGGATGCGGTTTGCCACCTCCGGCGCATTCCAATAATTGCCCTTCAGATAATCCCGGAGACAGTCGCGATAGCTGCCGTTCCATTCTGCCCACCGCCCATAGTTTGGGAATGAGCCGACCTGATAGAGTCCGCCGGCATCCCACGCCTCTGCGATGAGTTTTGTTTTTCCGACGATCGGATCGTTCGCGAGGAGCTCAATCAGCGGCGGATTCTCCATCGGCGTTCCGTCCTGGTTGCGGCCAAGAATGCTGGCAAGGTCAAAGCGGAATCCGTCAATATGATACTCGGTTACCCAATACCGCAGGCAGCTCACGATGAAGTCGCGGACGAGCGGATGGTTGCAGTTCACTGTGTTGCCGCAGCCGGAGAAATTATAATATTTTGCGTCCGGCGTCAGCATATAGAATATGTTATTGTCAAAACCTTTGAAGCTTATGATCGGGCCGTATTCATTTCCCTCTGCCGTATGGTTGAATACGACATCCATGATGACTTCAATCCCGTTCTCATGGAGTGCACGGACCATGTTCTTGAGCTCTGTTCCCTCGTAATTGAATTCGTGCGAGGCGGCATACGATGTATTCGGCGCAAAAAAAGCGACCGTATTGTATCCCCAGTACTCATAGAGCATCGAGTTTCCGAATCCGCGGCTGTTGATCGTCTCATCAAACTCCATGATCGGCATGAGTTCTACGGCCGTGATCCCGAGTTTCTTGAAATACGGGATTTTCTCAACTACTCCGGCAAATGTGCCGGGATATTTTACACCGGAGGATTCGTCCTTCGTAAATCCCCGGACATGCATTTCATAAATGATGGAGTCTTCCATCGGCGTATTCGGAAATGTCGAACTTCCCCAGTCATACTGGTTGTGCACGACGCGCGCGCGGTAGAATCCCTTGTGCTTCTCGGAATATCCCCAGTAACTCTGCCCGACAACCGCTCTGGCATAGGGGTCAAGCAGGTCATCTTCCTTGTTGAAAAGAATTCCCTTCGACGGGTCATACGGACCGTCCAGACGGAAGCAGTATTCGAAATCCTCTATATCGAGGCCGAAGACAATCATCGACCAGGTGTCGCCGATGCGGAATGTTCGCGGGAAAGGAAGCACGGCAAAGGGGCGGGCCTGCTTTCTGTGATACAGCACAAGCTGTGCCTCTGTCGCCTGATGACTGTGCAGTGTGAAATTGACTCCGCCGGGAATAACAGTGGCACCCGGCTGATCATAATAGCCCGGCCGCACGCGGAAGCCTTTGATTACCATCGTCGGCTTCAGTTCCGAGTTCAGCGCTTCTCCTGTTCCGGGATCTTTCCTGTACTTGGCAATAACCTTATGGAAACCGTTCTCCTTTCCGGAGGCAGCAGAGCCATTGGAATCTGCCGCGGCCCCGAGTTCCTTTTCTTCCATCAGTTCCCTTATTGCGTCTGTCCGTTCCATGAATCCGTGAGTCCTTCCCTGCGAAGGAAGACAGCATTTCGGGTCTTCCAGTACTGCAAAGATGTCAAATCAAATGTTATGGCATGCCCGGATCTTTTTTGTCCGACATCCATATTTATACCCCGCTGAGGCAAAATCCGCGGATGCGGTTTTGCCGAATGCGGCAGCCGGTGCTTCAGCACCGTTGCTGCGGTTTGAAAGTCCTGCACTGCATCAGCAGGACTTTCAAACTTCATACTTTTGAAAAAAGCCTGTGGCCAAAAGACCACAGGCTTTTCTTATTTTACATCATTTTGAAAGCTTATGAAACCATTGCGCCTCAGGCCGGATAAGCTCCGTCCTTCGTGTCTGCCTTGGAAGCGTCAAAACCGGTTTCCTGCGCTTCTCTCCACTTGAAGAAGTCAGCTGCAACCTGCGGGAAAGATGCATAGGAAAGAACATCCTCTTCGCTTCTTGCGCCGTGCTCCTTGGCTTCCTTCGTGAACTTCTCCATAGCCGGCGGGATGAGGTCTGCAGGTCTGCAGGTGATTCTCTCCTCGTCGCCGATGATCTTCTTTACGACATCCGGGTTCATCGGCTTTATGGTCTGGCCATACTTGCCGCGGACAAGATCCTTGGTCTGCTCGGTGCAGACTTTGTATCTCTCGCCGAAAAGAACATTCATGACAGCCTGCGTGCCGACGATCTGTGAAGACGGGGTAACCAGCGGCGGCTCTCCCAGATCCTTGCGGACTCTCGGAACTTCCTCGAGAACCTCGGTGAGTTTGTCGCCCTTGCCCTGATCGTTCAGCTGCTTGATCATGTTGGAAAGCATGCCGCCCGGTACCTGATACAGCATGGTTCTGGTGTTGACGCCAAGAACCTTCGTGCTCATAAGGCCGTTCTTGATGCACTCCTCGCGATACGGAGTGAAGTAATCGGAGATCTTCTTGAGAAGACCCTGATCCAGTCCAGTGTCATAAGGTGTGCCGCGGAATGCTTCGACCATGACATCCGTCGAAGGCTGTGATGTGCCGAGTGCAAACGGGGTCGTAGCGCAGTCAATGATATCGACTCCGGCTTCTGCTGCCTTGAGATAAGTCATGGAAGCCATACCGGAGGTGTAGTGCGTGTGAAGATCAATCGGAAGCTTCGAGCCCTTCTTAAGAGCGGTAACAAGCTCATAAGCGGTAAACGGACGAAGCAGACCGGACATATCCTTGATGCAGATGGAGTCAGCACCCATCTCTTCGATCTGGCGTGCAATGTTCTCCCAGTACTCCATCGTGTATGCATCGCCGAGAGTATAGACCAGAGCGATCTGCGCATGAGCGCCTGCTTCCTTTGCTGCCTTGACGGCGGTCTGCATATTGCGCAGATCGTTCAGGCAGTCGAAAATACGGATTCGGTCAATGCCGTTCTCGACGGACTTCTTTACGAAGCGGTCGACGACATCATCTGCGTAATGAGAATAGCCGAGAATGTTCTGGCCGCGGAGAAGCATCTGGGTCGGGGTCTTCTTGAAGTGAGACTTCAGTGTTCTCAGTCTCTCCCACGGATCCTCGTGAAGGAAACGAAGGCAGGAATCGAAGGTAGCGCCGCCCCAGCACTCAACTGCAGCATAGCCAACCTGATCCATCGTATCGACGATCGGAAGCATCTCCTCGATGGGCATTCTGGTGGCGATCAGTGACTGGCCTGCATCACGCAGAACGGTTTCCATTATTTTAACGGGGTGTTTAACCTGTTCAGCCATTGTGATTTACTCCTTAACAAAAGTTGAAATTGTAACTGTCTTCCTCCCGGTGTCCTTCAGAACACCGGAAGATAAATTCAAATAAACGCCTGATTGCAGCAATACTGCCGCTCATGTGCCTCTCAGGCTTCTGAG
>ONGY01000048.1:10716-16284 GCA_900317475.1 uncultured Lachnospiraceae bacterium | reverse complement strand
TTACCCAATTCAGCCGGGAACACAGGTAATGTATAAAAAGCATACCTATGTTGCAGTTGGAACACACAACAACGGTAGAGCGGTTGTACTTAATTTAGGAAAAAGTGTATCTGTCAGTAAACTGCGGATATTACATCATGCCGGAGCTTTTGTTTGAGAAAAGGGAAACGACGCTCCTCCCCGCTGCAAGCGGCGGGGTTTCCGCGTCTGTATTCATTATGACCGACGACAAAGCCCCGGTCGAAATGCTCGGCGCTTCTGCCGTCTCACTCCATCTTTCCCACTGCGTCGATGATGTTCTTGTAAAAATCGACACAGCCGGGCAGGCAGCTGTACTCGATGTTCTCGTTGAGGCCGTGCATGCCCTTCATCTGCTCCGGACCGTAGATCACCGGTGCAAAGCGGACGACGTTGTCACAGATGCGCTGATAATTGTACGCATCCGTCGCCCCGGTCATGACATAGGGAGAACCCGCACAGCCGGGGAACGTTTTTCCGACGACGGACTCCACAAGATGGAATGCTTCTCCGTCGATATCGACGGGCTTTGAGAAATCATTGGCGTGCTCGATTTCCATCGTGAGACCGTATTTGGAAGCCTTCTTTCGGATGACTTCGAGGCTCTCCTTCATGCCCTGGTGCGGTATAAAGCGCATATTTGCGCCGAGAACTGCCGTCTCCGGCATGACATTGTAGGCATCGGACCCCGAGGCCATGGTAAATGCGATGGTGGTCTGAAGCATAGCACCGCCCTGCGCCGAAATCTTCGGCATCAGCGCCACCAGAAGAGGCCTGAAGAGCCACAGATTTTCAAACACAAGCCTGAGTCCGAAGGAATCCGCATACGGCGCCAGGCGCCGGAACATGGCCTGCACCTCTTTCGACATCTTCTTTTTGAATGGGGAGTGCGTCTCCACATCATTCACGAACGCGGCAAGCCTTGCAATCGGACTTCCCGGCGAAGGAGCGCTCGCGTGGCCGCCGCTGCTGTGCGCCGTGAACTTCACGTCCCCCTTGCCCTTCTCAAAAACTCCGATCATAGCGAAGTTCCCGTGAATTCCGCCAATCGGGCTTGTGATGATCCCGCCGCCCTCATCGATGACGAGATACGGCTTCACGCCGCGCCTTTCCATTTCATCGACAAGCTTCGGGCACCCGTCGCCTGCCCATTCTTCCGTGCAGGAAGAGGAAAGATATACATCCTGCTCCGGTTCATACCCCTTCTCCAGCAGCTCTTCCACTGCCTGAAAAAATCCCATCACCGAGCATTTCGTATCCGACGCGCCGCGGCCCCAGACTTTTCCGTCCGCAATATCGCCGGAGAAAGGCTCATGCTCCCATTTTCCGCCGGCAGGCACGACGTCCTGATGACTCATGAGCACAAGCGGCCGCCCGTGCTTCTTCCCCTTCCAGTAAAGAAGCAGATTTCCCTCAATATCTGTAACTTCCAGCTTCTCAAACACGAGCGGGAAGAGTCCCTTCAAAACCTCGTGAAAGCCCTCGATCTTCGGCACATCATGTTCATTCGGGTGCGACACCGTCTCATACCGGACCATCGCGGAAAGCTTCTTTGCATAGGCCAATGCACGCGCCTTTGACTCCTCCGACTCATCCGGCCGGTACGTCGATGTCTCCCGCGGCACGAGCAGAGTATGAATTACGGCGATGAGAAGGAGCACCGCCAAAACTGACAAAGCAGCAAGGAAAATCATAAGAATGATCATAAATCCACCTCTTTGCTCTTCTTCCGGTACATAATAAAGGCAGCTCCGATGGTGACGGCACCGGACGGAATGATCATGATGCTCGTCTGACTTGTGAGCGACGGCATGAGCACGAAAAGGACACTCATGAGCAGCATCGGAATTACGGCGAGCTTCATGTTTTTGCGGAAATACTGATAGGACATCGCGCCGAACAGGGCCGGCACGACATTATCAAATGCCGGCGCAAGTGTCGGGCTCTGCAGGATCGGCTGCAGCGGGACAAGGGCCGCGACGCCGACCGCAAGGACGACGATGGTCACAAGACTCGACGAGGCGATCGAAAGCGTCGAAATGATCTCATTCTCCGGCGTTCCGGCTTTCGTCTCCGCGATGTCGCGCGCGTTCATGGCACACGGAATTTTCATATTGATAAGGTTCCCGGTGATGAATGCCAGATAGCTTCCGCCGGCTCCGAGCATCGGCGTGTAGACGAGAAATTCGGCGATACTCGAGATTGTCCAGACAAGGCCCACCGAAATGAAGGCCCTTCCTGCGGCCCCGAGATCCGGCATCGCGCCGAGATACAGGCCGATGAGGAACGGCGCTCCGATGAGCGCTGCCAGCACGATCACCGTGCAGGTTCGTCCGATGATATGCGTGCGGTTATTGTATGTCTCAAAAAATGCGTTCTTTTCTTTTTCTGCTGTTCCGGCTGCCGCGCGGACTTCTCCGCATGACCCTTTTTCCTGCTCTTCGTTCGTGTTTTTCATCTGTGCTCTTTTCTCAGTCGTAAGAGACTGTATTCTCCAAACTGCCGCTGCCCCTCCGGAAGCGCTCCGGGGCCGTGACCTCCGGCTTATACAATGGCCGCCAGCATGCCGATGAGCATACTGAGTGCGATGGAAAAGCTCTCAATCCATTTCTTGTTTTTCTTCTCAGCAATGGTTGTGAGAACCGCCATGACTGCGCAGGAGACAACAGCGACGATAATCGGCGTTGGATCTCCGCTGAAAGTAAAACTGCCGTTTCCGGAGACGAACGCTCCGATGTAACTTCCGAGATAGGCGCTGATGAGACCGATGAACATCGCACTCATTGCGGTGTCTGCAAATCCTGCCGCGCCTCTCTTCTTCCCGGAACGGCCGGGTTTTTCCGTTCCGCTGCCAAGGCGCTTCAAATAGGATTTATTGAAGAACAGCGTCAAAACCATTCCCCACATGATGCAGATGCTCATAAGAAGTGCGATGGTCGCAAACGCCTGCGGCGTCATCGTCTCCGCCGAGAGTTTCCCGATTCCGACCGCTTCGGCCGCTGCCTGCGCGACCTGGGTCTCATAATGAAGTGCGCCGATGACAGAGAGACGAAGCCAGGGCCATGGCGTGCCGAGGCTTCCGGACAGGGCGATGACTCCGAGAAGAATCCCGATGCTCGGCAGCACGGAGAACGTCATACTCGACGTGACCGCACGTTTTAACTTTTTCTCATCCATGCCGATGGCCTTCCCGGCGCGGTACGCGCGCACGAGAAATATGACGCACACGGCCGCGACGAATAAAATGATGAGACCGCACACCAGATACAGAAAAGGACTGTTCAGCTGCTGCAGCATACTCTCCCCTCTCCTTTCTCACAGATCCCGGGTTTTCGGGATAAAACTCTTATGAACATCGAAACGCTCCGCATGCATCCGGAGCAATCCGTATTTATACACTCTTGTATGGCCACACTCCGGAAATATGAGCGCACAGGCTCTGCGGCAGATACGAAAAAAGGACCCTGGAAGACCCTCACCGGGCCCTCCGGGATCCTGAATAAGCAAAACACTGCCAAAACGAACGATCCGATCACAGTCTCCAGTAATCCCACTCGGGCGCCTTGAAATCATTCTTGTCAAACATACCCTTGAGATCTACAAAGACCTTCGTCTTATGATCCGGATTGAAGTACTTCGCGATGGATGCCGGCGTGAAATCCGCGAATTCCTTGTGCTTTACGGCAATGAGGACTGCATCCATGTTCTTCACATTCTCAATCGGCTGGAACGTAACGCCATACAGACGCTTTGCCTCATCCGCATCACCCTCCGGATCGACAATCATCGGCTCAATGCCGTACTCGCGGAGTTCCTTCACAATGTCAAATACCTTGGAGTTGCGGGTGTCCGGGCAGTTTTCCTTGAACGTGAATCCGAGGATCGCAACCTTTGCTCCCTTGACGGGAAGATCATTCGCAATGAGTTCCTTGACGAGGGACTCCGCCACATACTTGCCCATATCGTCGTTGATGCGGCGGCCGGAAAGAATGATCTGGCTGTGATAGCCGAACTGCTCCGCGCGGTATGTCAGGTAATACGGATCGATGCCGATGCAGTGGCCTCCGACGAGACCCGGCTCGAAATGAAGGAAATTCCACTTCGTGCCCGCTGCCTCGAGAACCGACTTCGTATCGATTCCCATCCGGTGGAAAATGATGGAAAGCTCGTTCATGAACGCAATGTTGATATCACGCTGGCTGTTCTCGATGACCTTTGCGGCTTCCGCAACCTTGATGGATTCGGCGCGGTAAACGCCCGCATCGACGACGAGCTCGTACACCTTTGCGACCGTATCGAGCGTCTCTTCATCCATGCCGGAGACAATCTTCTTGATGGTATTGAGGCGGTGAACCTTGTCGCCCGGATTGATTCTCTCGGGGCTGTAGCCGATCTTCCAGTCAACGCCGCACTTGAGTCCGGACTCCTTCTCGATAATAGGGACACAGGTCTCTTCCGTGACGCCCGGATAAACGGTCGACTCGAAAACAACAACCGTGCCCGGCTGAATATTCTGTCCGACAAAGTGGCTCGCGCCCTCGACCGGCGTCAGGTCCGGCGTGTGATCGTCATTGACCGGTGTCGGAACCGCGACAATAATGAAGCGCGCATCCTTAAGCCTTGTGGGATCCGACGTAAACTCAACCGTCGTCTCCTTCACGGCCTCATTGCCGACCTCATTCGTGGGGTCGATGCCCGCCTTGTACTTCTGGATTTTGGCATCATTGAAATCAAATCCGATATATCCAAGGCCAACCAGGGCGAGCTTATCCTCTCCGCTTAACAGTTTCTCATAAACATCCAGCATGATTCTTTCATCCTTTTCCTGTCCCCGGCCTTTGGCCGCCGGCAGACATTTGCGCGGGAGAACCCGCGGCTGATTCATTTGAGCAAGTTCAGACACAGAAATTATACCCCATTTAATGGGTGTATAGAATAACCGGCCTTATCTCAGCCGAGAATATTCCGCACCTCTTCCATGTATGCTTCCGTCACCTTCCTGCGGTCAAACTCCCGTTCCATCTTCGCCCGCGCAGCCGCGCCCATTTTCGCGCGCTCTTCGGAAGGCAGAGCGAGGAACCTGCGGATCGCTCCCTCCAGGGATTTTGCATTCTTCGGCTCGCATCCGAATCCGGTGACGCCGTCTTCGAAAATTTCCCTGCAGCCGTCGATCCTGGTCGCAATGACCGGGCGCCCGCAGGCACTCGCCTCCATGAGAACATTCGACATGCCCTCGTGATACGTCGGAAGCACCACGGCGGAAGATGCCCTGTAATACGAATGCACCTCCGGATCAAACCCAAGCTGCTTTATAATTCCGGATTTCCCTGCTTCATCCAGAGTCTCCTGCCAGTCCTCGTCGCAGTAACCGAGGATATCGAACTCCGCTCCGCTGTATTCCGGGTCTTTATGAATCTCCCGCGCCGCCTCAAGGAGCTCGCCGATTCCTTTTTCTCTCATGATCCTTCCGACATACAGAAAGCGGACCGGACCTTCCGCGGGATACGGTTCAAAACGGTTTTTCTCAAGATTCACGCCGGAGCCGGAGAC
>ONGY01000048.1:0-10706 GCA_900317475.1 uncultured Lachnospiraceae bacterium | reverse complement strand
GTGACCGTCGATATATACGGAATACCGAGCTTTCCGCAGACATACCCGCCATAAACATTCGGCTTGATGGTATACGTGATGACAAGATCCGGACGCACTTCCTTCATAAGTGCCCGGTACGCCCGGATAAGCTTAAGATCCTCGGAAGGATTCACGCCGCGCCGGTTGATATCCGTGTGAACAACCTCACAGCCCTCTGCCGTGAGAAGGTCCGTTTTGACCGTGTCCGGCATCGACACGATGACTCTGTAATTCCGGAGGAGCTCCAAAACGAACTCGTTCCGGAAATCATACAGTCCGCCCGACGAATTTCCGAGAATGAGAACGGTTTTCACTTCACCAGCTCCTCTTCTCTGCGGATGCAGACATCATTGTATTTCATCATGCAGATGCCTTCCTCATATGCGCCGATCTGCTCCTCATTTTCCTTTCCGGAGAGATTGTTCACCAGCATCTTCGCAAAGTTCACGCCGCTTGCATATGCGTGCGGATAGCCGCCGCCAAAACGCGGGTTGACCTCAGACAGATACCATGTGCCGTCTTCCCGTCCGTTCGGCCCATCGAGACAGAAAAGATCCATGTCGATCATCCCGCGGAAGCCCTGCTTTTCTGCAAATTCGCGGATCCGCGCGAAAATCCGGCGGTCGATGACGGAAACCGACTTGTCCGTCTCGCCCGCGCGCATCTTGATTTTCTTCTTGAGAAAAATCGAGACACACTTCCCTGAAATCATGTCGATGTACACGTCCGCGCCGTATTCCTGCCCCGGCATGTATTCCTGAATCATGAGATCACTGTAATTATGAAAAAGCGTGCGCAGCGTCGTCCCGTCTTCGACTTTATTGATATTGATGGACGCACTGCCTTTCTGCGGTTTCACGAAAACCGGGTAGCCGATCTTTCCGTCCGCGCGCGCAGCTTCAAAACTTTCCACATCCGTAAAGCAAAGACCTGTGCGGTATCCCTGCTCTGTCAGGAGTTTGTACATCGCGTACTTGTCAAGACACGTCTCCGTGAGATCATACGGTGACACCACCGCCGTCGTCCCGACCTCCTCAAAGCGCTTTCTCTCCCTGGCAATCAGTGAGAGCTCCGGATCAATCAGCGAAAAAACTCCCGTGATCTGCTCCTTCCGGCAGATATCCAGAATAATGTCGATATAATCCGGTTCCGTGATCCGCGGCACAATATAAGCCTTGTCTGCATCGTACAGTGCCGGTGCAAGACTCGAGCAGTCAGTCGCGACGACCCGGCCTCTGCCCGCAAGCTCCTTCCGGAAGGCCCGTACAACCAGATCGCGTGTTCCCGCACTCAGAATGAGAATATTGATTTCCTTCATGATTATCCCCCGCGCCGCGCTCTTTGCGGTCTTGCCGCAGGTGAACAGCCGTCCCCGCCGTCATCGCTGCGATAGGCTGAATGAGTCATTGTTCGTTCCGATACTCTTCCGGAAGCCGGTCATACCGCGGCTGCATTCCCTGCTCCTTCCGGTAAACATCAAAATCCGTAACTGTCTGATCTTCTCCGAATGAAATCCCGCTGTGATGGAACACCGGCCCGATTGTCCCGCCGATGATCTTCAAATCCGTGAGAAAGGAAACATGACGCACATATTCAAGATCATAACGGAACCGATCCTCCCAGCCGATCGCATTTCTCCCATTGATCTGGGCGAGTCCCGTAAGGCCGGGCCGTACATCGTGCCGATGCATCTCCTCATCCGTATACCAGGGAAGATACCGCACCCGGAGGGGCCTGGGACCGACAATACTCATATCGCCCTTCAGAATATTGAAGAGCTCCGGGAGTTCATCAAGACTCGTGGACCGAAGCTTCTTCCCGAAACCGGTGAGGCGCTCATCATCCGGAAGCAGATTTCCTTCCTTGTCCCTCGCGTCTGACATGGAGCGGAACTTCGTAAGCTCAAATACCTTTCCATACCGGCCGGGCCGCTTCTGATGAAACAGTACCGGGCTGCCGAGTCTGCGGCGCACAAGAACCGCCAGCACCAGGAACAGCGGTGAGAGCAGGATGATTGCGGCAAGAGACAGAATAATGTCGAGAAGTCGTTTGACGTATCGCTGGTACATGATTTTCCTCATTGACAACGATGGAAAGCCCGCGCCGCAGCCGCTCAGCGCCTCCCGGGCACGTTCTCACTATGATTGAGGGTGCAGCGGATGCTAGCTTCGTCAGCTTTATAAGGCGGTGCCTTATAAAGCTGAGAACCTCAGCAAGCACCGGCACCCTCAAACATGCCCGGCGAGGCTGCTGAGCGGCTTTGGTGCCTTAGCTACTTAAAGCACCGGTGAATAATCTCAATAACTCTGTCCTGCTCTTCCGGCGTCATCTTATTATCGCTCGGCAGACACAGCCCCCGCGCGAAGATATCCATTCCTACGTCCTGTACCGCGCCTTCATCGATATACGCATTGCTGCGCGCCCTGCCGCTTCCGCTCTTCGTGATGAACGGGTGCTCACGGTAAATCGGCTGCATATGCATCGGCTTCCAGATCGGGCGGCCCTCCGCATTGAATGCGGCGATTGCCCCGAGAATCTCCGTCGGGCAGCTCCTGCCGGGTTCCGTGATATAGAGTGCTTCCTTCTCTCCGCGGACCTGTCTGCACATTGCGTCCGGATCGATGATCATACAGGACAGCCAGAAATTCGGACAGCTCTTTTCTTCATCGTAAGGATTCATGGAAACCGGCAGATCCGAAAGTCCTCTTTGATAGCGCTCATGAACCGCCTTCTTCTGGGCGATATGCTCGTCAAGGTGAAGGAGCTGTCCGCGGATCACGCCCGCGATGACATTGCTCATGCGGTAATTGTATCCAAGCTCTTCGTGCTGGTACCACGGTGCATCCTCGCGGCTCTGCGTGGACCACTTGCGGACCTTGTCCGCGACTTCCCGCTCATCGGTGAGAAGAGCGCCGCCGCAGGATCCGGTGATAATCTTATTTCCGTTGAAGGAGAGAACCGATACATCTCCGAACACCCCGGTCTGCTTTCCCTCATAGGTTGAGCCGAACGATTCCGCTGCATCCTCGAGGAGAAGAGCTCCGTGCCGGTCACAGACATCCCGGATTTCGGCGATTTTCCCCGGTGTCCCGTACAGATGCGCAATGACAACGATCTTTACATCCGGATAGATTTCGAATGCTTTTTCAAGAGCCTCCGGGTCCATGTTCCAGGTATCCGGTTCTGTGTCGATGAAGACCGCCTCGCCGCCCTCGTAGGCCACCGGATTGATGGTCGCGTCGAACGTCATGTCGGAACAGAAGACCTTGTGGCCTTCCAGTGTGCCGTGGCCCACTTTCGGCTGTCCGTACACACGCTCGCCGAGAATCTTCATGCCAAGGTGAAGTGCAGCCGTGCCGCAGGAAAGTCCGACGGCGTATTTCACGCCCACCTTTTCGGCAATCGATTTTTCCACTTCATTGATATTCTCGCCGACCGTGGACATCCAGTTGGTTTCATAGGCCTGTTTTACATATTCCAGTTCTTCTCCGTGCATCGTGGGAGAGGAGAGCCAGACTTTCTTCTCAAAGCGTTTGATGCCTTCGAATCTCGGATCATTCCGATAATCTATGTTTTCTGTCATTTTCTTTCCTCGAAATCAGCGTCTTTGCCTCTGCCGGAAGCCTGTACCTAAAATCCGTGTATTCCTGTGCCGATAACCTCGAGTCTTTTCACCGATAAACAGGCTTTCTATTACAGGTTTTCTTTCAGGCTATATTGCATAAATGCTCTGCAGCCCTACCATTTCCTCGACTTTATTGTTTTTCTTTCAGGCTATATTGCATGAATGCTCTGCGGCCCTACAATTTCCTCGACTTTATTGTTTTTTTCTTTCAGGCTCTATTGCATGAATGCTCTGCAGCCCTACAATTTCCTCGACTTTATTGTTTTTTCTTTCTCCCGTTCCTTCTCCTGCTCCTTCAGACGTTCTTCCGGTGTGACGAAAGTAGGAACGATCTTCTTTACATAATCGCGGATATGCTGATCTTCATTTTCCGCCGCAGTCTTCAGTTCTTCCAGGTCATGCAGAAACTGCGGCTCATTGATTTCGATCGGCCGGCCGATATGGATCTGCTTGTTGGCCGTCTCCTTCATGCCCTCTTCCTTCATGAGCATCTCTTCATAGAGCTTCTCTCCGGGACGAAGGCCGGTGAACTTGATCTCAATATCCTCGCCCACGCGGTAGCCAGAAAGTCGGATGAGGTTTTCCGCCAGATCCAGGATTTTCACGGGTTCACCCATATCGAGGACAAAAATCTCGCCGCCCTTTGCGTAGGCTCCGGCCTGCAGGACAAGAGAGACCGCCTCCGGGATCGTCATGAAATACCGGATAATATTCGGATCGGTGACCGTGACCGGTCCGCCCGCCGCAATCTGTTTTCTGAACAGCGGTATGACAGAACCGTTGCTTCCGAGTACGTTGCCGAACCGGACAGCGACGAATTTGGTATCCGGGTAATGGCGGTCCATCGTCTGAATGATCATCTCGCAGATGCGTTTTGACGCTCCCATGATATTCGTCGGATTGACGGCCTTGTCGGTGGAAATCATGACAAAGACCTTCGTGCCGTTGTCTGCGGCAGCTCTGGCCGTCTTAAGCGTTCCGAAGACATTGTTCTTGATGGCCTCGCAGGGCGAATCCTCCATCAGCGGGACGTGCTTATGCGCCGCCGCATGATAGACAATGTCCGGCTTATAATGGCTGAAAATCCAATTCATCCGGTTTGTATTCCGGACGGATGCGATGAGAACGACGAGATTCAGCTCCGGATGGGTGATTTTCAGCTCCTGCTGGATGTCGTATGCATTGTTCTCATAGATGTCAACGATGATGAGCTGCTTCGGATGATGGCTTGCAATCTGACGGCAGAGCTCGCTTCCGATGGAGCCGCCGCCCCCGGTTACGAGGACGACCTTGTTCTGCACATACCCGATGATGGAGTCGATATCAACCTTCACAGGTTCACGCCCGAGAAGGTCATCCACCTCGACGTCGCGCAGCTTGCTGACAGAGACCTCACCATTCACGAGCTGATACATGCCGGGCAGCGTGCGGACCTTGCACCCTGTCTTGCTGCACAGCGCGAGAATATCCTTCATCTGGCTTCTGGGAATGCTCGGCATGGCGACGATAATCTCGTCAATGTCGTAGAGCTCTGCACACTCGACGATCTTGTCGCGGCCGCCGACGATTTTGATGCCCTGAATGTACCTGCCCCATTTAGCCTTGTCATCATCGATGACGCAGCGGATGACCATCGTGGAAAAATGGCTGCCTATGATCTCCTTGATAATGATGTTCGCGGCTTCGCCGGCTCCGATCACCATAACTGCCGTATTGTTGGAGCGGTTTTCGCGCTTGTGCTTCTGAGACCGGAGGAAGCGGTACGAGAAGCGGCTCGCGAATTCAAATGCAATCAGAAAGAAAATGTAAAGAAAATAATAGCTCTGCGGAACGGGCTGTTTTTCCTCACTGCGGTAGATCTGCAGCAGCAGACCGTCCACAATCCCCGACAGGACGCAGGCGATGACAAGATTCTGCAGCTCCTGCTCGCCGGCATATGCCCACAGACTGTGGTACATATGGAAGAAATAGAAGATGGCGAGTGTAATGAGGATCGTGACCGGCAGCAGATTCCGGATCGGGTTGATGAAGTAATACGGAATCGCGTCGTAGTTGAAATTGTAACGGACTAATATTGCGAGAAAACTCGAGAGAAAAATGCTGATGATGTCATAAATGATGAGCGCAGTTCTTCTCCAGAAGAGTTTCACGTTGAAGGGCTTTTTCCCCTTCTTGTTATTGTTATTGCCTTCCGGCGCTCCGCCGGGCTTTTTCTTATTATCTTTGCCGATCAAAGTCAAAACCATCCTCGCGCTGTTTCTTCGGATACTTCACCATCATTGGCGCTATCGCAAAGAAAAGAATTATCGTGAGCGGGCTGCATACTTCAAAAATCCATTCCACACAGCCGACGGCCGTAAAGCCCGCAGTCACTGCAAAGGGGCACAGCCGGTCCGGGTCGTCCGAATTGCCTTTACAATAATACATTCCTGCCTTAATAAATGTCAAAAAAAGGCAGAGCAGGAGGAGCACCGCAGCAGGAATGCCGAAATCATAAGCTGCCTGGATAAACGTATTGTGCGCGTGTACCGCCGTCTCGCCGTCCGGAAGGGTTACTCCCATCACGTCATGGCCGGTCATATTGAGCTGCAGGATATAGGACTTCCAGATTGTGACACGGCCGTTGGAATAGTCACTCTCCTCCTGTCCGGAGTCCGCGGCACTGCCGGAATCTGCGGCGCTTTCGGCCGTTTCTGCCGGCGAAGCCTGTCCGCCGCCTGAGGCATATACCTTCATCGAAAGGAGTCCTATGCCTTCGCCTTCAGGAAGATAGCTGCTGTCCTCCCCGGAGAAGGAAGGATCTTCACTCTGCGCCAGATGATAATATTCCCTGTACGCCTTCCAGTAATCGTAGTCCTCATTCCCGATGCCGAAAATGCGGCTGTTAAATACCTGGACGAAGCGTTCAATACATACATAATACATCGAATCCCAGTGCCGGTTTCTGCAAACTTCGTCCGGATACTCTTCGATCTCAGCGAACGTATACGGCTCCCCGACCATTGTCGGGAAGATGCGCTGTGCAGTAAAAACTGCCGGCAACGCGAGGACTGCGGCAATGATCATGGCAAATACCGCATTTATGAACCCGGAAAGTGCCGGATACCCGGTTCTTTTTTCCTTCGTGCCGGAGTGCCCCGCCCCGCGTTTTGCCGCCGCAAGGCTCACCGCAATCAGCACCGCGGCAAGCAGAACGAACACTGCCGCCAGGCCTGTCCTCGCCATCGTGAAAACAAGATACGAAACCGCAAGTCCGAACAGGATCATGTCCCCGAAGCCGGACTCGATCTTCCGGCGGATCGGTTTTCCTGCGTCCCGATAGCAGCGGACGATGAGCCGCACCGCCGCGGCGGCCGTCACGATTGTCATGTATTCGGCCGTGACGGTCGATGTGTGAAACTGCATCGAAAACCGGATATAGAGGAAGCCGAGGAAATACCGCCGCAGCTGGCAGAAAATCACTGTTCCGATGAAGTTGATGATAATCCCGTTCGAAAAGTTGTGCAGGAAACGATCCCTTCGCGGCCAGCGGAAGTACAGCACATAGAAAAGCCCAAACAGAAATACCAGTGTCACCGGCCACATGCGTGTATTGCGGAAGATCACAATCCACGCAAAGAAAGCGGCCGTCGGCAGGAGAATGACAGGGTCCGGCAGAATTCCGGGGGTTTTCCGGTCTGCTGCCGTCCCGCCTTTTTCCCCGCATCCGCCGGCTGCAGGGCCGTGGGAACTCCCTGTGCGCCCTTCCTTCTCCGCGGCACTGACAGCCTTTTCCTTCTTTCCATATACAAACGAACGGATGAGCGCCGTGAACACGACCGCAAGAACAGCTCCTGAAGCTGCCTCGAAGGCAAGCCCTCTGTTGAGAAGCGCCGCATCCGCTGCGTCCGGAGCTGCCTTATTCAGATTGTAATAAAGGACGGCAAGAACGGTTCCTGCGCCGAGCGAAATGGCCGCCGCGCGGTTTTTAAGCTCCCGCACGGAAAACATCGTGAGGAATACAAGGCAGAAGAAAAAGAACATCTCCCGTTCGGAAACATAATGGAAGATATTGTAGAGCCCGTTCATGTAATCGCAGGCGTATGCGATGACGACTGCGATGAGCACGGCCTGTGCCCAGTCAAAGACATTGTCGTCCGTGTCCTTCCCCGCCTGCGGCCGGGCGCTTTCTTTACTTCCGCCCGAAGGCACGTGAAACAGCCAGTAATAAAAGGCAAGGAGCATGAGCACGACGCCTGTCGTGTAGAGAAGGTTATCCGTCCATCGATAGTCAAAACTTTTCAGCGGCACGATGAGAACAAGGAGAAAAATTCCAAAGGCCGTGACAGCCGGCGTCAGCACAAACTGCAGCACGCGCCGGACAGTGAGAAGGCGGTTTTTCTCCGGATGTTTTCCGTAATACCGGCAGAGCACGGCGGAAAGTGCAAAAGCGATAAGCAGCGCCGCCGCAATGACGGCAGCAGAAGTTTTTACACCGATCGGCAGACGATAAGTCACTCCGACCGAGAGGAAATAGCCGTCGATGCCGTAATCCGCATCGCCGAAGGTGAAGATATCCACATCCGCTGCCGGATCAGCCGCGTGGACGAAGGAATACTGCAGGTACTCGGAATTCACTGCATCCGGCACCTGAAGTGCGATGGTGTAAGTTCCGTAATTGCTTCCGTCATCAAGGCCGTAATTAAGGCTCTCAAGGCCAGTTGTGCAAAGAAGGATATACTGATTTCCCGGGACTGTGTCAACGTCAGTCGGAATGGAGATCACGCCGCTCTTTTCCGGAAGGCGCACGCGCTCCGATGCAGTGAGAAGAGCGCCCTTGTCCGACACGGAATAAAGCAGGAAGTCCCCATATTCCCCGCCCGTGACAGAATCGATCATCACCTCGATGGTGTCGATGTGGTTCTCTCCGGCAAGAATGTACTCGCCGACTGCCGTCCCGGGACTTATCTGCACGCTGCTCCCCGCACTCTGCACCTGCCCCGGGTTCTCCCCCGCCGGATAATCCCGCCGGATCAGCCGGAACGGATATACTGCAAGGACAAGCAGAATGGTGAGAATCCACACTATGAAGAGCGCCGCTCTTTTCTTCCGAATCTGCGCTTTCATCATTTCAATACCCCGTTTATGCAAAATCCGTGAAAGCGGTTTTGCCGAATGCGGCAGCCGGTGCTTCAGCACCGATGGCGGTTTTGCCGAATGCGGCAGCCGGTGCTTCAGCACCGATGCTGCGGTTTGAAAGTCCTGCATCAGCAGGACTTTCAAACTTTTTCTCCAGGTCCTTCACTCTTTCCGCTGCGGTTTTCGGCTTCCGCTCCCGCCGAATCACCGCACTGTCCGTCTCCGCACGAAGTGCGCGGATCACAGATATTGTCATCCACTCCCAGCCTGGTTGTCTCGCGGATTACATACTGCGGCGCGCGGTTCACCGAAATATAAGTGCGCCCGATATACTCGCCGGCCATTCCGATCATGAGGATCGTCATGCCGCCGAAGAAAACGATGGCACTCATCAGCGCCGAGAAACCGACCGGGACTCCCGGGTTGATGAATTTCTTGATGATGGTATAAATCCCATAGATAAAACCGGCGATCGCCGATATGGTTCCGATGACAGTCGCTATTCGCAGTGGCTTGATGCTGAATGCCGTAAAGCCATTCATCCAGAGCGCAAACAGCCGTCCCAGCGTGTAGCCCGACCGGCCCACTCTGCGGGCGCGGTGGTCAATCGGAACATTCACAATGTTTGTCGTTGTCCGCAGGACAAGTCCGATGAGATACGGGTAGGAATTCTCATACTTGAGAACCTCTCTCGCCACGTATCTGCGCATAGCAAAATAACTCGAAACATAGAGATCCTTCGGCTTGCCGAGCATAACCTCGTCCGCCGGAGTCTGTCCGTCATCGTCAAGACAGACAATCCGCTCGCCCTTCGATGCGCGGATGCCGGCCATCAGCGCCGCGTGCTGCCCGAAGTTCCTCGCAAGGCAGATTCCGAGCCGCTTCCCGTCCGGAGCATTCTCCGGAACCGCCTGACATATCCTTCGGATCTCATTCCAGCATTCATTGGGCACACCGTCGTTCACCATGATAATCTCATGTGTGTACTGCGGAAGCTCTTTCATTGCGCTTTCATTGCGGCGTCGATTTCATTCACCACGCCTTCAATTGTCTTCTCCGAGTGGTAACACGGAATAACAAAACTTACCAGCATAATTCTCCGCTCCATGCAGGGGCGCATGCCGCCTGCGGCTTATCTCTCTTCTCCATCGGCGCCGTAGGGGACGATCCGCCGCTATTACTCATCCGCAAGAAAACTCTTCCGAAGCACTATCTGCACCATGTCCATCAAGGTTCCGTCCGTGCACCGGACATCCTTCAGTGTCTTCTCATAGCGGAATCCGACATTTTCAGTCATCCTGATGGAAGCGATATTCTTTGTCGCAACGTGGCTGATCATGCTGGGATCTCCCTGCGCCTCCGGCATGGGCCAGTGCGCAAAAACCCACCTCGTAGCCAGTCTGTATGCATCCGAGCCGATTCCTTTTCCCTTCACCGAGTCTTCCCCGAGGAAGATTCCGCCCTCCATCTGATTTTTGTCCGGTTCCATCCGGTTGAACACGGAGCAGCCGACCGGCTTGTACCCGTCCGTGAGGTCGAGGACCATGAGATGAATGACATGCCCTGTCTTCACCTCGCGCTCGTAATACGCTTCCTCGCCCTCCAGCGTGAACGGCTCCCGGTAGATATACCACTCACGCACACTTGGCTTATTTCTCCAGCGCACGATGAGCGCGCAGTCCTCCTTTGTCATCATCCGCAGGGCAGACTTATCGCTCCGCGCAAGAATTCCGTCCATAGCTCTCTTTGCCTCATTCGTTTCTGCTGCGTTTATTGTTTCCTTCATTTCATCTATATAATCCGCACCGCGTCAGCTGAGAAATCCGATTTATCTCTCCGCTGTCACTTCGTAAACGTAAAAACTTTCGCCGACGGTATCCGTCCTTGTCAGTGTAACCTCTTCTCCCCGGTTCTCACTGTACCAGTCCGTAAGCCAGTCCAT
>ONGY01000037.1 GCA_900317475.1 uncultured Lachnospiraceae bacterium | reverse complement strand
GCGGGATACATCTCGATTGCCTTTTGGTCTGACAGACACAAAGAGCGGATATTCAGACGATCCGCTTGAATTTTTTCTCGATTTCCTGCTTTGTGAGAATGATGCAGGTCGGTCTTCCGTGCGGGCAGTGATACGGGTTGTCGAGCGTGAGCATCTCTGCGATGAGAGCCTTTGCCTCTTCCGTGGAAATCTCCATGTCCCCTTTGATTGCACCCTTGCAGGATTCCGTTGCGATGCGATAGATGATGTCCGACGGATCCCCGCTCATCTTTCCGTTCATCATCTCATCGAGCGCATCATGAATCAGTTCCTCGGGACTGTCGCCGTACAGCTCAAGCGGAACGGCACGCACCGTGTAGGAACCGTCGCCGAACTCCTCAATTTCATAGCCGAGTGCCTCGAAGAAATCCCGGTGTTCAAGATAGACGGTTTCTTCCTTCGCAGAAAGTGTGAGAACAATCGGCGGAAGCAGATTCTGAGAAGGAGCCTTTTCTTCCACCCGTTTCTTGTACTGTTTCATCAGGCGCTCGAAACGGACCTTCTCGTGTGCCGCATGCTGGTCGATCATCAGACAGCGGTCGCCGGACTGAATGATCCAGTAGGTTTTGAAAAGCTGTCCGATGAATGTGAAATCCTCTGCCTTTTCCTTTGTGAGGATCCGACCGCTGTCTTCGCCGGCATCGAAAAAGGAGAGCTGTTCGGATGACTGAACTTCATCGCCTCCGGCCGAAATGGGAATGCCTGCTTCCGGGAAATCCTTCCCATCCGGAAGGCTCTCTACGTCCTGGAGAGTTTTTTTCTCCTGGAGATTTTTTTCCGCCAGGATATCTTTTTCTTCCTGGAGAGTTTCTTCCCCGCGCAGATTTTCATCCGGAATATTTATATCATCCGTGTCCTTTTGGGCTTTTTTCTTTGCATCCCACTCCGGGCGATAATCGGAGAAGAAGGAATCCTCTTCTGCATCTTCCGGCAAGGCGGCGGTTTCTGGTTTTCCGGAGTATTCAGGAGACGGCCTTCTGGTTTTCTTTATTTCAAACGGTTCGATATGCTCACCGGCGAGGGCTTCTTTTTCCTTCTGCTCTTCTTCACGGATTTCCTTTCCAGTCTGCAGCGTTGCTCTTGGAATCAGCTCTTCCTTGTGCAGCGTGCGGAAAACGGAACGGTCGATGAATTCATAGACCTTCTGACTGTCCGAAAAGCGGACCTCCCGCTTGGCGGGGTGGATGTTTACATCGACGAGGTTCTGCGGGATCGTAAGATACAGGACTGCAAAAGGAAACTGATGTTGCATGAGGTCCGTGCGGTATCCGGACTCAAGTCCGTGCGACAGGACATCACTTTCAAGGATGCGTCCATTCACGAAGAAAATCTCAAAAGACCTGCTCCCGCGCGAAATCTCCGGCCGTCCGATGTAACCGTCAAGCCGGTATCCGGATTCGGCATCTTCCTGCTTTACCTGCAGAAGCGTTTTTGCAATCTCACGGCCGTAAATGCGGTAGATAATCTCTTTGATATTACCATTTCCGGATGTGTGCAGCTTCTCTTTTCCGTTGATGCGGTAATGAAAGGAGATGTCCGGGTGCGAAAGGGCCATATGTTCCATGAGATCGCTGATGTAGCCGCCTTCGGTCGCAGCCGTCTTCAGAAATTTGCGGCGGACCGGTACGTTGTAGAAAAGGTTGCGGACAATGACCGTCGTGCCGTCCGGCGCGCCGACCTCGCTCACTTCAAGCGGAATAACATCGGTGTCATTGGGATGAAGCCCCGCATTGGTAGCCCGGACGCCGTCGAGAGCGCCGGAGACCTTCGTGATCATCTCGACCTCGGAAACGGCCGCAATGCTCGAGAGAGCCTCTCCGCGGAAACCGAGAGTGGTCAGACGTTCGAGGTCATCGGAGTCGTTTATCTTGGATGTCGCATGGCGCCGGAACGCTTTTGTGATCTGGTCCGGTTCGATGCCGCAGCCGTTGTCTGAAACGCGGATCAGCGAGACCCCGCCGTCCTTTATCTCGACGGAGATCGCGGTCGCTCCGGCGTCGATCGAGTTTTCGATAAGCTCCTTCGCGACATTGATGGGGCGCTCGATGACTTCGCCCGCGGCAATTTTGTTGATGGTCTCGTTCGAGAGAACGTGTATTTCCATACTGTTTTATGCCCTTATATTCTCTGCGGCCGGAATCTGCCTTTCCATGAAATGCAGCAGTTCAGACGCGGTTTTTGAGTTCATTCTGAAGCCGGTTCAGGGTGTTAAGTGCCTCGAGCGGGGTCATGGAGGAAATGTCGAGTTCCTTGAGCTCCTTTAGGACATCTTCATCCTTCACCGTTGTGGAAAAGGACATCTGGCCAAGATCGACATCATCGTAGTGTTTTACCCTGCCCTGACCGGAGGTTTCGACCGCGATATTCTGGACCTTTTCCGTGATGTCACTGTCGATGAGCTGCGAGAGGATTTCCTTCGCCCGATTCACAACCGCATCCGGGAGACCGGCAAGCTTTGCCACCTGAATGCCGTAGCTCTTGTCAGCGCCGCCTTTGATGATCTTGCGGAGAAAAATGATGTCATCACCCTTCTCTTTTACTGCGACGCAGTAGTTGTTGACATTGTCCATGCGGCCTTCCAGCTCGGTCAGTTCATGGTAATGCGTCGCAAACAGAGTTTTGGCGCCGAGAATTTTCTTGTTGCTGATGTATTCAATGGTCGACCAGGCAATCGCAAGGCCGTCATAGGTCGAGGTGCCGCGGCCGATTTCATCGAGGATGATGAGACTCTGCGGCGTAGCATTGCGGAGGATGTTGGAAACCTCGTTCATCTCAACCATGAAGGTACTCTGCCCGCTTCCAAGATCGTCGGAGGCGCCGACGCGCGTGAAAATCCGGTCAACCACGCACAGATCCGCGCTGTCGGCCGGAACAAAGCTTCCGCACTGCATCATGAGGCAGATGAGTGCGACCTGGCGCATGTAGGTCGATTTGCCGGCCATATTGGGACCGGTGATGATGGAAATTGCCTTGTGCCGGTTGTCGAGGAAGCAGTCATTTGCGACGAAATCACCGTCCAGCATCTTTTCCACGACCGGATGCCGTCCGTTCTTGATATTGATGACACCCTTCTCGTTGATTTTGGGGCGCACATAATTGTTCCGTTCCGCGACGAGCCCGAGCGAACAATAGACGTCGAGCAGCGCGATGGCTTTGGCGGAGCGCTGGATCTTCTCCATCTGCTCCGCAATCGTATCCCGGACCTCGCAGAAGGCGTCGTATTCGAGCGAGTTCAGCTTGTCTTCTGCTCCGAGTATCTCATCCTCGAGCTCTTTGAGGCGGGGTGTCGTGTACCGCTCCGAGCCGACGAGCGTCTGCTTGCGGATGTAGTCGGGCGGAACCTTATCCTTGAATGAATTGGTGACGTCAAAATAGTATCCGAAAACCTTGTTGTATTTGATTTTCAGATTTTTTATACCGGTGCGCTCGCGGTCTTCCTCCTCGAGCTGCATGAGCCATTTCTTCCCGTCGGTCTTGGCCTTCCTGAGATGATCGATATCCTCGCTGAATCCGTCTTTGATGATACCGCCCTCGCGGATGGTGAGCGGCGGATCGTCCTCGATGGCCCGGTTCAGCATGTCGAGAAGATCGTCAAAACTCCCGATCTCATTATAAATTTTCAGAAGCTCCGGATCGCCGGTCGGCGCCAGGGAAAGTCCGGTCTGGCCATCCTTTGATTCAGCGGCCCTTGCAGAGCTGCCTCCGGGATTATCTCCCTTCAGAATGCCCGAAAGCGCGCTGCGGATGGGCGAAAACATCGACAGGGATGACCGGAATGCAAGCATATCCCTTGCATTGGCGGATTTATAGGAGATGCGCGAGAGCAGCCGCTCGAGGTCATAGATTGGCTGCAGATATTCGCGGATTTCATCCCGGTCGACACTGTTTTTATTGAGCGTCTCGACGGCGCCGAGCCGCCGTTCGATTGACTCGCGGTCGGTGAGCGGCTGCTCCAGAAACTGGTGCAGGAGTCTTGCGCCCATGGCGGTCTTTGTTTTATCGAGAACCCAGAGGAGTGATCCCTTCTTCTGCTTCTCGCGCAGAGTTTCCGTCAGCTCGAGGTTTCTTCTCGTCGCACTGTCGAGCAGCATATACCGGTTCGAGAGGTAAGGCGTGATCCGGGTGAGGTTCGAAAGATCATTGAGCTGAGTGTTGTACAGATACTTGAGGAGCGCGCCTGCGGCAATCGTGCCGTTTGGAAAATCCGCTATACCGAGTCCGGAAAGGCTGGCTACTCTGAAGTGCTCGAGAAGAACTGCCTTTGCCGAATCCTCCTCAAAGTAATGGGCGCCGGGCGTGTTGACTGCGATTCCGAGACGTGTGCGGAGATCTTCGAGATCAATGCCGCTCATTTCGAAGGCATCATTGCAGATGATTTCGCTCGGGGCGTATTTCATGATTTCATCGAGAAGGCGCCGGTCGGTATCCACCTCGGTGACAAAGAAATCGCCGGTCGAAATATCTGTGACGGCGATTCCAGAGCAGCCCTGCGAGTAATAGACAGAGAAAAGATAATTGTTCTTTGTCTCGTCGAGCGAGAGCATATCCATATTTGTGCCGGGTGTGACAATCCGCGTGATGGCACGCTTAACGAGTCCCTTCGCCAGCTTTGGGTCTTCGATCTGGTCGCAGATGGCCACTTTATAGCCCTTGGATACCAGCTTCGTGACATAGGAGTCGACTGCGTGGAACGGAACCCCGCACATCGGGGCCCTCTCTTCAAGACCGCACTGTTTGCCGGTGAGCGTGAGCTCGAGTTCCTTCGAGGCGGTTTTCGCGTCATCGAAAAACATCTCGAAGAAGTCTCCGATCCGGTACATTAATATACAGTCCGGATATTGTTTTTTCGTCTCCATGTACAGCTGCATCATAGGAGACAGTTCTTCTTTAGCCAATGAAAAGCCTCTTTCCGTATGGAAACATTTTATTGACGTATTGGCTCTGCTTCATGTGACGTATTGCCCTTAAGGCAGGTTCAGCACGTCACCGGACCTCGACATCCGGTCCCGTCATTTCGCCGAGCGCTGTTCCAAAGTAATAGAATCCGCGGCAGTCATCGAGACGGACGCGGTAGAAACGCCCAATCATGGAGGGATCTCCCTTTACATGAACGATCATGTTGTTTGAGAGCCGTCCGGTTACAAAGGAAGTATCCTGATCGTTCATCTCTTCGATTAGTGCCGTAAATTCGCGGCCCTGGAGTTTTTTTGCCTGCTCCTTCGCCGTTTCCTGTACGACGGAAAGAAGACGGTCAAAATTCTGCTTCTTCTCTTCTTCCGGGACCTGCTCCATGCGGGCTGCCGGAGTGCCGACGCGCGGAGAATAGATGAAGGTAAACGCGTTGTCAAAATGCGCCTTTTTCACGACATCGATTGTCTCGTCCGCATCCGCTGCAGTTTCTCCGGGAAAGCCGATAATGATATCGGTCGTGATCGCAGCATCCGGTACGATGGAACGGATGTGATCCACCAGTTCGAGGAAGGATTCCTTCGTATAGTGGCGGTTCATGGCCTGGAGAATCCGGTCGGAACCCGACTGGAGCGGCAGGTGAATATGCCTGGCGATCTTCGGATTATCCCGGATGACATAAAGGACATCATCGGAGAAATCCTTGGGATGCGGCGTCATGAACCGGATTCGTTCAATTCCGGGAATCTGCGCTGCCGCAGCGAGGAGCTCGGCAAAATTCGTCTTCTCGGGAAGATTTTTTCCATAGGAGTTGACATTCTGGCCGAGGAGCATGATTTCCTTCACGCCGTCGTCTGCAAGCTTTTCAATCTCACGCAGAATCTCCTTCGGCTCACGGCTTTTCTCGCGGCCGCGCACATAGGGGACGATGCAGTAGCTGCAGAAGTTATCGCATCCGAACATGATGTTGACGCCGGATTTCCACGGATATTTGCGCAGCACCGGCATGTTCTCGACGATCTCGCTGCTCTTGTCCCAGAGCTCGCAGATGTGTTTCTCCCCGTGATAGCAGCGGTACAGATATTCCGGGAAGCAGTACAGGTTATAGGTCCCGAAAATAAGGTTCACAAAGGGATAACTCTTTTTGATCTTTTCGGCTGCCGACTTCTCCTGTACCATGCAGCCGCAGATCGCGACCACCTTGCGGGGATCTGATTTTTTCAGATGATGAACCTCTCCGAGACGTCCGTATAGATGTTCATTTGCATTCTCACGCACGGTGCAGGTGTTGAAGATGACAAAGTCCGCATCTTCGTTTTCTGTGATATCGAATCCGGCGGTTTTCAGGATTCCGGTAAGCTTCTCGGAGTCGTTGAAGTTCATCTGACAGCCAAATGTAACAACACAGGCAGTCATCTTCCGCTCAAGCGTCTTCGCACGCCCGGCTGTGAATTCCTGCATCTTCCGGAGAAAATAATATTGCCGCAGTTCACCGTCTTCCGGAGCCGGTCCCTCCGGATCCACAGCGGCGAGAATTTTTTCATCAGTCATCGAGTTCGTACTCCGCATAGAGATTCATGATTTTCGCAAGCAGCCGCACATTCTTCTTCATTTCGGAGACACTTGCATATTCATAGCGGCTGTGATAGTTGTATCCGCCAGTTCCAAGGTTCGGGCACGGAATGCCGCGGAAGGAAAGAACGCATCCGTCGGTGCCGCCGCGGATCGGAGAAATGATCGGCTTTATGCCGAGAGACTCCATGGCCTTCCTGGCGTTTTCGACAAGCTCCATATGCGGCTCAATCTTCTCACGCATGTTGTAGTAGCTGTCCTTTACTTCTGCCGTCACGCTGTCCCTGCCGTACCGTTCGTTCAGGGTATCGGTGATTTTCGAGATGGTCTTCTTGCGTTCTTCAAAACGTTTCCGGTCGTGGTCGCGGATGATGACGTCCATGTGGGCCTCGTCGGTCGTCCCCGTGAACCCTTCTACGTGGAAAAATCCCTCGTAGCCGCGAGTGCGGGAAGGAATCTCCATCGCGGGCAGCATCGAAATAAAGTCGGCTGCCACAAGAATCGCATTGCGCATCCGTCCGTACGCTTCACCGGGATGAGTGCTGATGCCGCGGAACGCAATCTTTGCGTCTGCCGCATTGAAATTCTCGTACTGAAGTTCGCCGAGATCGCCTCCATCCACTGTGTAGGCGTAGTCGCACGCAAAAATGTCGGTGTTAAGGTTTTTCGGGCCGTTTCCAACCTCCTCATCCGGCGTAAAGCAGATCCGGATGGTTCCGTGTGCGTATTCCGGGTGGTTCAGGAAAAACTCAGCCATTTCCATGATGGCCGCCACACCTGCCTTATCGTCGGCACCAAGCACGGAGGTTCCGTCCGTCACAATGAGGTCGTCTCCTTTGTGAGCCGACAGTGAAGGGTAATCCGACGGGGAGAGCACGTATCGGCCCTCTGCATCGAGAACAATGTCGCTGCCGTCATAATTCCGGATCAGTCTCGGGGAGACTTTGAGACCTTTGACGGCATCCGAAGTATCCATGTGCGCCATGAGACCGAGGATGGGCGCCAGGTTTTCGCGGTGCTTCGTATCCTTGTCCGCGCGAGCATTCAGCTTTTTCTCATCGACAGGGATATTTCCCGGGATGGTCGCGTAAACATAGCAGTACTTTTCATCATAGACGACGTTCGAAGCTCCCATCTCTTCAAGCTCCGATGCAAGAAGAGAAGCAAGGTCTCTTTGGCATTCCGTGGAAGGGGTCTCCACATGGCCCTCTTCCGACTGGGTTGTGATGGATGCATAGCGGATAAACCGCTCACTGATATCTTTATACTGGCTCATGAATTTTCCTTTCATTGAAATGAATATCTGAAATTGATGGTTTCTGTATTCTCCGCAGATGACTGTCCTGCGAATTCCTGTTCCTCACGGTGAATTATCACCGGTGATAATTCACCGATGAACACTGCACCTTTGACGGTTTCACCGATAATGCAATGCAGATGGCTATCGATATTACGGTTATCGGTTTTTATATTCTTCACAGACACTGTAAAGATAGGCCCGGCCGCGTTTCCCGGTCCGGGTGAGGACTCCGAGCTCGGTGAGGAGCTTTACGATACCGGAAAAACCGTCCTTTCGGAAGCCTGCACTCTTCGCCATTTCGGCAGCCGTGAATGGTTCAGCAAGGTCATATGGCACAAACGCCAGATAATCCCCGGGGCTCTCGAGAACCAGTTCCTCTGCAATAGCGGTCGGAACCCGGTCAAAGCGATGTGATCCCCTCTTGCCGGAACGGTCCCAGCCGTCGCGGAGCCGGTACTCTTCCATGTCCGTCAGGACGAGATCGATCGTGAGGTTCGGGTCCCTGAGAAACGGCTTTATCTTATAGAGCTGCTCAAATCCGTCGTAAAAGGTGCCCTTCCTCGGTGATTTACTGCGCTTTCCGAGTTCACCCGTCTCCGGGTCGACCCAGGTGATGTATTTTATGTGCGGAATCGGATAGACGACCCGCACGGGATAAAGCGGCAGAAATGCAGCGAGGCGCTCCCGGATGTGTCCGAAGTTCCCGTTCTGGATTTCAATAACGGTCTTTCCGTCGAAAATATCAGCGACAAAATTCCCGACCAGTGGGATTTCCTGATGATCGGGATCGGGGTCTTCATAATTTTTAAAGACAGCGTGCAGTGTTTTTTCCTTCTGCATGCCGATTCCGTGCCGCTCACGCGCATCCGGCGTGAGAACACTCTGTCTTGCCGCCATAAAACGTTCGTCGTTCATCTTTTGCGGAAAAGCGGACGCTTTTTTAAGTGACTGCGGATATAATCGTACGTCGCGTCCTCTCCCTTCTCCTTCAGCATGACAAGCAGTTTTTCGAGGAGCGCAGCTGTCTGCGGGTGCATGAATGCCGGAGCCATGCCCCTCCGGTAATATTCGAGAGGGTCAGAGTCCCTGTAGGAATCTCCGTGATAGACCTTACAGGCAGCAACGCGGTCACAGAACATCTCAACGACAAAACGCCCCGGCATTTTGACGGGCACATAATGCGGAGTGCCTGAAGGGTGTTTCGGATAGTCAACCCAGTACTCGTAATGGTGGCGGTTTCTTCCCTTGTGATGAAGCCAGGAGGCGGAGTATCCTTTTGCTCTCCTCTCTCCGTTGTTGGGGCTCTCCTTCCCGGTAAAATAGCGGGCACCGACCAGAAATTCGGTCGGCGAATACTTGGACAGATCATGCGTCAGCCCTTGCCGGTAAAGTCCGACCCGGAAGCATTCCCTGCACACGAGATAACGATGATGATTAATGGTCTTCAGGTGCCCCAGCGCCTTCGTCGGTGTGATTCTCTGTTTTGTCTCTACCTTCATTGCTTTGTTCTGCGCTCTGCGCTGCATGTCCCTGTACATTCTGCCCTGTCTCTTCTGCCGCGGGTACTTTGCTCTCATCTCTCACGGTTTCCAGAATCACGATGGAACGGGGAGGGACACGGCACTGGATATTTTCCGGACTGCACTCTTCATTGCATTCAAACGGATCCGGAAGGCTTGTATCCATGATCCGCACCCATTTTTCGCCTGCCGGCAGATGCGGAAGGCCGAGTGCGATGTCCTGCCAGTACATATTGATTCCGAGATAGAGAAGATGGCGCATTCCTGTGCGCAGTTCCTTCTCGGTCGGTTCATTTTCGTAGTCTTCACAGTAAAGAATTCCAATACTGTGACTGTAACCGGAGAAGTCTGCCTTCCAGGCATCAATTCCGTGGAACGATGCGTCCGGATAACCAAGCCCGCGGTAGTCCGAGAAACGGAAAGGAGTTTTTTTCCGGAAGACGGCGTGTTGATCGCGAAAACGCATGCAGTCCCCTGTGAATTTCAGAACCGCGGAGGCTTCTTTCGTCTTCTTCCAGTCTGTCCAGCCGGTTTCATTGTCCTGACAGTAAGGATTGTTGTTGCCGTTCTGCGTATTCATCCGTTCATCGCCGGCGTAAAGCAGAGGTGTTCCCTCGGACAGCAGGCAGAGAAGAAGCATATTGCGGATGAGCCTGTGCCGGAGCGTCCGGACATCCTTCCGGCGGCTTCTGCCTTCTACTCCGCAGTTCCAGCTTGCATTGTTGTCGGTGCCGTCGCGGTTGTCCTCACCGTTGGCCTCATTGTGCTTGCGGCTGTAGGTGACCGTGTCAGCGAGTGTGAAGCTGTTATAGCAGGCGGCATAGCGGATTTCCCCGCGGCCGGTCGGCACGGACAGAAATCTGCGCACGAACGGTTCGAGCACACAGTCATCGCCTTTCACAAGACGGCGGAGAAGGTACATATAGTCGTCATTGTAATAAGCCGTTTTCCCCGGGTCGAGGAAGATCGTCCCGTGGACAGGGACGGCGGGCGAACTCAATACGGACGGATCATTCCGCATCTGTCCCTGACCGCAGTCCGGGAAATTCGAGTTCATCAGCAGTGTATCCGATAAAACAGGATTCTCACATAGATGTCGGAGCGGCAGATCCGCCCCGAAGAGGTGAAATCCGTCGATGCCGTACACTGTGACAAGATAGCTTAAAACACTCGTGACTGCCTCACCGCTGATACTCTCGGGAAACCAGAGGTCCTGTACTACCTCGATCCCGGCTTCGTGGAATGCCGCAATCATTCCGGAATATTCAAGCTCCGGATGTAAATGATTCACCGCAAGGCGCGCCGAAGGAGCGTAATAGTAACCGTTTCCGAATCCCCAGAAATTGGGTTTTTCCGGTTCATCCGCAAGTGTACTCTGCTCTGCGGCAGCCGGTGCTTTAGCACCGATGCTGCGGTTTGAAAGTCCTGCATCAGCAGGACTTTCAAACTTATACCCCGCTGAGGCAAAATCCGCGGATGC
>ONGY01000047.1:14245-23951 GCA_900317475.1 uncultured Lachnospiraceae bacterium | reverse complement strand
CGGGGTATAAAAATGAATAAAATCAAAGTCATGATCGCTGAGGATATGGATCCGATCCGCAGGCGGTACGTCAAAATTCTGAATGAAAGTGATGACATCGAAGTTGTCGCTGACGTCGCGACCGGAAGTGAAGCCGTCCGGAGGTTTGAAGAGACAAAACCGGACGTCATTCTCATGGACATCGAGATGGAGACCCCGGACGCCGGCATCCGTGCGGCGCAGCAGATTCTCTCCGGGCAACCCGGCACCAAAGTTATCATCCTCACCGTTTATGAAGATGATGAACTCATTTTCACAGCCTTTCAGGTCGGTGTCTGCGATTACATCGTTAAGAATGCGAAGCCCGAAGAGGTCCTGCAGAGCATCCGGAATGCCTACGAAAACAGAAGCCCCCTGCGGCCTGAACTTGCAGGAAAAATCCTCGGTGAATTCCGGCGCGCGCGGGCGAATGAAACCAGCTTCCTGATGGCCGTCAATATTGTGACATCGCTTACCTCCACGGAGCTTGAAACCCTGCATCTTCTGATTCAGGGAAAGACAAGGCGTGAAATCTGTCAGATCCGCCACGTCGAAATGTCGACCGTAAAAAGCCAGATTCATGAGATTCTGCGCAAATTTGCCTGTTCAAATGTGGATGAGATCGTTGGACTCATCCAGCACCTCAATTTATATGATCTTATCTATAACAAGGTCAATAAAAAAATTACCGGCGAAGGAAAGGAGCAATGATACTTGACAGACAGGGAATCAAAACACGAGGAAAAAATAAAAATGAGTACAAAATTTGTTAAAACCCGAGGAAACCGTTTTACCATCGGAGATAAGGAAATCATTTTTAACGGGATCGGGATTGGAAGCTGGTTCAACATGGAGCATTTCATGGTTGGCCTTCCCGGAACCGATTCTCAGATACGGCAGACTTTCAATCTTGCTTTCGGGCTGGAACGGGGCCGCAGGATTCTCGATGAATTCACACAGGATTTCATGACAGAGGATGATTTTGCTTACCTGAAAAGTCACAATATCAATCTCATCCGTGTGCCTTTCCGATATAATATGTTCATTGATGACAATGGAGATCGTGTACCGGATGGCTATCGATACATCGACCGCCTCATGCGGATGGCGGAAAAATATGAAATCTATGTGCTTCCGGATCTTCACACCGCCCCCGGCGGCCAGAATCCCGACTGGCACAGTGACAATCAGACCGGATACACCGGGTTCTGGAGGTTCTGCGCCCTGCAGGACATGGTCGTCGATATGTGGGACGATCTGTCAAAGCACCTGTCTGATGAGAAATATCTGCTGGGATACGATGTGCTGAATGAGCCGTTCATCATTCCTGCCCTTCTCACGGGTAAAGAAGATACAGACGACTGCGCCACTGGTGCACGGATGGAGGGCAGCGTGCAGATACTCCGGAATTTCTATCACAGAGTTTTGGCGGCTGTACGAAAAAACGACTCAAACCATATTGTTTTCTTCGAGGGTGATCACTTCGCGTCCGATTTCAATGGACTCGATGATTTTGAGGATCCGCAGGTTGCCTTTTCTTTTCATTTTTATCCGACTGTATGGTATCCTGACCTTTATGAGGACACCTATTCCAGAGAAGAAAGAAAGAAAATCTTCAGAGAAGTCCTGGACCGCCTGATGACGCAGGCAGGTGCGAGCGGACGTCCGATCCTGTGCGGAGAGGCCGGATATGAGATCAGGACCATGGGATTTGAGAGGGTCCGTCCGATGATTCAGGACACCATTGATCTTTTTCATGAACGGAAGCTGTCGTTCACTTTCTGGTCTTATAAAGATATCGGCTTTATGGGGATGGTTCAGCCGGATGACAATACCGCGTGGAAGAAACTGGCGGACAGAGTCGGGAAGCGTTGGGATCATCATCTCGAAATGGACCTCGGGCATGAATTAACGGACGAGTGCTGCCGCAAAGGATACGAGGATGCCACTGCTCTCGACCGGTATATTCTCTTCTTTCGCGCGCGTTCGCTCTATTACCCGCTGGAGGAGAAATATATTCTCCTGCCGCTCCTTACTTCGCTTTCCGAGGAAGAGGCAAACGCTCTGCCGGAATCGTTTTTATTTAAAAACTGCAGGAGAAATGAGGAATTTGCAAAAATGTTCGACTTATAGGCGGTGAGTCGGCGGATTCAAACACTTAAAAAGACTTCACAAGACACAGGAAAGGGGACAATGTATTATGCAGTATCAAAGTCTGGACAAAGATTGGTTATTCAGTCACGGTCCGGTCGGTTTTGCCGTTCTCGGACAGATGGATAAGGATGCACGCGTGGTAAATCTGCCGCACGATTACATGATCGAAAGTGATCCGTATCCGGAAGCACCGTCCGGCCCGGCAAGCGGTTATTACAACGCGATGACCGCACACTACACAAAGTACATCGATATTCCATCCGAATGGGCGGATGAAAAGGTGTACCTCTCCTTCGACGGTTCGATGATGAACACCACCGTCGAGGTGGGCGGAAGCAAGGCAGCTCTCCACCACTACGGCTATTCGCCGTTCAACGTCGACATCACACCGTTCATCTATTGCGGTGAGAAAAACCGGATTTCCATCACTGTGAATCCGAGCATGCAGCCGAACAGCCGCTGGTATTCGGGTGCCGGCATCTTCCGCTGTCTCAGACTCTCCCACTGCGCAAGACTCCATCTTTCGCAGGACGGAATCTACGTCTATACCGACCACATTGAATACGGTGAAGACGGAAGGCCGGAATACGCTGTGATACGTCTCGAAGCAGATATAGAAAATGAGACGCTCCGGAACCTGCTCGCCGATGTGAAAGTGGAAATCACACCGAAGGATCTGCATGCGTCGACTAATTCAATCAAATATAAAGAATCCGACACTTTGTTCACTGTTGACAAGAAGATGGATCCTGACGCGGCGGCCGATGCAGGAGGAAAGAAAGGCTCCGGCTCCGATGCCGGATTCCCGATTGTCCGGACCACCCGTATTCAGATCAATCCCGGAAAAACCGAGACCGCGTTCATGACAGTTACAATTCCGACACCCCTCCTCTGGAGTGCGGATGAGCCAAATCTCTACACCGCGAAAGTCACTGTGACCGAAGCCGGAGAGTTCCGCACCCACCGCACAGCTCCCTCCGGTGGAGCGGACGTGATGAGCGACCATGACGAGACGAGTTTTGGCGTTCGCTTGATCAGCGCCGATGTTCGGAAGGGCCTGCAGATCAACGGAACAACGGTAAAGCTGAAGGGCGGCTGTCTGCACCACGACAATGGCCCACTCGGTGCAGTCAGTCTGCCCGACGCGGAACGGCGCAAGATAAGAAAGCTCAAGGAGAGCGGCTTCAATGCAATCCGGACGACGCACAATCCGCCCTCACGCGCTCTGCTCGATGCCTGCGACGAGCTCGGAATGTATGTTTTTGACGAGGCCTTCGATGCCTGGGGCATGGCGAAACAGCCCGGCGACTACAACATGTTCTTCGAGAGCGACTGGGAGGCGGATCTCACCGCATTCGTGCGACGTGACCGCTCCCGCGCCTGCGTCATCCTGTGGTCGACCGGCAATGAAATCATCGAGCACGGAGGCCTCGGAAACGGTTACACCATTGCAACAGCCCTCGCGAAGAAACTGCGTTCGCTCGACCACAGCCGTCCGATTTCCAATGCAATATGCTCCTACTGGAGCGGCCTCGATGACGCGAAAACTGCGGAAGCACTGAAGCTTACGGCAGAACAGAGCGCCGGCCAGAACGCCGACATCGCTCCCGGAGACGGATGGGAGGAATTCTCCGAACCCTTTGCAAACGGCCTCGACATCTTCGGCTACAACTATCTCGAGGATCGCTACGAGAAAAACCATGCGATGTATCCGGACCGCGTCATGCTCGGCTCCGAGAACTCCCCGAAGGAAATCGGCTTCCGCTGGCCTATGATCGAAAAAACTCCGTATGTCATCGGCGATTTCACCTGGACCGCATGGGACTACATCGGCGAGGCAGGGCTCGGAAAGTCGATTTTCACTTCGAAGAGTGACCTCTCTCCGGATGATGTGATGGCCGAAATGTCTTCACACACTTCGAAGTTCCCGTGGAGACTTGCAAACGACGCAGATTTTGACATTAACGGCGACATCCGGCCGCAGGGCATCTACCGCCGGATTGTGTGGGGCGCCGAAGAGACGGCCGTGTTCTCCTATGATCCAGCAGTCTACGGGCAGACGGAGCTCCTTAGTCAGTGGGGATTTACGGATGTGCGGAAGTGCTGGAACTGGCCCGGACAGGAAGGCGCGAAGGTCCGGATTGCCGTCTTCAGCTCTGCAGATGAGGTGGAGGTTTTCGTAAACGAAAAGTCCATTGGCACGAAATCGAAGGAAGACGCACCGGCGGAGCTTCCGAAGAGCTTCTATTTTGATACGGTCTACGAACCCGGCACCGTGAAAGCGGTTGGAAAGACAAATGGAAAGGTAGTCTCCGAGGATATTCTGGAATCGGCCGGTGCCCCTGCTGCCATCGTTCTCTCCTCAGACCGGACATCCATGCCGGCGGACGGACATGCCCTTGCGTATGTCAGTGTCTCCGTTGTCGATGCGGAAGGCCGGCTCGTCCCGGATGCGGAAGTGCTGCTGAAGGCATCTGTGGCTGTTATGGCGGAAGGAAACAGCAAAACCGGCCTTACAGTGAAAGAAAGCAGCGGATTGAATCTCCCGGGCTCTTTCCACACCTTCCGCGGCAGAGCACTCGCCATCCTCCGCGCGGGCTACGCCGGCGGAACCGTAACACTGACCGTGAGGGCGGAAGGACTGAATAAGGCGGAAGCAACGATTAAAGTCAATGCGTAAACTTTTGTCTCCTCTGCGGAAAGGCCGGCGCGCTGCGCCGGCCTTCTTTTATTGATTTGCGGGTATGTTTTCCAAACCCGGCCGAATATTTCCACAATCGATGTGAAAAGGCCAAATTTCAGAATCAGACGATTTCAGAACCAGCCGGGTGCTATGGAGATATTTTGCCTTGTTTGCGGGCGTGATCTTCCATTTCCGGCCGAAACCACCGGGTATATAAAGCTTCTTCGCGTCCGTAATTTCCGAATCCGTGCCGAATCTTTCCGCAGCCGGCGGTCATCCGCGCTCGAACGGGGGTTTGGGAGGTGCCGCCGGGTATAAAAGGCTTCTTCGCGTCCATAATTTCCGAATCCACGCCAAATCTTTCCGCGCCCGCCGGTCATCTGAGCTCGAACGGAGGTTTGGGAGGCACCGCCGGGCGTAAACAGCTTCTTCGCGGGCGAAATTTCCGAATCCACGCCAAATCTTTCCACGACCGCCGGTCATATGTGCTCGAATGGTGGTTTTGAAGTCACTGCCGGGTATAAAAGGCTTCTTCGCGTCCGTAATTTCCGAATCCGCACCGAATCTTTCCGCGGCCGGCGCAACATGATCGACGCATAACGGCCGACACATCATTGCCGCACTTTACCGGATTAATTCGTTGACGCGTTGAATATTTATTCCTATAATGAATCAAGTTTATTCGTGTAATGCATGTATACAGCGGTTTGTGGAACAGCAGCGCGTGCTTCATGTGGGGGTACGTGTTGCCTGAAGGGGGAGAAAATATGACAGGTTCACAGATTGCAATGCTGGTCACCATGGTGGCGTATCTGCTCGGCATGGTCGGAATCGGCATCAAATTGTCGGAGAAAAATGAAACCGTCGGTGATTTCTATCTGGGCGGCCGAAAGCTCGGGCCACTCGTGACAGCGATGAGCGCAGAGGCCTCGGATATGTCAAGCTACCTGCTGATGGGCCTTCCCGGACTTGCCTATCTGTCGGGACTTGCCGATGTCACCTGGACCTGCATCGGTCTTTCCGCCGGAACATATCTCAACTGGCTGATTGTCTCCAAGCGGCTCCGCCGGTACACCGAGAAAACGGATGCGATCACTCTGCCGGAATTCTTCTCGAAGCGCTATGGTGATGACCGGTATCTGATCGCAGCATTCGCAGCGGTGTTCATTGTTGTGTTTTTCGTGCCTTATACTGCATCCGGTTTTGCCGCCTGCGGAAAGCTTTTCAACTCTCTGTTCGGGCTCGACTATCACGCAGCCATGCTGATCAGCGCCCTCGTCATCATGTTCTACACGGCGATGGGCGGATTCCTTGCGGCATCCACGACGGACTTCATCCAGAGCATCATCATGACCACAGCCTTGGTCATCATTGTTATTTTCGGCACGGTTCAGGCCGGCGGCCCTGCTGCTGTCATTGAAAACGCCAAAACTCTTCCGGGCTATTTCAGCATGACTGAGACCTACGTGCAGGCGACCGGCCTGAGTGCGCCGTATACATTCCTCACGATCTGCTCCACACTTGCATGGGGACTTGGTTACTTCGGCATGCCGCACATTCTGCTGCGCTTCATGGCCATCGAGGATGACAGCAAGCTCCGCCTGTCCCGCCGCGTCGCCACCATCTGGGTCATCATCGCGATGGGAATCGCAATCGCCATCGGTGTCATCGGACTCGGCATGACCGGTGCCGGAAGAATTCCACAGCTTGTGGGAACCTCTGAATCCGAAACCGTCATCGTCCGGATTTCCGACCTGCTTTCAAGATATGGTATTATTCCGGCGCTTGTCGCAGGTATCGTTCTCTCCGGAATCCTGGCCTCAACAATGTCCACTTCGGACTCACAACTTCTTGCGGCCTCCTCTTCGGTCTCGAACGACATCATGACAAAATTCCTTCACATAAAGGTCGACAAGACAAAGCAGCTCGTTGTCTCGCGGGTCACGCTGATTGCCATTGCCGTCGTCAGTGCGTTCTTTGCCTGGGATCCGAACAGCTCCGTGTTCGTCATCGTATCCTTCGCATGGGCGGGTTTTGGCGCCTGCTTCGGCCCTGTCGTGCTGCTGGCTCTGTTCTGGAGACGTTCGAACCGGCAGGGGTGTCTTGCCGGCATGCTCGCAGGAGGCATCAGCGTCTTCGTCTGGAAATTCCTCGTCCGGCCGCTCGGCGGCGCCTTCAACATTTATGAATTGCTCCCCGCCTTCCTCATCGCTATCGCTGTAAATGTTGTGGTCTCACTGCTCACGCCGGAGCCTCCGAAGAAAGTCCTCGATGACTTCGACGCAGTGAAGGCAGCGATGAAGCGCTGAGAATTAAAAAGTGCGCCGCCTGGCGCACCGCAGTAAGAAAGCCGTCCCCTAAAAGGGACGGCTTTCTTTGATTATTGATATACTCTGACAAAAGAAGCAGACAGGCGTTTATACTTGTATCCTGCGTATTCTTTACGCAAGTTCTGCCTTGAGCTCATCGACCTTGTCGAGGTGCTCCCAAGGCAGATCGACATCGGTGCGTCCGAAGTGACCATATGCTGCGGTCTGCTTGTAGATCGGGCGGCGAAGGTCGAGCATCTTGATGATTCCCGCCGGGCGAAGGTCGAAGTGCCTGCGGATGATTTCGACGATCTTCTCGTCGTCAATCCTTCCGGTTCCGAAGGTGTTGACATTGATCGAGGTCGGCTGCGCTACACCGATTGCATAGGAAAGCTGAATCTCAAGTCTGTCTGCATAGCCCGCTGCCACGAGGTTCTTCGCGACATACCGCGCTGCGTAAGCTGCGGAGCGGTCAACCTTCGTGCAGTCCTTGCCGGAGAATGCTCCGCCGCCGTGACGGCCGACACCGCCATAGGTATCAACGATAATCTTGCGGCCGGTAAGACCAGCATCGCCGTGAGGTCCGCCGATGACGAAACGTCCGGTCGGATTGATGAAGATCTTGGTGTTATCATCGACCATGGCAGCATCAACAACCGGGTCGATAACGTACTTGCGGATATCCTTGTGGATCTGCTCCTGAGAAACCTTTTCGTCATGCTGTGTAGAAATGACGATCGCCTCGAGGCGGATCGGCTTGTTGTTCTCGTCATACTCAACGGAAACCTGGGACTTGCCGTCTGCGCGGAGATACGGCAGAGTGCCGTTCTTGCGGACTTCGGTGAGTTTTCTGGTAAGCTTGTGAGCGAGGTTGATGGAATAAGGCATGTACTCCGGGGTCTCATTCGTCGCATAGCCGAACATCATGCCCTGGTCGCCGGCGCCGATCGCTTCGATCTGCTCGTCGGACATCTGATCCTCTCTTGCCTCAAGCGCTTTGTCGACGCCCATCGCGATATCCGGGGACTGCTGATCCAGTGCTACAAATACTGCGCAGGTATCAGCGTCAAAACCCTTGCTGGAGTCGTCGTATCCGATCTCGCGGATGGTATCGCGGACAACCTTCTGATAATCAACAACCGCCTTGGTTGTGATCTCGCCGGTTACCAGAACAAAACCGGTGCAGGTTGCTGTCTCACATGCTACCCGGCTCATCGGATCCTGTGCCATGCAGGCATCAAGGATGGCATCGGAAACTGCATCGCAGATTTTGTCGGGATGTCCTTCCGTGACGGACTCCGACGTGAAGATGTACTTTTCCACTTGGAAACCTCCCAAATTATTGAAATTACATGAAAAATCCGCCCAGGCGCGGACGGATCGGATGTGCAAATCCTCTTATTGTTCGACTCGCCTTATCGGCTCTCGCTCAGGTTGGCACCCTTCCCACCGCGCATCACGTGCGTTACCGGGGTTGCCGTGGCTTCACAGACCCTATGTGTCTCCACCACTCTGAATAAGAGTATATTCAATTGGACTTGCTGACCGGAACACTGCCGATGACCGACAAAACTCCGGTTTCACACTACGAAAGGCATAATACGCCCGGTCAGTTTCAGTGTCAATGAAACCGGGGCCCACATTTTTAACAGACTGTCCAAAACCTGCCGCGGGTCTGTTCCGAAATCCTGCAAAGTCCGCGCCAGAAAGGTCCCCGCTCCGGACCTTCGGCCATCTATCTTCTGCGGAGGGCCGTTTCCCTGCTGCGGCGCGGCCGTCGCTCTCCATTCCGGCAGCTGTGCACTATTCGTTTACTTTTCCTGCCCGAAATAATAAAATAATCACAATTGTGTGGGGCGTAAATGGATGTAATAGAGGTACAGGTTTGATCGTCCGGCCGGTGCAGGACCTCAGACTGACACCGGCACCCGGAGGTGCCGGAATCGGAAAGCGGAGTAAAATCAGAAATTTCTATGTTAAAGAGACTTATCAGCAGGGATCAGAGCGGCAGCGATGAAGACTGGAAAAGCTACTGGCAGAATGAAATAAACGGAAATCAAAACAGCCAGGATCAGAACGGCCAGCCGAATCAGCAGGGTCAGGACCAGAATGGCAGCAGGAACAACAGCGGAAACGGAAACTGGAACAGCAACGGCGGCTGGGACAGCAGCGGAAACGAAAACTGGAACGGCAACGGCGGCTGGGACAATAACGGAAGCGGAAACTGGAACGGCAACAGCGGCTGGGACAGCAGCGGAAACGAAAACTGGAACGGCTATCCGTCGTATACCCCCTATAATGCATCGCAGAATCTGGCGCAGGCATCGTTTGTCCTGTCCATCGCCGCGCTTGCGACGACGTTTTTCATGACCTTTTTCCTTCCGATGATTCTCGCGCCGATTTCTATAGTCCTTGCCATTATTTCCAAAGGGAAGAAGAAACATGTCAGGGACCGCGCGAAAGCTGCGGTGTTTATCTCCGTCTGCGCTCTCGTCATTAATTTCAGCATTCTCGTGAATTCTTTTGTGACGCTCTTCCGCAG
>ONGY01000047.1:0-14215 GCA_900317475.1 uncultured Lachnospiraceae bacterium | reverse complement strand
ATGTACGGCATTACGGTGGAAGATACGATCCGCGAGATCGACAAAATGTATGGAACCAACCTCGAGTCTTTGCTGCGCGGCGACAGTTCCCAATATTATAATCCGGACGGCAATGAAAATTCCGGCTCGGAAGTGACAGTGACAGGAGGTGACAGCGATGGCCAGATCATCTGATTTTAACTTTCAGATCAAGGGAACGGCCAGGCAGGCAGTCACCGGACACCTCGGAACAACGGTCGGGTCCATTCTCTTCTACTGCATCACGGCTCTCCTTCTCTCGAACATCACGGTCAGCATTTTTCCCGGCTCAGACGTCGGATCAACCATAGGTTTTGAGGCTGTGAACTTCATCATCCAGCTTTTCCTCGGCCTGCTGGCATATGGCATCAATTATCAGCATCTTCTGCTTGTGTATGGGCAGAACACTACATTCGGCGATCTCTTTGCCGGATTCCGGCGCGGCGTCAACGACCGTGTCATCAAGGTGACGGCAGTCCTTGCACTCATCAGTTTCTGCTGCACACTGCCTGCTACTCTGGTCATGAGCACCTGTGCGGATGCGGCGGAGATGATCGAAAAGATGTATCTCATCGCACCGCTCTATATTGCGGGCATCATTCTCGATATCTGGTTTACGCTGAGCTTCTCGCAGTGCTATTATCTGCTCGCGGATTTCGAGACGCTGGGCGCAAAAGACTGCCTGCGGGATTCCGCCCGCATGATGAAGGGAAACCGCGGCAGACTGTTCGTGCTGATCCTGAGCTTCCTGCCTCTTGCACTGCTCGGCCTGCTCTCCTTCGGCATTGCAGATCTCTGGACGGCCTCCTATGAGACGGCAGCAGAAGCGTCCTTCTACCAGTGGCTGACCGCTTCGGGCAGGAAGGACTCTGATCAGTAAGTATTGAAGAGCATTATTTTGAAGAATTCCGATCAGGCGGATTCTGAAGGATTCGGATCAGATAGATTCTCACTGAACAGATTTCCCGGAATCCCTGTTGAATCAAAATTCCTGTTGAATATGGAGAGGATAACAATTTTCAGATACTATGGATCGACTCACTGAATTCATCAATCAGACATGGTTCCGGACCGACGGAAAGAAGAAGCTTTCTGATCCCGAGGCCGAGAAACAGCGCGAAGAGCTGGTAAAGGCGCAGGAGAAGGCTGTGTCGAATCTCTGGGACCTGCCGTTTTCATTCAACATCGCGCTCGAGGAAAAAAATATCGAGCGCACGAGCGTCAACGCACAGAATCTTCTTGACCTTTACAAGAAGGAGATCGCACCGCCGCTGTCAAAACTTGACAGCCGCCTGAAGGCAATGGCCGAACTCGACTGGATTGTAGTCTTCTACCGTGCGCTCGAATATATCAGCCGGATTCATGGTGCGAGTGCCGACCAGGATGCTGCGGATTTTGCGCACACGCTCGCCCTTTCGTCAAAATTTGACACAACGGTTTCTGAATTCTACCTCCTCGAGCGGCGCTCTCCGGAAAATATCCGGATGAAGTCGTTTGACGACTGGCTGGAAAAGTCGCGCACAGAACTCGTGGTTCCGCAGAACCGCTTTTGGAAACGTGCAGAACGGACCGGAGAGACGATTCGGATCCTCAAGGCATCTGCAGGGCTTGCTGTTATCGCGGCCATTATCTACGTCATTGCATCCATCGCAACCGGTATGGGGCCGATTGCGCGAAGACTCGGCATACACTACCCAAAGCTTGTCGCCGAGGAGGATATGACAGACCTCGGGGATTATGCTCCGGTCAAAATCGCGGATTTCAATGCAAGCTCGATCCTTCTCGATGACGGGACCGTGGATCAGTCCTCCGGCAAGGCAGAAGGTGATGTGGACGGTCATCCGATTGCCCGATTCACCGATGCGAACCTGATGGATGGAAATATCCACACGGCCTGGGCAGAAGGTGAGAAAAATGCCGGTTATGACAAACGCCTGTACTTCAACGTCGACGCCAAGGCGATGGTCCATTATATCGTCATCTACAGCGGAAACCAGGAGAGCGAGGATTCGTTCAAAGAATATAACCGCCCGAAGGCAGTCACTCTCCGCCTCGACTCTGCAAACAAGAGTTATCGGATTCACCTGAAAGACACACCGGACCCTCAGTACATCCGCGTTGATGAGACGGTAGACCGGTTCTGGATTATTATCGATTCTGTCTACCGGGGTTCGAATGGAGAGAACACGACCTGCGTGTCAGAAGTAGAAGTTTATTAAGCGGAAAATAGGGATCATCAGAGAATGGGATTATTCAGCCGTAAGAACAAAGAAATAACCGTAAACGAATGCATCAACCGGAGCCGAACGGAACCGAATTCCGTTCTTCTCGACATCCGCGGGAAGGATGACTTCAAAGAAAGCCACATCGCCGGCAGCATCAATATCCCGCTCGATTCCATCGAACGGATCACCAGCCGGATTCCGGATAAGGATAAGCAGATTTTTGTCATCGGAAGCTATGCAAGCGCACCGATAAAAGCCGTGAAGGCAATCCGCAAACTCGGCTACAAAAAGGTTTTCCGCGGCGGCTGCGTGGAGGATCATCACGGCCTGATGCAGCACGACTGGTAAACATCCCGGAGGCACCAAATGAACGCATGGATCATCATCCTCGCAGCCAACGTATTCCTTTTCATCGTTGAAACTGCACAGGGAGGATCAGAAAATACACGGACCGCGATACGTTTTGGCGCTCAGGACGTGGATCTTGTCGACAGAGGGCAATACTGGCGTCTGTTTACGTCCATGTTTGTCCATTTCGGAATTTTCCATCTTGCGACCAATATGTACGCTCTCTACTGCCTTGCCCCGGCCATGGAAAGCTTCATCGGTCCCTTCTGGTTTTTGCTGATTTACATTCTCTCGGGGCTGTTTGGAAACATTCTGACATATGAGACCGAGAAGAAAAGACGCCGGAATTCTCTCAGCGCCGGTGCATCCGGGGCGATCTTCGGGCTTTTCGGCTTTTATCTCGCGCTCGCGCTGATCCCGCAGTACAGTCAGCTTGTCTCGATGAGCGGCATCCTTTCATCCCTCGGCATCAACCTCGTGTACGGAATCTTCAATCGCCGCATCAACATGACCGCCCACGTCGGGGGCCTGATCGCGGGATTCATACTCTCCTTCTTCCTGCTGACTGTGCTGGGGTGACGGTCTCAGAATTTGCTTTTGATCTGCACCGCCGCGTGTTTCAGCGCTGCCGGTACATATTGCCGGAAGAAGTAGCCGTGCATCCTTTCCGGCTCCATAGACTCAAAGGCCGAATAGGAAACGCACTCTCTGCGCTTCATGAGATCCTCATAATAGGAAAAACCCTCGTCCGAAAGTGTGTTGGTGTGCACGACAAACGTCGTGAGGCCGTCGCAGTCCTCGTCCCTCTTACGGCTGTAGGAAATGGGATAAAACTTCATCCCCTCGTAGAGGAAGGGCGCTTTGCCGAACCCGTCCGAAATCTTTGTAAATCCGTACTCACGGAGAACCTTCAGAGTATCCTTATCAAATGTGTGCGACGGCGCGAAGAAAAGATCCGTTTTAATGCCGTGCTCTTCCAGGATTTTCTTTCCCTCCCCGATCATCTGCCTTTGCTTTTCCAACGGTACTCCCGCGAATTCAGAATCGCGGTTCAGCGGAAAAACTCCGCCGTCCCGCGTCGTGTAGACATGGCGGAAGCCATGCATCGCGACGGTAAAGCCATCCTGCTCAAGTTCCTTTACATAATCCCAGAAAGAAGGCCCGTCCCCGTCGATGTCGAGCGTCTTATCTCTGCAGTCCGGCACCACGCCGATAAGCGGCCGGATGCCGCGGTTTTGAAGAAGTCCGCGGAACCGCTCGAATTTTGCAAAATCCATATGGGGAGTGATGTCATCTAATCGGAACGTAATCGGCATGAGGTATTCCCATTCACACTTATACCCCGCAGCAAAATCCGCGGATGCGGTTTTGCCGAATGCGGCAGCCGGTGCTTCAGCACCGATGCTGCGGTTTGAAAGTCCTGCATCAGCAGGACTTTCAAACTTGATATCATCAGTCAATTTCAATCGAATATTCTCTGTGGAAGTGCCCGAGAGGATCCAGTTTCTGCTCTTCGAACCGGTCTTTCAGTTCTCCGTCAAACCCTTTGTTGTCGACTCTTCCGATCCAGGGTTCGAGGCAGACGAACGGCGCCTTTGCAGATTTGGACCACAGACCGAAGGACGGGAAATCTCTGCAGGTAAGACGCACATACGGCGTGCGGTCCGGATACAGAATACTCGCCCGCGTGATCTGACTGCCGTCAAAAATCAGTGCGTCATTGTCGAACATGTGCTCCGTGAGCTTGAGCATTCCCGGTGCAAGCTGCGGGACAACCCTTCCATCCTCGGTGTCCCTGCGCCTTCCGCCTGAAAGATCAAGCATTCTGACATTGTCGGCATCGGCACTCGCCGTCTCCGGGTCGATCAGAATGTAGCGAAGGTGCGAGGCCGGCTCGAATTCCTCGCCGCCCATGCCTTCCTGCTCGAAAAGGACAAAATAGTCATTCTTCACCGTGCCGGGAAGGATCGGGACGTTGAATCCCGGATGACCGCCGATCGAAAAATACAGCGGCTCGTCCGATGACGGATTGAAGACATCCCACTGCACCGTAAGAACATTGTCGTCCAGAATGTAAGTAATCCGAAGGTCAAAATCCATCGGATAGACTTCTCTTGTTTTTTCGTTCGATACAAGGTCGTAGGTCGCACTCGTGTCCGTGCAGCGGATGAGTGTAAACATAAGATCGCGCGCGAAGCCGTGCTGCCCCATCGGATACTTCCTGCCCTTGTAGCGATAATATCCGCCATTCACCTTGCCGACAAAAGGAAACAGGATCGGCGCATGCCGGTCCCAGAATTCGGGATTTGCCTGCCAGATTGTCTCATGGCCCCTCTCTTTATCGTAAATTCCGGTAAGCTCTGCTCCGAGCTCATTAATCTGCACTGTCAGGTACGCATTTTCAAGTCTCGTCATTATAGTCCTTTCTATTTCCCCGCCTGTGTATTTGAAACTCCGGTTCAGGTCCCCTGCCCGGCGCACTGCCGCTCATCACCTTTGCCCGGATAAAACTCATTTTTAACCGCGCTGATGTAACATCCGCGAATTTCTGTTCTGCCGAATACGGCAGCGATGATGCGCTTTGCAGGTTCCTGTATTGGCAGAACATACATCCTTCTGAATTACCGGCCGTCAGACCCCTCTGACAGCCCTCTGAACAGCCTGTCCAGATTCCGGACGTACGCCTCCTCCGAGAACACCGCAGCCCTTTCCCTTGCCTTCCGCGCATAAGCGTTTCTGTATTCCGGGCTCCGCTCATAGCGGAGGATTACTTCTGCAAGCGCCCTTTCCTCATCGGAAATCGTTCCGGCGTCAAAACTAATTGTACCATCCATCGGAGGGATCAGAGTGCCATATTGTACATCAATCGGAGAAGAAATCGTCTCTTCCTTCCTCCCACGCGGTCCGCGCCGGATTTCCTGTATTTCCTTTTCACTGCATAAAATTTCCATCGGCCCGGTGGGGCAGTCCACAGCAATTGCAGGGACGCCGACCGCCATTGACTCAACCAGTGCATTCGGAAATCCTTCAAACGTCGATGTGAGAAGATACACATCTGCAAGTGAGCAGAGCGCCGACGGCTGCCGCAGAAGCCCCGTGAAATACACATCCCTGCCGATTCCAAGGTCCGCCGCCAGTTTCCGGTATCCGGTGTACGCTCCGTCCCCGATGATAATAAGGCCTGTGTGTTTCTCTCCCGCCTTCTCTTCCTCCTCGATCACAGCCGCCATAGCCTTCAGCTGATGCCAGAATCCCTTGACGTCATCTTCACGTCCCATGGAGACCGCAAAATGCGGATGATCACAGAGAAACTTCCGGAGCGTCGGATCCTCTGCGCCGCACTCCCGCCGGAAAACCGCATCATTTACCGCACCGCCGGCATTATCACCGGCTTCACTGCCCGCAGCATTACCGGCATCTCCGGCACCGCCGCCATTTCCGCCATTTCCGCCCGCCATTTTCCCGGCAAGAAAGCTCCGCCCTCTGCGGATTTCTTCGTCTCCCGGTATCCGGATCGGGTTGTAGACAGTCGTGATGTGTTCACAGCGGTACTCTTCGCGGATTATCTGTTCGATCTCCCGGCTGCAGCTGATGATGAGGTCTGCATTCCGGCAGTTCAGACGGATCCGCCGCGGATTATCGAGGTCCATATAGCTGCGGATTCCGATGACAAGCCTGTCCCCCGCGCGGGCAAGGCTGTTCGTAAGACTTGCGGTGGAGCCGAAGCTGTAGGAAATCTGTGTTCCCAGCTTCCGCTTCAGCTTTTTCAGGGCTCTGACTCTCCTCGGGACGTTCAGAATTTTCGCGATCCTGCTGTCTGCGGCGCCGATCCCCAACTCCTCGACATGCAGTCCTTCAAGGTCAAATGCGGCATCGCTGAGGTCAAAAACCGCGATGGTCACGTTATACAGCGGCGCAAGAAGTCTTGCCGTCTTCACGCACACTCGCTCGAAACCGCCCTGGTGCAGCATCGGCACCACCAGCATCAGATTGATTTTCTTATCTTCCGGAAATTCCGTTCTGCTCATCCGATTTTTATTCCATAAAAAAGGTCAGACTGACCTGCTTCTTTTGTCCTGTCATCACTTCGCCCGATCCAGATACCACTTCTCCATAACTTTCGCCTGCTCCGTGATGTCAAAATCATGATCTTTCAGAATCCGTACCGCCTCTTCGGAGTCCTTCTCCCTGCCGGCCTCATCCTTGATTTTCATTCTCCCGATCTCATCCGCCCACATCTTTGCATCTCCCGGCCGGTCGATGGAAAGCTGCTTCACAAGCGGACTCAGGGCAACCTCGTCCGTGATATTGGCCGAAATCAGGCACGGAACTCCCGAGGCCTGCGCCTCAAGAACAACTCCCGGAAGGCCCTCCGAGTGCGAAGGAAAAACGAACAGATCCATGCCGCTGTAAAGACGCTTCGTCTCGGCAGGAGTTTTGACGCCGGCAAAACAGCACCGTTCCTCGATGCCGAGCGCCCGCGCCTTCTCTTTCATTGATTCCTGCAGCGCGCCCCCGCCGATCATCACAAGCCGATAATTCTCCGGCAGCAGCGCAAAAACATCGAGCAGAAACGCATGATTCTTGGGCTCGTCAAAACGTCCGACATGCCCGAGCACGATCTCGTCTTCCGTATCCGGTGCCGCAAAAGAGCCTGTCCGCGGCGCATCCGGAATGAAACGGCAGCCTTCCGCGTCGATCGCATTCGGGATGACCTTTACGGTCCCGTTCTCCACGAGCTTCTTTCCGTACAGCTGCTCGCCGGCAAGGCGCGATACTGCATAAAGCTCGTCCGCCTTTTTCGTGATGCCGCGGCTCATGACCCACATGCCGATGCGGCGAAGGCCGTGCTCCTCCTGCGTGTGCCGCACATGCACAGCCGTCACCTTCACGCCGTTCTTCTTTGCGATGGGCAGATAGACGCCGGCCATGCTCGTCATGTGCCCCTGCACCATGACCCAGCCGTGATGGGAAGAAAAAAACTGCTCCGCCGCTCTCCTGTATGCACGGTAATTGTGCCCGTTAAAACGCGGCAGCGCATAGATTCTCCCTCCGAGCGCGCGGACCTCTTCGTCGTAGAACTGCGGCGCGCGGTTCTGCATCCGCTCCTCGCTCGTCGCACCCGGCGCCTCCGTGTGCACGAGAAAGTCAAACTGGACCTTTGACCGGTCAATGTGCCGGTAAAGGTCCATGGTCCTGCTCTCGGCGCCGCCCAGATTCAGCGTCCCGAGAACATGCAGTATTCGAATTGGCTGCTTGTCTGTCTCCCCCATAGTCTCTCAGTTCTGTGGCTCAGATCATGAATAATCTCAATGATTCAGATCATGAATAATCCCGTAGATGCAGATAGTCCTGTCAGAGTCTTTTCCGGCAGCTTAGGTTCAGTATAGAATGTCGCCCGGGACAATCCCGCGGCTGCACTCAAAACGGTCGATGCGCATCGAGCCGTCCACCGTGCGGACGATCAGTTTCCCGTCGAAAATATCGATCACTTCTCCCGGTGCGAACGCGGAGAAATCGATCCGGTCGTCAAAAGGATGTGCCTCCCAGATCGTGACGCGCGCATCCGTTCCATTGTCTGCCTCATCCGCCTCATTTTTCCCGCAGCGTTCCGGAACAGAAACCGGATTATAGCCTAGTTTATCCGCCGGGTTTGAACATGGGTTATAAACCCGGTTATAGCTTGCCGTCTCCGCCGTGCCGGGCAGGGCAGCCGGAAGATCTTCCCCGGCAGACTGCTGCGTGGATCCTTGTGCCGATTCTTGTGACGATTCCTGTGCAGAGGCCGGCAGTTCCTTACTCCTCATACAGCAGAACGCACCCGGGAAAGGTGCCGCCACTCCGCGGATCAGGTTATAGATATTCCGCGTCCGGTCATGCCAGTCGATTCGTCCGTCTGCCGGCGTCCTCTTCGGGTACCAGCAGTCGAAGTCCCGGCTGTCCGTGCGGATGGGAATCTCCCCGCCGCTCTTCTCCGCCTCCGACAGCGCCGCAGTAAGCCGCGCGATCAGCTGCTGCGACACAATCGTGTTCTTATACTGTGCCGTCCGGATATCGTCATGCTCGTTGATGGAAAACGTTCCGGTCGCAAAAACATTGGGCGAGTCGGCCTTCTTATCATAGCGGAAGAGATTCAGATTGAAACGAGTATCTCCCACAATCATCGACCAGTTGAGCGGTGATCTGCCCCTTCCAAACGGAAGGTAGCCGGCGTTGCCGTGAAATCCGAAAATGCCGTACCTGAACGAATCAAGGACCGGTTCCGGAATCAGCCGCTGCCAGCCGCTCACGATACCGATTCCAAAAGTATTCCCGCGCAGAAACTCCTGCGTTTTCGCATCGGTCAGCCGGTAGCTGTCCGCCTCAAACACGGGGATTCCGTATTTTTCCGTTAAGAACGAGAGTCCTTTATACCCGGAAACCTGATTTTTCTTCGTCACCGACGGTGCAATCGTGATGACAAGATCAACCTTTGAAAGCCTTTGATGAATGTATGCAATGACATTTTCCGAGGTGTCTTTCACCCCGAACACAACCAGACGATAGTACATATCAGCAGCACCCGTTTCCTACCGACGTCGCATCAATGCTGTTCTTCCAGTCATCCATGCGCCCGATGAGCCAATTTTCCAATGCTTCCATACCCTCTCCGGTTTTGGCGCTCACCGGAAAAACCTGAATATCCGGATTCAGTTTCCGCGCCCGCGCGATGCACTCGTCCATATTAAAATCAAACACCGGAAGGGTGTCCGTCTTTGTGATGACAAGCGCGTGGCTCTTCATGAACATCAGCGGGTATTTGAGCGGCTTGTCGTCGCCCTCGGGGACTGAAAGGATCATTACGTCGAGGCCGGCGCCGGTGTCGAATTCGGCGGGGCAGATCAGGTTGCCGACGTTCTCAAGGAATGCGAGATCAAGGCCTTCGCAGCCCATTTCATCAAGGCTCCGTTTCGTCATTCCGGCGTCCATATGGCACATTCCGTCTGTGTGGACCTGGATCGAGCGGGCACCGTGCCCGACGATACGCTCGGCATCGACCTTCGCGTCGATATCCGCCTCGACGACGCCGATCCGGACTTTCTTTCCGATATCGTCAATAATCCGGCCCAGCAGAGTCGTCTTGCCGGACCCCGGAGAACTCATCAGATTGACGAGCAGTGTGCCCTGCTCTTTCATTTTCCGGCGGACTTCGTCCGCTGTCCGGTCATTTTCCTCTGATACAGATGCTTTGAGTTCAATTACCCGCATAGCTTTACCTGCTTTTGTTATCTGTTATCGAATCTCCGCGGCCTGCTGCGGCCGGGCTGCTGAACATCTAAAGAGCGCGCCCCCGGATCAGTCTTTCAATGCGCGCAGGCCTTTACTATTTTATCAGTCAGGGTGCTGTACTGCAATGAACGCGGAGCCTTATGATTATATCGTCCGGATTTTCACTTCAGCCGGTTCGAGACCCTCTGAAGTATAACGGACGGTAATGGAACCTGCGTTTTCTTTCGAGCGGATGACTGCTTTCACTTCTCCCTGGTAGGTTTTCCACTTAGTCGTCTCTTTTTTATTCCACAACATTTGTGCATCTTTTACAATATTCAAAATTATGAAATTATGTTTTTATAGGTTGTGAATAATACCGGGCAGTATTCATTGGTTTTTGGGCGGAAGCAATGCAGAAGGGATGAAGGAAGATCTGAGTGCAGAGAAGCAGTCTCTTCTGGCTGCCCCATTCCGGCGTCGGATTTCTTCAGGGGTATTTCCAGCAGAGAGAAAACAGGGAGGCTATACAATATGCAGATTCACTATTTTGAAAACGAGGGCGGGCCGGTGATCGGTTCCGCGAACGGTAAGGTGATCCGGAGGGACGGGTGCGTTTTCCGCGATCTTGAGGGCACCGGGGAGCTCCTGCCGTATGAGGACTGGCGCCTTGACGACAAAACACGCGCGCTGGACCTGGCTTCGAGACTTTCCGTCGATGAAATACTCGGTCTTATGATGTATTCTCCGCATCAAATGATTCCGGCTCAATCCATGGGACCGGGATTCCCCCCGAGCGGGACCTATGGCGGAAAGACATTTGAAGATAGTTCTGCCAAAGCATATGATCTCACGGATCAGCAGAAGGATTACCTCGCGAAGCAGCATATCCGCTATATTCTCGCGGTAAAATTCAAGGACGCGGCAACTGCCGCGCTGTGGAACAATGAACTTCAGGCCGAAGCGGAAAGTCTTCCTCACGGAATTCCAGTGAATATTTCCTCCGATCCCAGAAACGGAGCGGCCGATGAAGGAACCGAGGAGTTCCGCAAATCCGGAAAAGACGTATCCCGCTGGCCGGAAGGTTTCGGGATTGCGGCCACTTTCTCCCCGGAACTCTGCAGGGAATATGCTTCCGATATTTCCCGTGAATACCGTGCTCTCGGCATTACAACTGCTCTTTCTCCGCAGGCGGACCTTGCGACAGAGCCCCGCTGGTTCCGCGGCGCCGATACATTCGGAACTTCTCCGGAACTCGTCCGTGACATGGTCCGCGCCTATTGCGACGGAATGCAGACAACGGAAGGGACAGACGACGGCTGGGGGAAAGACAGTGTCACGGCGATGGTCAAGCACTGGCCGGGCGGAGGCCCGATGGAAGGCGGCCGTGACGCGCACTACCCGTTCGGAAAATATGCAGTTTACCCGGGCCATGACGCAAAGGATCATCTCATGCCTTTCCTCGACGGCGCATTTGCACTCGAGGGCGGAACCGGTTCTGCCGGTGCCGTCATGCCCTATTATTCGGTCGGCTGGGATTACGCGGAGGAGTCCGGCGCAGATGCCGCCGCAGAAGAATGGAAGAAGGCTCACGGGGCAGATCCTTCGGCTGACTGCGCTTCCGGTGCAAAAGAGAAGTCCTGCTCCGGCGATGCTGCTTCCCGCGGAAAGAAAGAGTCCTGCTCCGGCGCCATCAGCCCTCTTGCGGGCGATCTTCCCTCCGACGGGAAATCGCTTCCAAACGTCGGCAATTCTTACTCCCGTATAATCATTCACGATCTGCTTCGGGGAACCTTTGGTTTTGACGGCGTCGTCTGTACGGACTGGGGAATCACGCAGGATCCGGGAAAGGATATCGACCGGCTCGACTCGCACTGCTTCGGCGTGGAAGACAGGAGCGAGGCAGAGCGGGAACTTCTGCTCATTGAAAACGGAGTCGACCAGTTCGGCGGGAACTCTGAAATCGAACCGATCCGGGAAGCCTACCGGATCGGGGTTTCGAAATACGGCGAAGCGGCGATGAGGAGACGGATCGCGGCGTCTGCTGCGAGACTCCTCATGAGTTCCTTCCGCTGCGGACTCTTCGAGAATCCTTATCTTGACCCGGATGAGAGTGCGGCTGTTGCCGGATGCAGGGAATTTGTCGATGCGGGCTTTGAGGCGCAGAAGAAGTCCATCGTCCTGCTGAAGAATAAAGAGCACACGCTTCCGCTCAGCACAGGAAAGACTGACGATCTCCGCGGAGAAAAAACGTCTGGCAGAGGAGAGAAGCCGGCCTCGGAAAGAAAACTCCGCGTCTATATTCCGCTCCGCACGGTGACGCCCGCCAAAACCTTCATGCGCACACCCGGCGGCCCCTCGTACACAGAGGACCCGGCCGCAGGTTTTGACGTTTCCGCATACTGCGAGCGGGTCGGGAGCCCGGATGAGGCAGATGCCGCAATCGTGTTCATCGACAGCCCGCACTCCGAATGTTACGACCCGGATGAAGTAAAGAAAGGCGGAAACGGTTATCTCCCGATCTCGCTCATGTACGGCAGGTATAAAGCGCTAGCCGGAAGAAAGCCCAGCATCGCAGGCGGGGATTTCCGCGAAAACTTCACCGACCGCAGTTTCTGCGGCAAGGACGCAATTGTTTACAACCGCTCCGACCTTACGCTTCTTGAAGAGACGCGCGCTGCAATGAAGGACAGAAAAGTGATTCTTGTCGTCCGCGCGGCGAACCCGTTCGTGATGTCCGAAGTCGAACCGCTGTCCGACGCGGTTCTCGTGCACTTCGGGGTTTCCATCCCGTTCGACATGGAACCTTATCGGGACGAATGCGGGAATGTCTATGATTTTGGATTTGGAATGAATTTTGACGGGCCGATTCACGACGGAAGAGCAGTAAAGTATATACGAAAGACATGAAACAATTAGACTCAGCATCGGCGCGGGATTTGCGCGCGTCAGTATTCAGCAGCTGAAAAGCGGAAGCGATAAAGCAGAAGACTTTCAAGAGTTACGAGGTTTATGAATGAGTAAAACGGAAAATGGAAAAGCAGAAACAGCGAGACGGAAAATTCTCTCGAACAGGTTCGTCTTCCATCGGATCGGTCACAAGGACCGATCTTGCCGACCTCATGACATCCGTCCAGAGCTCCCTCGTCCGCTACACCGGAAAAACACATGTCCTCACTAACCCCACGGCAAGCCATGGGGGTTGTGGCAACACAGCCCCATTGGCGTAACGTGAGGACTGCAGCACTATCGCAATCCTGAGTGAGTAGCCAGGGCCTGTCCAAAAACCTTTGGATTGCGGATAGGCTACGTTATCAGCAAATTCGGCAGATCAGTTTCGGCTTGTCTGTTCGTGAACACAGGCACCAGTGTATGCTCCACAAGTCCACTGCTCTGCGGTGTGCCATTAAACATCTCTGAGGGAAAGGAGAAGTGTGGTACACAACAAACTGCTGACACACATTGGCGAAGGGGACCCGCTGAACGGGGCTTCTAGGAGCCTCCAGTAGGCAGAACCCCATGTATGCCTTCCTTGAGGAGACACAGCATGGGAAGCCGTAAGGCACGTAACAATGGTTGAATTTTGAAAGGAGGCATCAGTTATGCTGACATATGTATTGGCTGCAGACGGCTCACCGCTGATGCCGACATATAACATCAGTAAGGTGAGACGCATGCTCAAAGACGGCAGAGCCGTCATTGCGGGCCACAAGCCGGGATTTACCATCCGGCTGACCTACGCTCTGCCGGATCAGAAAACGCCGCATACGCAGAAGATTGAACTCTGCGAAGATACCGGCTATCAGCATATCGGAGTTTCTGTAAAGAGCAAAAAGCATGAGTATGTTCATCTGCAAGTCGATACGTTGGCAGATGAGAAAAACCATCACGATGCGCAGAGACGGTACCGTCGCAACAGACGAAACCGTCTCCGGTATCGTGCACCAAGATTTGACAACCGCACACATTCCAAGAAGCCCGGATGGATTGCCCCATCACTTCAACATAAGGCGGATATTCATGTGCGTCTTGTATCCACGTTCCAAAAGGTACTGCCGATTTGTGACGTATACCTTGAAGTGGGGACATTCGATACACAGGTACTTGAGGCAAAGGAAAAGGGTCTTCCAATTCCGGAAGGATCAGACTATCAGCATGGAACCCGTTACGGTATTGCAACACTACGTGAAGCGGTCTTTTATCGTGATGGATACAAATGCCAGTGCTGCGGCAAGGGAATCAAAGATGGCCGGATTCTGCGTGTACACCACATCGGTTACTGGAAAACACCGTCTGACCACACAGACCGGATGGGCAACCTGATCACGGTATGCACGAAATGCCATACAGCGGCAAACCACAAAAAAGGCGGGAAG
>ONGY01000098.1 GCA_900317475.1 uncultured Lachnospiraceae bacterium | reverse complement strand
CTGTTGCGCACGCTGACATGCACATTGAATTTCGCCGGCGGCAGATCCGCTACCTTGGAATGAATTTCCGGATACTGCCGGAAGAAGTAATCCCGGACTTCCGGCTTCAGAAAATCCATGTTGGTACGGAAGTAATCATCGACCGAAGCGATGTTGCTCCAGTAGCTGTCCATCCGGTACGCGCAGATCCGCTTCACATCCTTGTAACGGATCAGAATATCCTGTACAAAATCGAACCGGCCCTCTTCCTCGCAGCGTTCCAGAAGCTCAATGAGCTGGCGCCTTCTGATGACATAGATGCCGCAGGAAATCGTATTGGAATGCGCGATGATCGGCTTTTCTTCAAAACCGGTAATTCTCCCGTCCGCGTCGGTGACAACCGTGCCGTAACGTTCCACATTGGCGTCCGCCGGCATATCCTTGCATACAACCGTGATATCCGCCCGCTTGGCCACGTGATATTCGAGGACCTGATTATAATCCATTTTATACACACAGTCGCCGGATGCAATAACTACATACGGTTCATGTGAGTTCTTCAGGAAGCTGATGTTTTGCGCGATTGCGTCCGCGGTCCCCCTGTACCAGCTGCTGTTCTCGTTGGTAAAGGACGGCGTGAACAGGAACATGCCGCCCTGCTTGCGTCCGAAATCCCACCACTTGGATGAGCTTAAATGCTCGTTGAGGCTTCTGGAATTGAACTGCGTCAAAACAGCGACTTTCTGAATCCTCGAATACTCCATACTGCTGAGCGCGAAGTCAATGCTCTGGTAGCTGCCTGCCACAGGCATCGCGCATACGGCTCTCTTGCGGGAGAGCTCTCTCATCCGGTTGCTTCTGCCGCCGGCAAGAATAATTCCAATCGCTCTCATGACGCTCCCCCTTCCCTGTTCAGCGACCTGCCGCTTGCAAGGACGCCGCCTTCATAGTCTTCAGGAACCGTCTTTCCGGCTATCATGACATTCTTTCCGATCGTGACATGCTCCGGAATAAATGCGCTGTCCGCAATAACGACAAGATCGTCCCTGTAAATGGAGGGATCTGTTTCGTTCGGCGCAGAATCAAAGGCGCCGGTCGTCACATGCGCGCCGACATGGGCATTCTCTGCGATAATCGTCTTGCTGATCGAGGAGCCCCTGTCAATCACGGCGCCGTTCATGACAATCGAATCACGCACTACGGTATCTTCACCGATTACCACATTGCATCCGATCACGGAATTGTATACCTTACCGAAAATCTCGGAACCTTCTCCGACGATCGAGCGTTCGACCGCACTGTTTTTACCATAATACTGTGGCGGCAGCGACTCCACGTTCGTGTAGATCTTCCAGTATTCCTCGTACAGATTGAACTCCGGGACGATATCGATCAGCTGCATATTGGCTTCCCAGTAGGAAGTCAGCGTGCCTACATCCTTCCAGTATCCGTTGAATTCATAGGCGAACAGACGCTCGCCCTGATCCCGGCAGTATGGAATGATATGCTTGCCGAAGTCAAGACCGGGGGTCGATTTATTTGTCTCGAGCGCTTCCTTGAAAGCCTTCCACGAGAAAATATAAATTCCCATCGAGGCCAGGTTGCTGCGCGGATGCTCCGGCTTCTCTTCAAAATCGGTAATCCGTTTGTCAGCATCCGTAATCATGATGCCGAAGCGCTTCGCTTCCTCCATCGGAACCGGCATGACGGCAATTGTGACATCCGCGTGATTTTCCTTATGAAAATCCAGCATGGACTCATAATCCATCTTGTAGATATGATCACCGGACAGGATCAGAACATAATCCGGGTTATAACTCTCCATATAACTCATGTTCTGATAGATCGCATTGGCCGTGCCGGTATACCACTCCGTGCCTTCGATCTTCTCATAAGGCGGAAGGACCGAAACACCGCCGACCAGCTTGTCCAGATCCCACGGAATACCGATGCCGATATGCGTATTCAGCCGCAGCGGCATATACTGTGTCAGGACACCGACCGTATCCACGCCGGAGTTGATGCAGTTGCTCAGCGGAAAATCGATGATCCTGTATTTCCCGCCGAAAGGGACTGCCGGTTTGGCCATTCTGGAAGTCAGAATTCCCAGACGGCTGCCCCGTCCGCCGGCCAGAAGCATAGCAATCATTTCCTTTTTGACCATAGCTTCCTTCACCTCAAAATCATAGTTTTTCGGAAATTTCCCCCAAATCGTATCAGACAGGTCTCAGATATGATTTTTATATAAAAATTATATCACACGCATGGATTAAAAGGAACATTTGGGGGTATATTGGTTTTTGCGCAAAACAAGGTATAATCTACTAGGGAAATATGCATATTTAAGGAAGGAACATCGCATGTATCAGATCGATTTCAATAAACCAGTGAAGGTATTTTTCTGCGGTATCGGCGGCATTTCCATGAGCGGACTGGCAGAGATTTTAAAGAGCCGGGGCTTTGAAGTTTCGGGTTCGGACAGAGCGCCCTCCGCTGTAACAAGGAGGCTCGAGGCAAAAGGAATTCCGGTCGCGTACGGCCAGAAAGAAGAGAATATTACAGAGGATCTGGACCTCGTTGTTTTCACGGCGGCCATTCATCCGGACAATCCCGAATACGTAAAGACCATGAAGCTTGGTCTGAACCATCTGACGAGGGCACAGCTTCTCGGCGAAATCATGCGCAATTATCCGGTGCCTGTCGCCATCGCCGGCACCCACGGCAAAACAACAACGACCTCCATGATCTCCGAAATCCTGCTGCATTCGGATGACGATCCGACGATTTCGGTCGGCGGCATGTTGAAGAGCATCGGCGGGCAGGTCCGTGTCGGGCATTCCCCGTACTTTGTCGCCGAAGCCTGCGAGTATACCAACAGCTTTCTGTCTCTGTATCCGAAGATCGGCATCATCCTCGACGTAGACGCGGACCATCTGGATTTCTTCAAGGATCTTTCCGACATCCGTCGTTCTTTCCGCCGCTTCGCGCAGCTGATTCCCGAAGACGGGACGCTCATCATCAATTCGGATATTCCGGATGTGCAGGAAATCACGGCCGGCCTTGCCTGCCGCGTCGTCTATTACGGCAGCGACCCGGAGAAAAGCGATTACTACCCTCTCGATATCCGCTATGATGAATACGCGCACCCGTCGTACACCGCCTGCAGCAAAGAGGACGGCGCTGTCAGAACGCAGGAGATCTCGCTCCGCGTTCCCGGTGAGCACAACGTATACAACTCGCTTGCCGCGCTTGCCGCGTCCGATGTTCTTCACGCAGACAGAACTGTCGCGGGAGCGGCGCTTTTCGGTTTTGAAGGCACGGACAGACGCTTCGAGTATAAAGGCGACTGGAACGGCGTCACGATCATTGACGATTACGCGCATCACCCGACAGAAATTGAAGCAACGCTTACCGCGGCGTCCCATATGCCGCACCGGAAAATCTACTGCATTTTCCAGCCGCATACCTATACGCGTACAAAAGCGCTTATGGATGATTTTGCAAAGGCGCTCTGCCTTGCAGACGTTGTCATTCTCGCGGATATTTATGCCGCCAGAGAGACGGACACGCTGGGCATCAGCTCCGGAACGCTCGCGGAAAAGATCCGGGCACTCGGACATCAGGAGACGTATTATCTTCCCTCTTTTACCGAGATCGAAAATTTTGTCCGTAAAAATTGCCAAAAGGGTGACGTGTTGATAACCATGGGCGCCGGAAATGTCAATGAGATCGCGGCAGATCTGCTTTCCTGACGTTTTGCTCCGGAGCTTATCCACACTATTCACAAACTGCAGTGTTTCCACCTGTGTGGATAACCGCTCCCGACTTTGA
>ONGY01000077.1 GCA_900317475.1 uncultured Lachnospiraceae bacterium | reverse complement strand
CGGTCCGGGCGCATGCGGAGCGATGTGCGGATGAGGTCACGGATCGTGATCGCACTGCATCCGCCCGGGCCCGCACTCCTGGCCTCCAGACGCACAAGGTTCGGAATGTGGCGGATCTGCAGCTCAGCATTGTCCTCGATGGTGATAATCCGCTCTGATTCCGGGATGTAGTCCGACAGGGCATTGAGAAAGGTTGTCTTTCCGGAGCCGGTGCCCCCGCTGATAAAGATGTTGCAGCCGGCGCACACAAGTCTTTGCAAAAACTCAGCTGCCTCCTGCGAAACGGAGCCGAAGCGGATGAGATCCTTCATGCGGATCGGATCGTCCGGGAAGCGGCGGATTGTCACCGTCGGACCTCCGAGCGATATCGGAGGGAGCACGACATTCACGCGTTCTCCGCCCGGAAGCCTTGCGTCGGCGATCGGATCCCCCGCGTTGACTGTGCGGTTGCAGGCACTCACGATCGCCTGAATCACGTCATCGAGTTTTTGCGGTGACGCGAAATGCTGAGGATACGGGGTTATGGCCCCATCCCGCTCAATGAAGATACTGTCAGAGTTATTGATCATGATTTCCGTGATGGCCGGATCATCGATCAGCTCCTGGAGGACATCCAGCTTGCGGATCGAATAGAAGAGCTCGCGGCGGAGCTTCTTCATATCGGACAATTCCATACCGTGGGCAAAGGACTCTCCAACGATCTCCTCATCAATAAGATCGAGGATCTCGGAATCAGGCATCTCGCGGGAAAAATCGATTTTTCCCATGATGCGGTCATAGAGTCTTCCGCGAAGTTCTTCTAAGGCCAATTGAATACCCCTCCCCCCGTCCTCGCCGCCGACGGGCCTGCCTGTGAACCAGGCGCGCGCAGGACATTTACCGGCTGCAATAAAACCTTCTTCTCAGGAGCTCTCTTCTGCTTCTCCCCCAAGGCCCCTTACAGATGCAGCGTTTCTGCCATCATCTTCCGCATCCGGGCGGCAAGCTCGGTCTGCGTCAGCCCCGTGAAATCCGCCGGAATCTCGCGGAAGACCGGAAGCTGCCACCGCCTTGTCTTGGCATAGACATCCTCATACCCTTTTTCCTGCAGAATTGCCCGGTATTCCTGCATTTTTGCCTCGGAAATGAGGCAGCCCGGCCGGATGATCGTGATGACCTCCGTGCATTCGCGCAGGATATCAAGAAGACCTGCGGTCGATTCCGAGAGGTCGAGAATCAGATATTCATACTCCGAGACCTGCTCAATGCTGTTGAAAAGGGCTATCCACTGATCGCTGCGGATACTCTGCAGCTCAATAAAAGAATGCATAGGCGGAAGCACCGAAAGGCCGTTCACATCGATGGTCATAAGCCCAAGCTGACTGGCGAATTTCTTTCTGGCAACCTCGTTATAGAAAATCAGATCGGACACACTTCCCCGAAAGTTCTGTGCAAGCAGCCGGCTGAGCCCGCTGTAGTTTTCGAAGTTCATGTAGAGCGTTTTATGCCCGCGGGCCAGCAATTGTCCCAGCGTGAGGGAGACGGTCGTCTGCAGGCACCTCGTAACCGGCGTATAAACACCGATGATTTTCATCGCATGTCCGTGCCGGATCGTCTGCGGGAGAGGCGTCCCGGACTCCTTGCTCTGTGCGATGCAAAGCTCCAGAATTTTATCGGATACGACCTCCATCGACTGATATTTGCTGATGTTCGGCACAGACTGACCGAGCCACTGGTCCGTCTCATTGAGGATCAGAACACATCGATAGCCCTTTTCCACAATGTCTGCCGTGTACTCTGACTCCGCAACAATCAGCAGCGCCGTGTTTTCCGGGCTTGCTTTTGACAGAAGTCTTCCGGTGCTGAAAAAGGCACAGATCTCATAAGGCATTCCCTTGTTTTTCAGATATTCCATAAGATGGAGCGCATAGCTCCGTTCATCATCGCAGATAACAATACTTGCATCCGTCAAAACGCACCTCCGAGATGGAGCAGAAAGGAAATCAGGATGGGCAGTGCAAAGTGGATCGTGTGGAGCTTCCCCGGCCGCGCAGAGCAAGTCTCAGCGGAGCGCACATTCTCTGCCGCAATCCGGGCAGCGCCGATGGCCGCACCGATCACAAAGGAGGCGAAGACACATCGCCAGAACTCCTTCATCGGGAACCATAGAGCAAGGGCCGCAAGTGTTTTGATGTCACCGGCACCGAGCGCCCGGATGTACCATAAGGGAAAAAGGACCGCAAGAGTGAGCAGGAATTGCATGAAGTTCCATGGAAAGATCTTCATCGCTCCTTTCGGGAAATAAGAAAGGCAGCCGGAATACACACCGGGCGCGTTTATGCCATTCAGGAGTCCTGCTATGCAGGCTGGCAGAATCCAGTAATTCCGGATTTTACCGCTGTAAGAGTCTCCGGCCGCCGCTCCGGTAAGGAATACCGTGAGAATGAGCGTGCGGGGAGGTATGTCAATCATCGTAGCATCACTCCCTCCTTTTTATTGATCTGAGGCGCTTTTTCGGTTCCCAGTTACTCTGGTCACTTCACGGCCAGCAGTGTCCCCTGGAACTGGCCGGGACACCGGATACAGGCAGTGATCCCTGGTGCAGACAGTGACTCCTGCTGCAGGCAATGCAGACAATGATCTCTGCATCACAGAATCATGCCGTGCGCCTTCGTCTAAATCTATATTCAAAAACAATTTGAAATCCTGGCAGCAGAAGCGCTGCCGCATGACACAGGCTTTCGATCGTCTGTGCTCCCTCCCGCAGCATCCGACGGATGCCTGACCCGGAAGGGGTGTGTATTTGGAACAATATCAGTGATCACTCCGAATTACAAGTGTCAAATGACAAAAAAACAATTTTTGGTTCTTTTGCGAGAATCTGTCCGAAAAAGTTTGTGAATTATTTTCTGCGGAATTTTTAAATATGAAACATGCTCTCTGCAGGATCATTTAAGCTCTGCACCGTACTGCAGAATCAATTCCATTCCGCGCGAGCCATGATTTGCAGGCAAGTCTGCATCATGTCTTCCGGCTCGTCGCCTGCATAAAAAAGAGGACGCAGGTGCAAATGCACCGGTACATTTGCACCGGTGCATTTGCACCTGTATCCTCTCCCAATTATGTCAGATATGCCGTATATGCTGTTTCCGGGAAGATATGAACTCAGACATACCAATCCCGACAACCCGGGTTCTATCCGGATCGAGTCCGAATAGAATCCGCACAGAATTATACTGTATTATCTCTCTGCCCTCATTGGATTCGTGAGGAAATCCTGATAGGTCAGGCGGATGCCTTCATCAAGGCTCGTTTTTGCTTCCCAGCCCATGGCTTTCGTCTTCGAGATGTCAAGAAGCTTGCGCGGAGTTCCGTTGGGTTTTGACGGATCCCAGCGGATCTCGCCGGTATAGCCGATGATCTTCGCGACCTTTTCCGTGAGCTCTTTGATGGTAAGTTCCTTGCCCGTGCCGGCATTGACCGTCTCGTTGCCGCTGTAATTGTTCATGAGGAACACGCAGAGGTTCGCGAGGTCATCGACATACAGAAACTCGCGGAGCGGCGAACCGTCGCCCCAGCAGGTGACGTAAGGAAGATTCTGTTCCTTCGCTTCATGGAAGCGGCGGATGAATGCCGGCAGCACGTGGCTGTGGGTCGGATGATAATTGTCGTTCGGGCCGTACAGATTCGTCGGCATGACAGAAATGTAATCCGTTCCGTACTGGCGGTTCAGGAACTCACAGTACTTGAGGCCGCTGATTTTGGCGAGTGCATAAGCCTCGTTCGTTTTCTCGAGCGGACCGGTGAGAAGGCAGCTCTCCTTCATCGGCTGCGGCGCCATGCGGGGATAAATGCAGGAGGAGCCGAGGAATTCCAGCTTCTTGCATCCATTCTGCCAGGCACTGTGCACGACGTTCATCTCAAGAATCATGTTGTCATACATGAAATCCGCGAGGGCTTCCTCATTGGCGACAATACCGCCGACCTTCGCCGCCGCGAGAAATACATACTCCGGTTTTTCCTGCGCAAAGAAATCCTCGACCGCGTCCTGGCGGGTCAGGTCGAGCTCCTTATGTGTGCGCGTGATGATGTTGGTGTAGCCCTGCCGCTCCAGCTCGCGCTTGATTGCGGAGCCGACCATTCCGCGGTGGCCCGCCACATAAATTTTTGCATCTTTTTCCATCATTTGATCTTCGATCCTTTCATCCGGCGTCTGCACCGACCCTTTTCCCCGGAGCAGTCCGCCAAAACCCAAATCCCGGAATTCCGGTTTTACTGCCTCAGATCCCTGGTCCTCGCCTCAGCCTCTGCCTTCCTGAGGTCTGAATCCGCCATGATCTTCACAAGCTCCTCAAAACTTGTCTTCTGCGGATTCCAGCCCAGTTTTGCCTTTGCCTTCGTCGGGTCGCCGAGCAGGTTCACAACATCCGTCGGGCGATAGAAATCAGGGCTCACCTCAATCAGCGTCCTGCCGGTTGCCTTATCGATTCCCTTCTCGTCCGGTCCCTCGCCTGTAAACTCCAGTTCGATGCCGACATCGTGAAATGCCAGAAGCGCAAATTCGCGCACGGTGTGCTGTTCCCCGGTTGCAATGACGTAGTCATCCGGCTCGTCGCTCTGGAGGATGAGCCACATGCACTCGATATAATCCTTCGCATAGCCCCAGTCGCGCCGGCTCGAAAGATTGCCAAGATACAGCTTTTCCTGCAGGCCATACTTGATGCGCGAAGCCGCCAGCGTGATCTTGCGGGTGACGAATGTCTCACCGCGCCGCTCGGATTCGTGATTGAACAGAATTCCGTTGCAGCAGAACATGTGATACGCATCGCGGTATTCACGGATAATCCAGTATCCGTACTGCTTTGCCACTGCATACGGGCTGTACGGGTGGAACGGTGTGGTCTCCCTCTGAGGGACTTCTTCGACGCGCCCGAACAGTTCCGACGTCGATGCCTGATAGATTCGGCATGTGTCTGCAAGACCGCACAGGCGCACAGCCTCCAGGATCCGGAGGACGCCCAGCGCATCGACGTTCGCTGTGTACTCGGGAACATCAAAACTCACCTGTACGTGGCTCTGTGCCGCAAGGTTATAGATTTCGTCCGGCTTCACTTCACCGATCAGCTTCACGAGACTGACGGAATCCGAAAGATCCGCATAATGCAGGTGAAAATCCGGATTTCCCTCGATGTGATCGATCCTCTCGCGATAATCTGTGGATGACCGCCGGATGCAGCCGTGTACATCATAGCCTTTGGAAAGAAGGAATTCTGCAAGATAGGAACCGTCCTGACCGGTGACGCCGGTGATAAGGGCTGTTTTACGTTTGCTCATGGATTCTCCTTGTTCCGCTCCCGG
>ONGY01000030.1 GCA_900317475.1 uncultured Lachnospiraceae bacterium | reverse complement strand
AATGATGATCCGAATAAGAAGGACGGCGAGGCGGAAGCCGAGAAGAAGGCAGAGCCCGCGGAGAAGCGCTTCAAGATCCGCAAGCGCCCGGAGCTCGTCAATGATATTCACCCGCTGTGGACAAAGAGCCCGAAGGACTGCACCGATGAAGAATATAAGGCTTTCTATCGAAAACTCTTCAACGACTACAAGGAGCCGCTCTTCTGGATCCATCTGAACATGGATTATCCGTACCGCCTGAGGGGCATTATTTACTTCCCGAAGGTGAATCTGGAGTATGAGAGCGCGGAAGGCGTTATCAAGCTGTACAGCAATCAGGTCTTCATCGCGGACAACATCAAGGAAGTCATTCCGGAGTATCTGATGGTCCTGAAGGGAGTCATCGACTGCCCGGATCTGCCGCTGAACGTATCCCGTTCCGCTCTGCAGAATGACGGCTTTGTAAAGAAGATATCCGACTATATCACAAAGAAGGTCTGCGATAAGCTGTCCGGACTGTGCAAGACGGAGCGCACGACATACGAGAAGTATTGGGACGACATCAGCCCGTTTATCAAGTACGGCTGCCTCAAGGATGAGAAATTCTGCGAGCGCATGACCGATTACATCCTCTTCAAGGACCTCGACGGCAAATATGTGGCACTGCCGGATGCACTTGAAATCAACAAGGACGCAGGAAAAGACGAGGAAGAGAAGAAAGCAGAACCCGCACCGGAAATTCTCGATGCGAACGGTAATCCGATTCACACGGACAATGAAAATAAGGATGAGAAAGCTTCCTCTGCAGAGAGTGCTTCGCAGGGTGAAGAAAAGAAGGACGAGAAGAAGCCGGCCGACCGCACGATTTACTATGTGACGGATCCGGTTCAGCAGAGCCAGTACATCAACATGTTCCGCGCTCAGAAGATGCAGGCGTTCATCCTCGATCACAATATCGATGAACCGTTTATCCAGTCTCTCGAGATGAAGAATGAGGGCCTTCACTTTGCCCGCATTGATGCAGGTGTCCAGGACGCCCTTAAGGGCAGAATCGGGAAGAAGGCTGCGGAGGATCTGAAGAAGCAGCAGGAGGAGATCACACAGACCTTCCGCACTGCTCTGAAAGATAAAGACCTCAAGGTCGAGCTCACGAAGCTCAAGGACAAGAATGTTGCCTCGATGCTTACCGTGGAAGAGCAGAACCGCCGCTACGTCGATATGATGAAGATGTATGCATCCGGAAATACCGGCGCGTTCGGCCTCGACGGCATGATCAAGGAAGGCCAGACGCTGGTCCTCAACGCGAACCATCCGCTGGTCCAGTATGTTCTGGAACATGGTGCGGTAGGGACTGCTGCAAACGCTTCTGAAGCTGCAGCAGACAGTGGCGCGAAGACCGCGGAAGAGACTGCAGCGGCCGCGGACGGAAAAGCAGCCGCAAAAGATACGGAGGCTTCCGGAGAGAGCAAAGCAGATACTTCTGCTGAATCAAAGAAAGCGGCAGAGAAGTCTTATACCGTAGATGAAAAGACGCAGATGCTCTGCGAGCAGCTGTACGATCTTGCGAGAATCCAGAATGCACCGTTGGATCCGGCGTCTATGACGAAATTCATCGAGCGTTCGAATAAAATCATGGAGACCGTTGTAAGCAGCCAGGCAAAGGCAGAGAACTAAAGGTCTGACCCTACGTCTCGTGCATCCGGCAACAATGGAACCACTATCCGTGGTATAATTCCCTCGGCAGCAACTCTGCCGGGGGATTTTTAAAGTATGTCTTTTCTTGAGTCTCTGAAAGGCCGTATGGCCGGCGAAAAGTTTCATATTATCCGCGGGCCGCTGACTTTTTCCGAGTCCCGCATTGAGATTTCGGTTCATCCCGGCGAAATCCGCAAGGGTACCTTTCTGATCTACGGGGCGCGCGGCGTAAATGTCGCGGGTTTCGTATCTTCTTCCTGCATTTCCATGCAGTGCCTCACAACAGAATTCTCCGGTTCGTCTGATGAAATCGTGTGGGTCTTTGATGCACACGGCTATGAAGCGGGAAACGTGGAGAATGGGTACTTCCGCATTATTTCCAATCAGGGTGAATATAAGCTTCCATTTACGGTGACTGTCGCAAATGCCTCCCTGGGGACGCGCGACGGCGATGTCAGTGATCTTGTCCTTTTCGCCAATCTGGCAAAGCAGGACTGGGATGAGGCTCTTCGCCTTTTCTACGATCCGAAATTCGGAAGGATGCTGAAGAGTCAGAGCAGTGACGATAAAACATCGGAAGCCTGGTATCTGTGGCGCGGCCTTTCGCATTATAAGGGAAACGAATATAACCTCGAGGAGTTTTTGATTTCAACGGACCGGAAATCTCCGATCGAATACCTGCCGGAAATAGAAGAGATAAAGACCGTTCTGCCGGCGCAGGCCGACGGGGACGGCAGGATGCCGGATTACTATTTCCGTCTCACGAGAAGCGGCTGGGGATATACCGATATCAGGGTCGAATTGGACGGCGATTTCCTCGTGCCCTCGACAAAACACATCGGGAGCCGGGATTTTGACGCCTCCGGAAGTGTCGAGGTCCACTATTTTCTGGACCGGACGAAGATGCACGCCGGCCGGAATTTCGGCAGCATTCATCTGACCGGCGGCTGGTGCGACATTACGATACCGGTCACTGTACGCACGCTCGAGACGGAGTCCGATCCCGAGCGGACCAGACGCGAGGAACTGGAGACCATCACCGTCCAGATGATGAAGTATTATGAGGATTTCCGCGCGAAGAAGATGCGCGGCCGCGAATGGCTGCAGCAGACGGGTCTCCTGGTCGACCGGATGACTGCATTGAATCCGGATGACCCGGTTGCAGCACTGTATAAGGTTCATCTGGAAATCAGCGCGGGAAAGCAGAAGGAGGCGGCCTGGGAACTCGCCGATTTTGACCGGCGCGTCGAGGAGACACTTGGAATTCCCACCTATTCGGACCCGGAGCACAGGGGACTTCGCAGAGCGGATCCGCAGCTGTACGCCTATCGCTGTTATCTCGGCGTGCTCTGTGCTGAGGACGAGAGCCGGCTCTCCATCTATGATTCGACTGAGCGGGTTGAGGAAGAGCTCCGCAAAAACCCGTCCGACTGGCGGATTGCGTGGATTCTGATGTATCTGTCTGATGAATATCAGAAGCGCCCGTCCTATAAATGGAAGCTTCTGCGGCAGGAGTTTGATCTCGGCTGCACGAGTCCGGTGATCTACATTGAAGCCTACGATATGATCCGCATCAATCCGGCGATTCTCTCGGATCTTGATGAATTCGCGCTGCAGACCCTCCATTATGCCTCCAAACATGATCTTCTTGACGAGGCGGTCATGGAGCAGGTAGATGTGCTTTCCATGCGGCGCAAGGCGTATTCGCAGAAACTTTTCAACATTCTGAAGGCAGGCTATGAGAAGGGACTTCTCATGGAAGATACGCTGCAGTGCATCGTAAGCCTCCTTCTGCGCGGCAACAAGACAAACAAGGAGAGCTTCTTCTGGTATGCAAAGGGGGTTGACGCCGAACTTTCGGTGACAAGACTCTTTGAATATTATATGTGCGCAAGGCCGGAGGACTGCAGGGAGGAAATTCCGCAGGTTGTACTGCGCTATTTCTGCTATCAGTGTTCCCTTCCGTGGCAGAAGGCAGCAGAGCTGTACGCCTATCTGATCCGGCACCGTCAGGAGAATGCCGAGCTCTATCGGCAGGCACTGCCGGCAATACAGTCTTTCACACTGGGCGAGCTCTCGAAAGAGCACGTGAGCGCCGACATGTGCTACCTTTACTGGCATGTGCTGTACAACGAAGTTTTGACGCCGGACAATGCGCCCGCTGCCGTGCGCGTGATGTTTTCGGAGGAAATCAGGACTCCGGTGACAGAGCAGCGCACGCTGATCCTCTCGATGGATAAGCGGACGGATGAGACCAGTGTTCCGATATCCGGCGGCAGGACTGTCATGCCGGTGTACGGGACGGACCATCATCTGTTCCTGGAGGACGGGAACGGGAACCGGAGCGCGGTGAGCGCACACTTTACGGAGAATTATCTTGCGAGGTATCAGGACAAGATTTCCATGCTCTCCGCATTTGACACGGGCATCACGGATTTTGACGTGTATCTGACTTCCCTTTCCGGCGACGGATTCCATATTACGGCATTCAACTGTGAACGGTTCCGCAGGCTCTCCGAGGTGCCGGGGCTTTGTGAGGAATACCGGCAGAATCTGCGGCTGCGTCTTCTTCACTATTATGAAGAAAGTGACCGGGCACTGGATCTTACACAGTTTCTTGCGGAAACTTCTTACGAAGGCTTTACGCAGGAGCAGAGGAGTGATTTTCTCTCCTTCCTTGTTTCGGGCGGAAGGAGCTCACAGGCGCTCTCTGTGGTCCGCGCGTGCGGCATCGCCGGAATGAATGCCGGCGTGCTGATGCGGCTTGTGTCGGGAATGATTTCCGCTGACGGCGATCTTCTGCCGCAGGGACCGGAGCCGGCAGGCGAAGAGGAAGAGAAAGGCGGCAGAGTGCTTTCTGACCGCGGACCTGTGAGTCCGTATGCGGCAGGAACGGACAGCAGCGCGAAGAATCCTGGCCGTCATGCGGTGGATTCCGAAACAAGGCCAAAACCTGACCGCGCGGACACCCTGACCGAATTCGCCGAGCTTGTGCACGAAGTTTTTGCGCAGGGCAAGTATGACGAGAAGATGATTCTGTTCCTCGAGAGGAATTTTGAGGGGCTCTCAGTGGAGATGGATGATGTGCGGAAGGCGGCGGAACGCTTTGACGCGGACGCACATCCGATTCTTCCGAGGATGGTGACGCAGCTTCTCTACAGCGGTGTGGTCCTCGAGGACGAGGAGGATATCATCTCGGCGAGCCGTTCGAACGGCGCGGAGGACGATGTAATCGCGGCGCTTCTGGCACAGACATCGCATTATTATTTTGTCGATGATACGGCCGTTTCGCCGAAGATCATCGAGCGGATCGGTGAGTTTGCGGAGAAGGGAAAGCCGCTGTACGACGTGTCGCGCATGGCGTATCTGAAGAGTCTTGCGTCCCGTTCGGGCGAATACCGGGCGGATGAGCTTGAGACGGCAAAGCAGTTTCTCACTGATCTTACGTCGCAGGGAATTGTATTTCCGTTCTACAGGAGGTTTGCGGGGCTCCTGCCGAGCCTGCAGGTTTATTCGGATGAGACGCTGATCCAGTTCAAGGGACGCCCCGGCGCGGATGTGCTGCTGCATTATTCCGTGGACCGCGATGAGAGCGGCAGCGATATCCGCAGGGAACTGCCGATGAAGGAGATGTACGACGGGATTTACGTCGCGGGATTCGTGCTTTTCTTCGGAGAGCAGGTGCGTTATTTCATAACGGATGACCCGGAACGGACGAATGTCGTCGAGAGCGGCACATTCGGGCAGGATACAAGAATTGCCGCGGAGGGCGATGACCGGTTTGCGATGATCAACCGCATTTCGGCGCTTGCCGCGATGCAGAAATATGATGAGGCGCTCGATGCGATGGAAAAGTATAACCGCCGCGCAAATCTCGTCTCGAAGATGTTCCGGAGGCGCTGAGAGCTGCTGCCCTGAAGGTTTCGGATTATAGAATTGTAGGATTATTTGCAGGCGGATTTTATGCTTTTCTCCAAAACTACCAACAAAAAATACGCCGTCGGGTTCGACCTGAGCGACACAGCGTGCCAGGTTTCCTACTCGGAGCAGGGCGCGGAGCCGGTGACATTTTCTGTCTCGCCGGATAATGAGGATTTTGACATCCCCATGACGCTCACGAAAAAACTCGGCGCGAATATCTGGTACTGCGGGCGCGAGGCAGAGGCGAGGGCGGACCGCGGCGACGGGACGAAAATCCGTCATCTGCTGTCGGCGGCGGCGCTTGGAAAGCCGGTCCTGATCGAAGATGAGGAGTACGATCCGTCTTCTTTGCTTGCACTGTATGTGCGGCGCGTGCTGGCTCTGATCGAGCCGCAGGTCCCGACGGAAGCGATTTCCGTCCTCACGTTTACACTCGATACCCTGGACCGGCCAACGATCGCGGCGCTCGGGAAAGTCCGTGATTTTCTCGCACTTCCTTTTGATGATCTTTGCTGGGAAAATCATCAGAATTCGTTTTTCAGCTACATGCTGCAGCAGAGCGACTCCATGCACGAGAAGGATGTCCTTCTGTGCGAATATGACGGCGTGAATGCGATGAAGCTGAACCGCCTCTGCTACAATCCGGGGACGACGCCGATTGCGGTTTAAAGCGCGATGAAACGTTCCTGTCGATTCTGAAAGAGGAAGTTCCCGATGGGGAGATTTCCACGATCTTTCTGATCGGCGCGGGTTTCAGCGGCGACCGCTGGATGAAGGAATCGCTGAAATACGCGGCCTATCACCGGAGAGTGTTTCTCGGGAACAATCTCTACAGCAAGGGAGCGGCCTATTCGGCGATGCTGCGGCGGGATCACCGCGATGTGCAGGATAAATATTTCTTCCTTGGGGAGAATTGTATTGTTTATAATCTTGGGCTGATGGTCCTCCGCAGCGGACGGAATATTTATTATCCGCTACTCGATGCGGGGGCAAACTGGTACGAGGTCGAGGTGAGCCGCGAGTTCATTGTCGAGGGCGCGAAGGAAGCACACATTATTCTGACGCCGCTCACAGGAGGCGCAATCCGCGAGGAAGTCATGAGTTTTGACGGGCTGCCGGACCGCGAGGAGCGGACGACGCGCGTGCGGCTCACATTTACGATGAAAGATGTCCATACGATGCTGGTCCATGCGGAGGATGTCGGTTTCGGAGAAATCGCGCCGTCCAGCGGTCGGACGTGGGATCATGTGATCGAAAATCTGTGATGAGAATCTTTTATGGGCTTCTTAAAGATAGGATGTTCTTAAAGAATCTGCGAAGGACATCGGAAATCTCTGAGATACGGAGCGGTATTTTTGGACTGCACCGAAAGATGCTTTCTCATAGAATTTGTCTATAGGCTGCTGATTTATGGGATTAATTGCTACTATCGGAAAGAGAACGAAAAATCCATATCACATCGCGGCGATCGACCGGGACGTATATTCAATCGAGGAGCTGATGTACTCACTGATTCAGAGCGCGCAGCTGCTCGATGAGGAAATACTGGATCCGGAGCTCGTGCGGTGGATCAGGGAAGAGTGCGGCCTTAAGGATCTTTCGGAGACGATCTCCCGGATCATCGGGGGACAGTCGGACGGAAACGACCGGGTGCTCCGCTTTGTCACGGCGATTCTCGACGCATCGGATTATGCGACGGACAGGCAGCGCGAGGAGACAAAGCGCATCCTCAGGACCGGTGAGGGCATGCAGCGGTACGAGATGCGCGAGGCGCGTGCCGACTATATGTGCGACAACGGGCATTTCGCGAAGGCACTTGCCGAGTATCAGAAGCTTCTCGAGGAGCTTCCGGAGCCGGAGCGCAAAATCCGCACCCGGATCTGGCACAGCTGCGGCGTGATCTATGCGGACATGTTCCGCTTTGATTCGGCAGCGGAGTGCTTCCAGCGCGCGAGCAGACTGTCGGGCGACAGCGAATATTACACGGACTACCTCGCTGCAGTGCGGATGTATCTTCCGGACAGCGATTACATTGCGTTTGTCGGCAAACATCCGGAGGCGTATGAGGCTTCTCTGGAGCTGGAGAGACGCATGAAAGAGGCTGACCTTGAGTATGAGGATGCGCCGGGGACGAAGCAGATCGAACATCTTCGCGAATTAAAAGAGCAGGGCGAGGATGAATCATTCCGGACGGAGCTGCAGGCGACCGCGCGCGAGATGCGGGCAAATTACCGGGTCAATGTGGCGAGGTGATCAGGGATTCGTCAATGCGGGACATATTACAGGTTCGCTCTTTCTCTTCTGACTTTAGCGTGGTAAACTGATAACATTATAAAGCGTGACAGCAGAAATGCTCGCATGCGGACGTCCGGGGTTCCATACGGACAGAGGAGGAGAAAGATTATGAAAAAGAAAATCGCATTTGCACTGGCGGCAGCACTTACCATGAGCCTGGCAGCAGGCTGCGGAAGCACCGGCGGAAGTGAAACCGGCACTTCCTCGGCAGCAGCATCCACTGCATCGGAGACAGCATCTTCGGAAGCGGTATCATCTGCGGCTTCTTCCGAGGCAGCATCTGCCGGGTCGTCTTCTTCGGAAGAAGGAAGAACTACATTCACCGTAGGTTTTGACGCTGAATTCCCGCCTTACGGCTTTATGGGAGATGACGGTGAGTACACCGGATTCGATCTGGAGTTTGCACAGGCGGTCTGCGACAAGGAAGGCTGGGAGCTTGTGAAGCAGCCTATCGACTGGGATTCAAAGGATGCGGAGCTCAATTCCGGCACCATCGACTGCATCTGGAACGGCTTCACGATGAACGGCCGCGAGGATCAGTACACCTGGACCGAGCCGTACATCGACAACAGTCAGGTTTTCGTCGTCCCGACGGACAGCGGAATTGAGTCGCAGGCAGATCTTGCCGGCAAGACGGTCGGTGTCCAGAAGGATTCTTCTGCACTGGCTGCCCTTGAAGGCGACAGCAAGGATCTGGCAGATACGTTCGGAACTCTGACACAGTATGCTGATTACAACACGGCATTCATGGATCTTGAGCAGGGCGCAATTGATGCGGTTGCCATCGACATCGGCGTCGCAAACTATGAAATCGGACAGCGCGGCGACGGATACAAGATTCTTGATGATTACCTTTCCACCGAGCAGTATGCTGTAGGCTTCAAACTCGGCAATACTTCTCTCCGCGACATGGTTCAGGCAGACATGGACGCACTTGCTGCGGACGGCACGGTCGACAAGATTGCTGAAGAGTACGCGGATTACGGTATTCCGGAAAGCCTCTGCATCGGAAAGTGACCGTGATGCTGCCGGCGGCGGGAACTTTACCCTGTAACACGGGGGCTGCTGACAGAACCATCGGATCATCCATATTCATCAATATCGATCGAAGAGATAAATAAGCTCCTTCCCGGCGGAGGGAAAAGCCATTGGTGCGGGACCGCAAAAACTGCGGCACCCGCTGCACATCCGGTGCAGAATGACTATTCCGCTTCGCGGGGGAGGAGTTTGTGTGAAGGGAAATAAAGAGCGATGAGCCTTTCAATGATTTTCATGCAACTGATGAGCGGAATGGGAATGACCTGTGCCATTTTCTTCCTTACGCTGCTTTTCTCTCTGCCGCTCGGCATGGGAGTTGCACTGCTGCGGATGGGCAGGAACAAAGTTCTCTCGGGGATTATGCGGGTCTACATCTCCATTCTCCGCGGCACACCGCTGATGCTGCAGATCATCGTTGTTTATTTCGCTCCCTATTATGTCTTCCGGATCAGGATCTCACAGAACTATCGTTTCATTGCGGTTATCGTCGCGTTCGTGCTGAATTATGCCGCGTATTTCGCAGAGATTTACCGTTCGGGAATCCAGTCAGTCCCGAGGGGACAATTTGAGGCGGCGCAGGTCCTTGGCTATTCGAAAAATCAGACGTTCATGAAGATCATCGTTCCGCAGGTTATCAAGCGCGTCCTTCCGGCCATCACGAATGAGGTCATCACGCTCGTCAAGGACACCTCGCTTTCCTTTGTCATCGCGGAAGCGGAGATGTTCACGATCGCAAAGCAGATCGCATCGAAGGAAGCCTCGATCATGCCTCTCATGATCGCCGGCGTTTTCTACTATGTCTTTAACTTCATCGTCGAAGTCGTGATGAATTTCATTGAAAAGAAATACAACTATTACACGATCTGATACACGGTCGGATACCCGGGAGAATAATTCATGAGTACGTATCTTGAAATCAATCACATCCGCAAGGCCTTCGGCGCAAATGAAATCCTGAAGGACATCTCACTGAAGGTCGAGGAGGGACAGGTCGTTTCCATCATCGGCCCGTCGGGCTCCGGTAAATCGACACTGCTCCGCTGTGCGACCATGCTGGAGACGATGGATGCCGGTGATCTCATTTACCTCGGACAGTACGCGGCGCGCGATATAAATGGAAAAAGCGTCTATTCCTCATCGGAAGAGCTCAAGAAGATCCGCCGCGATTTCGGGCTTGTTTTCCAGAACTTCAATCTCTTTCCGCATTATTCCGTTCTCAAGAATATCACTGAGCCGCAGATGCTTGCGGGTGCGTCAAAACACGATGCGGAGGCGAAGGCCCGGGACCTTCTGAAGAAGCTCGGGCTTTCCGACAAGGAGAACGCCTATCCCTGCCAGCTGTCCGGCGGACAGCAGCAGAGAGTGTCTATCGCAAGAGCACTTGCTCTCGAGCCGAAGATTCTCTTCTTCGATGAGCCGACTTCAGCGCTCGATCCGGAACTCACGGCGGAGGTCCTGAAGGTCATCCGGGATCTTGCGGCAATGCATATGACGATGATCATCGTCACGCATGAGATGCAGTTCGCAAAGGAACTTTCCGACCGCATCATCTTCATGGAACACGGTTACATCCAGGCCGAGGGCACGCCGTCCGAGCTGTTCTCGACGGACAATGCCCGCGTCCGCGAATTCATTGGAAAGCTGCAGGGCTGACATCGATCCCATCAGCGAGGATCATCTGCAGGCAGAACCTGCGGAACCCATCAACGGAGAGTATGTGCAGACAGAATCTGCGGATATGAACTTCGGATATGGTAGAATAGCCTTGCGGCCCGGCCGCACAGAACAATTCTGCATTCGTTAATCGAAGAATTCGCACGGAGGAGACAATGGACACCGATCGCTATATCAGCCCGCTTTCGGAGCGGTACGCAAGCAAAGAAATGCAGTTCATCTTTTCGGAAGACCACAAGTTCCGCACCTGGCGGAAACTTTGGATCGCTCTTGCCGAGACGGAGAAGGAACTCGGAATCGATCGGATCACCGATGAGATGATCGACGAAATGAAGGAGCACGCGGAGGATATCAATTACGATGTCGCCCGTGAACGCGAGAAGGTTGTCCGCCACGATGTCATGAGCCATGTCTATGCGTACGGACAGCAGTGCCCGAAGGCAAAGGGGATCATTCACCTCGGCGCGACGAGCTGCTATGTCGGTGACAATACCGATATTATTATCATGCGTGAGGCCATGATCCTTGTCCGGAAGAAGCTCATCAACGTGATTGCGGCTCTGGCAAAATTTGCGCGGGAGCAGAAGGATCAGCCGACCCTCGCATTTACGCATTACCAGCCGGCACAGCCGACTACAGTCGGAAAGAGAGCGGCTCTGTGGATCAATGAATTCATGATGGACCTTGATGAGGTCGATCATTGTATCGCAAATTTCAAGCTCCTCGGAAGCAAGGGAACAACCGGAACACAGGCCTCGTTCCTCGAGCTTTTCGGCGGCGACCTCGATAAGGTCGATGCGCTCGACCCGATGATCGCTGAGAAAATGGGTTTTGACGCCTGCGTACCAGTCAGCGGCCAGACCTATTCCCGCAAGGTGGACACGCAGGTTGCCAATGTCCTCGCCGGTATTGCAGCCTCTGCGATGAAGATGGCAACCGATATCCGCCTGCTTCAGCACATGAAGGAAGTGGAGGAACCGTTCGAAAAGACACAGATCGGATCATCGGCAATGGCTTATAAGCGCAATCCGATGCGCTCGGAGCGGATCTGCTCTCTGTCAAGATATATCATGGTTGACGCGCTCAATCCGGCCATCACGAGCGGTGTGCAGTGGTTTGAGAGAACACTGGATGATTCAGCAAACAAGCGCCTTTCCATTCCGGAAGGGTTCCTTGCGGCCGACGGCGTGCTGGATCTGTGCCTGAATGTAACGGACGGACTCAAGGTTTATCCGAAGCAGATCGAGCGTCATCTCCGCGATGAGCTTCCGTTTATGGCGACCGAGAATATCATGATGGACGAGGTTGAAAAGTACGGCGGAAACCGGCAGGAGCTCCATGAGCGCATCCGCGAGCTTTCCATGCAGGCAGGGCGCCGCGTGAAGGAAGAGGGCCTCGACAACAATCTCCTCGAACTGATTGCCGCTGATCCGATGTTCCACGTGACACTGAATGAACTGAAGGCGAAGATGGACCCGAAGCTTTATGTCGGCTGCGCGCCGCACCAGGTGGAGCGCTACCTTGACACGATCGTCCAGCCGATGCTTGATGAGAACAAAGAACTGCTGGGTGAGAAGGCAGAGATTAACGTCTGACAGGAGCAGAGCATTCAGGAGGAAGTAAAGCTCTGGCCCGGATTTTCGGAAAACGGACGCGGAAGCAGAAGCAGGACTGACTGAGAACGGAATGAAATAAGCTGCTATTATAAAACTCATCAAAAATATTGATTGTACTTATATGCCTTCTGGATTTATTATTAGAAGCGGTGTGAAAGACACTGGTTTCGGATGAAATCCGGAAGGCATTTTCTGTGCCGCAGTTCCCGGGGAGCGTGCAGGAAAGGGCAGTGTTCAGCACATTGAGTAGTGCAGCAGACAGATACTTTGATTTTTCCAACGGAGGAGAGACATGGTAAAAGCAGTTGTCGGTGCAAACTGGGGTGATGAAGGAAAAGGCAAGATCACGGATATGCTCGCGGAAGACGCGGACGTGGTCATCCGTTTTCAGGGCGGCGCTAACGCTGGCCATACAATCGTTAATAAGTACGGCAAGTTCGCGCTGCATACAGTTCCGTCCGGGGCGTTTCACCCGAACATCATGAACGTCATGGGTGCAGGCGTCGCGTTTGATATCGAGAAGTTCATGAACGAAATTCATTCGATCACGGAGAAGAACGTCCCGATGCCGCAGATCATGATTTCGGACCGCGTGCAGGTCATGATGCCGTATCATGTCGAACTTGACTCCCTTGAAGAGGCCCGTCTTGCCGGCAAGTCCTTCGGCTCGACGAAGTCCGGCATTGCGCCTTTTTACAGCGACAAATATGCAAAGATCGGCTGGCAGATCAATGAGTTCTATCAGGATGATGACGTCCTGATGGAGAAGATCAACCGCATTGCGGACATCAAGGATGCGCTGCTGGTTAATCTTTATCATGTCGATCCCATCGACCGGAAGGGACTTCTCGAGTGGATCAAGAAAGTCCGCGAGGAAGTAAAACCGTACATCGGAGATGTTTCCCTCTATCTTACCAATGCGATCCGCGAGAACAAGACAATCCTGCTCGAGGGTCAGCTCGGAACGATGAAGGACCCGGACAACGGTATCTATCCGATGGTCACTTCCTCCAGCCCGCTTGCAGCCTTTGGAGCTGTCAGCTGCGGCATTCCGCCGTATGAAATCAAGCAGATCGTAGTTGTATCCAAGGCATATTCGAGCGCGGTCGGCGCCGGTGAATTTGTTTCCGAGATTTTCGGCGATGAGGCGGCTGCACTCCGCAACCACGGCGGTGACGGCGGTGAATACGGTGCAACGACCGGACGTCCGAGAAGAGTCGGCTGGTATGACTGCGTCGCGTCAAAATACGGCTGCAGAGTCCAGGGCGCGACCGATGTCGCCTTCACCGTGCTCGACGATCTGGGATATCTCGATGAGATTCCGGTCTGCGTCGCGTATGAGCTCGACGGAAAGCAGATTACGGAGTTCCCGGTGACAAAGGATCTCAAGAGATGCAAGCCGGTCTACAAGGTATTCCCGGGCTGGAAATGCGACATCCGCGGCATCCGCCGTTTTGAGGACCTTCCGCAGAAGGCGCAGGATTATGTGAATTTCATCGAGCAGCAGATCGGTTACCCGATCACCATGGTCTCGAACGGCCCGGCGCGTGAGGATATCATCTATCGCGAGAGCCCGCTGAAGAAGTGATCGGATGCGGGACTTTCTCATCGTAAAAACCCATGCAGTCCGATAAGAAATTCCATAAATCAACTGGATATACAATGAAGAGCGAAGAAAGCTTATCAAAATCAAGGGGCAGAGCCGATCAGGAAAAACAATCGGGGGTTCTGCCCCTGATTTTGATGCCGGGGCTCATTGCATTCTTTGTGGGGCAGCTGATTCTCGCCCTGTCCGGAACAGGACTTGCGCCGGTGATATCTGCCTGCGTACTTTTGGGTTTGCTCTATACGAGCCGGGGAGGTCGGAAAATTATTCATTATGATGACAAATCTTGAGTACTACAGAGTCTTTTACTACGTCGCCAGATGCGGCTCACTCACGCAGGCGGCGGATAAACTCTCGATTTCGCAGCCCGCGGTTTCCCAGTCCCTTCATCAGCTGGAGAGCACGCTCGGAACCCGTCTGTTTACGCGGACAAGCCGCGGCGTTAAACTGACAAAAGAGGGAGAACTTCTGGCTTCCTATGTGAGCCGGGGGCTGGAGCAGATCGAGCTTGGTGAGAAGAAACTGGAACAGATGCTGAACCTTGACATCGGCGAGGTGCACATCGGCGCGAGCGATATGACGCTCCGGTTCTATCTTCTGCCGTATCTCGAGAAATTTCACGAGAAATATCCAAATGTAAAAGTGATCGTAAACAATGCACCGACTCCGGAGACGCTGAAGACACTTGCGGATGGAAACATCGATTTCGGCGTTGTCTCGGGACCGCTGCAGCATATGAACGGCATCGAGGCCTTTCCGGTCCGCCCGGTCCGCGATACGTTCATTGCTGCCCGCCGGTACATCACATACCGCAACCGCACGCTTGATTTCTCGGATCTGGAGAAACTGCCGCTGATACTCCTCGAGCCGAAGACCTCGACCCGTTCCTTTATTGACCATTTTCTGTCCTCCAACGGAGTGACCCTCCATCCGGAATTTGAGCTTGCAACCTCGGACATGATCGTCCAGTTTGCTCTGCGCAATCTCGGCGTCGGCTTTGTCATGCGGGATTTCGCGCTCGATGAGATCAATAACGGCCGCTTGTTTGAACTGCGTTTCAACAAGAAAATTCCCGGCCGCTCTTTCTACGTGGCGGTCAGTCACCGTGAGACGCTCTCTGCAGCAGCGTCAAAACTCCTCGACATCATCGGGCTGGATGTCGGGCAGCAGAAGAGCTGACGGATGCGGGAATATCGTTTTTGGTGAAAATGGACAGTAATGCCGTAGAAGAAGGTAAAAGCGGCATCGGCTGCCGCATTCAGCAGCACCGTATCCGCGGATTTTGCCTCAGCGAGGAATAAAAATGAAGAGTAAGCTTAAAAACGTGATTTTTGACTGCGGCGGGGTCCTTGTTACATACCATGTAAAGGACTACTTTCAGCAGCAGGGATATTCGGATGAAAAAGCGAAGCGCCTGATTGCCGCAACGATGGACTCTGAGAACTGGAAAGAGTATGACCGCGGAGTTTTGACGGATGAGGAAATCCGTGCCCGCTTTGCGAAGGATGCTCCTGACTTAAAAGAGGATATCGACAAAACACTGACGCATATGTACCGTCTGTGTACGAAGCGTGATACCGCGATTCCGTGGATCGAGGATTTGAAGTCCCGCGGCTATAAGACGTTTGTACTCAGCAATTTCTCGGGCACCTGCTATCACGACTGCAGTGATGCTCTGGATTTCGAATCGCATGTCGACGGAGCCTTTTGGTCTTATCAGCACAGGGTCATCAAGCCGGAACCGGCTGCGTTCCTGGATATGCTGTATGATTTTGGCCTGAAGGCCGATGAGTCCGTGTTTATCGACGACACAAGAGAAAACATTGAAGCGGCGGAACGAGTCGGCTTATCCGCCGTCCTCTATACGACCCAGGAAGAGACGGAGAGGGCGCTGAATACACTGCTGGAAGAATGACGGCGGCAGAAGTTTTAAAGTGACACCGATGTGTCACTTTAAAACTCCTTTATCACTTTCATCAGCCCCGCCGTCTTCCGGATGGTCCTCATTGAATTTCTTTGCGGCGTCTTCCATTTCTTTGCGGGCTTTCGGATTTGAATTCATGATGTTAAAGCTTGCGATGGTCTTTTTGTGACCGAGGAAGCCGACGGCCCAGATAATGACCCAGGCTGCAATGGGAAGGAAAATGGTCATAAGAAGGCTTACTTTAAAGGCTGTATCCGCACCAGAACTGGAGAGCAGAGCCAGAATCAGGGTCACGATGTACATCGCCGCGATGGCGCAGATTGTGATCCAGGCAAGAACCCGTTTCAGGGTCCAGGGGTATTTCTTTTTATCTGATTCAGTGGTATTTTTATCCATGGTTTGTGCTTCTTCTTTATCGAAAGCGATTTTCCGGAGTTTCAGTCTTTTCCGGAAGTATGATCGGTAGTTCATCCCCCGGAAACGGTGGGCAGGGAATCGGAATTATTATAGCTTTTCAAAAACCCTGTTGACAATAGAAGATAACCGGATTATGATAATAAATGCTGTTACTGAGCGGGCTTTATAAGGCGGTTCGGTAGAAGCAATACATCCAAGCAGAGTTTCCACTCTCACCCGTGACGAAAGTCCACGCGGTTAATAAAGGTTCAGGTTCCGTTTTCAGGTGTGAATCGGCAGGAGCGTTTGTGCGGCACAGCCGCGGTGAACGACAGGTGTCGAGGACAGGCAGAGCGGCAGAATCCCTGTTGAATGTTGTAAGACAGATGCAGGGTCAGGGGCTGCAGAGCATGTCATGGAACGCAGGCGGCGATCGCCGGAGAAAGCATCTATTGAGAAATGTAAACGGAGCGGTTGAAGACTTTGAAAAGCAGTGGAATCCGCAAGGACCACTGCTTTTGTTTTTGTGCGCCGGGCGGCGCACGCTTCTCAGGGAGGATACGGCAATTAACAACAATTTCTTTTACGTCAATGAACAGATCCGCGACAGGGAAGTCCGCGTGATCGGAGAGCACGGGGAAATGATCGGAATCATGTCCTCGCAGGATGCCCTCAAGGCTGCACAGGAAGCCGGTCTTGACCTTGTCAAGGTCTCGCCCAATGCAAAGCCGCCGGTGTGCAAAATCATTGATTACGGCAAGTTCCGCTATGAACAGGCCCGTAAGGAAAAGGAAGCAAAGAAGAAGCAGAAAGTCACGGAGATCAAGGAAATCCGCATGTCGCCCAATATCGACACAAATGACCTTCAGACCAAGACCGCTGCTGCACGCAAGTTCCTTGAGAGGGGTGACCGTGTCAAGATCACACTTCGTTTCCGCGGCCGTGAGATGGCGCACATGAATGCGCACATGCACATTCTTACGGATTTTGCCAATTCGCTCACTGACATCGCAATCGTCGAGAAGGCGCCCAAAGTGGAAGGCAGAACGATGACAATGTTTCTGACTCAGAAGAAAAACTGAACTGAATGAAAACGGGTCCGGATGCGTTAAGGCGGTGAATGCGGCTCATCCGGGAAGAACAGCTCCGCTGTCAGGATTTCGGATTTTATCTGAGAGAGAATAGAAATTATTTATCAGGAGGAAAATACAATGCCCGCAATGAAGACAAACAGATCTGCTGCAAAGCGTTTTAAGGTCAGCGGAAACGGAAAGTTAATGAGATACAAGGCAAACAAGCGTCATATTCTTGCTAAGAAGGCTACCAAGAGAAAGAGAAATCTTCGTCAGCCCACCGTTACCGATGCAACGAGCATGAAGGCAATGAAGAGATGCCTTCCTTACGCGAAGCTCAGCAAGTAAATCAGATCAGGGCAAATCGTCAAAACATGTCCTGCGGCAGAAATTTTTGGAGGTAAGTTAAAATGGCAAGAATTAAGGGCGGCCTTAACGCCAAGAAGAGACATAATCGTGTTCTGAAGCTCGCCAAGGGCTACAGAGGAGCAAGAAGCAAACAGTACAGAGTAGCAAAACAGTCCGTTATGCGTGCACTCAATTCCTCGTTTGCAGGCCGCAAGCAGAGGAAGAGAGATATGCGTTCTCTCTGGATCACCCGTATTAATGCCGCTGCAAGAATCAACGGCATTTCCTACAGCCGTCTGATGCACGGCCTTGATCTCGCTGGCGTCAAGCTGAACCGCAAGATGCTCGCCGAGATGGCAGTCAATGATGCAGAAGGATTCGCAGCACTTGCAAAGCTTGCTGATGAGAAGAATCCGGCACCCGCGAAAGCAAACTGATGCTCCCACAAAGTTGAAGTACGCGGCGCCAGCGAGAAGCTGACGCCGCGTTTTCATTTTCTTTCTTGCAAATCAGGAACAGATACCGTACAATAGCTTTTGCGTGCAAGAAAGAGCACATCGGGGTGTAGCGCAGTTGGTAGCGCACCACGTTAGGGACGTGGGGGTCGTGAGTTCGAGCCTCGCCACTCCGATTGACCAGATGGCCGGGAATCATCGAGAAATCGATGGTCTCCGGCTATTTTTTTTGCCGGGCTATTTCTTTTGCCTGGCTGTTTTTTTGCCAGGCTATTTCTTTCGCCGGGCTATTTCTTTTGCCCGGAACTTATGTTCCATAATGCAAACAAACATAATAGAATGGTAATATTAACAAATATTATGCGGAACCGAGAAGAAAGCAGCCAAGAATAGCACAAGCAAAGAAATATTACACTGAATAAATACGAAATTCGGAAATATTTCATGGAACGCCGTGAGAAAGGCGGACCAACTGGTGGATATGAAACCGGACACCACTGACGATGAAATTGGAAATGGTCAGATTGGCGGCTTCATATCTTTTTTATTTCAAAAATTATAGCAATTTGATATAGCAAATCCTCGCCTCGGTTTCCATAAATGCCGTTCTTACGCGTTTTTTTGAGGTTTAACTTCTTGACAGCGCGGGGAAAGAAATCTAAATTATTAGAAAATCGATGGATTAAAAGATGACTATAGATCCAGAGACGAGGAGGAAAAAATCATGAAAAAGACTTCCAGAATAATCAGTGCAGTGATGGTTTCTGCCATGGCGGTTTCCATGCTGGCAGGATGTGGCAGCAGCTCGACGGGATCAGCATCTTCAACGGCAGCTTCTACCGCGGCAGCAAGCGCAGATACGGAATCTGCTGCAGCATCCGGTGCGACCTTCAAGATCGGCGCCATCGGACCACTGACGGGAGGCGCGGCAGCTTATGGCAATGCGGTATGCAACGCGGCTGAGCTGGCTGCAAAGGAAATCAACGCAAATGGCGGCATGAACGGCTATCAGGTGGAGGTCAAGACCGAGGACGATGAGCTTGACAACCAGAAGTCGGTCAATGCATACAATACACTGAAGGACTGGGGCATGCAGATGCTTGTGGGACCTACCACATCCGCCTGCTCGATTGCCGTTTCCGAGTATACGAAGGATGACAACATGTTCCAGATCACCCCTTCCGGTTCGGCTGTTGACTGTGTGAAGTATGACAATGTCTTCCGTGTATGCTTCTCCGATCCGGCACAGGGCACGGCTTCGGCGGATTATATCGCAGAACACCAGCTGGCCTCGAAGATCGGCATCATTTATGACAGCTCGGATGTCTATTCGTCCGGCATCACGCAGAACTTTGTGACAGAGGCACAGGCGAAGGGACTTACCATCGTCTCGCAGGAAGCGTTTACCGCGGATAACAAGACAGACTTCTCCGTGCAGCTGCAGAAGGCAAAAGACGGCGGTGCAGATCTTGTATTCCTTCCCATCTACTATACGGAAGCTTCTCTGATTCTGCAGCAGGCAAACACCATGGGATACAAGCCCACATTCTTCGGATGCGACGGTCTTGACGGCATTCTTTCCGTCGATAATTTTGATACCAGTCTGGCCGAGGGCGTCATGCTTCTTACTCCTTTCGCAGCGGATGCGGACGATGACCTGACCCGGAATTTTGTCGCGGCTTATGAGAAGGACTATGGCGGAACCCCGAACCAGTTTGCAGCCGACAGCTATGATGCAATGTACGCAATCAAGGCAGCGGTCGAGAAGGCAAACATCACTCCTGACATGAGTGTATCGGATATCTGTGAGGCGATGAAGACCGCGATGACGCAGATCACGATCGACGGACTGACTTCCAGCGGAATGACCTGGCAGGCATCCGGCGAACCGAACAAGGAGCCAAAGGCGGTCATCATCAAGAACGGCGCCTACGTCAGCGCAGAATAAAGGAGTTTCCTCCTAAAAACATGCGCAGTGCGCGGGCTGCTTCAGGGCAGGGCGGTCTGGCCCGGCCGGCCCCGGACCGAATGAAGGAACCGGACCGGCGTGAAGGCTGCAGGCTTTGCAGCAATGGATACTGCGGATCATTTAAAGAGAGAGGCGCGGCCCGCGCAGCGGACCGCGCCTCTCTGAATTCGTTTCCGGGATGCATCCCGGGAGGTATCGTATGAGCTTTCTCACATCACTTGTCAACGGACTGAGCCTCGGCAGTATTTATGCGATTATTGCACTCGGATACACCATGGTGTACGGCATCGCGAAGATGCTGAATTTTGCCCATGGCGATTTCATCATGGTCGGCAGTTATATCATCTTTATCTGCGTATCTACGGCGGGCCTGCCGCCTGCAGTCGGTATATTGCTTGCGATCATTCTCTGCACACTTCTCGGAATTGGAACGGAAAAAGTGGCGTACAAGCCGCTCCGTCATGCCAAATCCAATCTTGCGGTTCTGATTACAGCCATCGGTGTCTCTTACCTTCTTGAAAATCTGGCGCTGCTGATTTTCGGTGCGGATACCAAGTCATTTACAAACGTGGTGACCTGGCCGGGACTGACGCTTTTTGGTGGTCAGCTCCGAATCCAGGGTGTGACGATCGTCACCATACTGGTCAGTCTTGCAATCCTGATCGTGCTCCAGCTCTTCATCAATCATACGAAGAATGGGCAGGCCATGCTTGCGGTTGCGCAGGATCAGGGAGCGGCGACTCTGATGGGCATCGATGTCAACAAAACGATTTCACTGACCTTTGCGATTGGTTCCGGACTTGCGGCCATCGCCGGTGCACTGCTGTGCTCCGCATACCCGTCCCTCACGCCGTACACCGGCGCTATGCCGGGTATCAAGGCTTTCGTCGCGGCTGTCCTCGGCGGAATCGGATCCATCCCGGGCGCCATGATCGGCGGTCTGGTATTGGGAATTGTTGAAATCTTGAGCAAAACGTATATTTCCTCCCAGCTGTCAGATGCGATCGTGTTCGGCATTCTGGTCGTCGTGCTGCTGGTCAAACCGACCGGTCTGCTGGGTAAAGTCACACAGGAGAAGGTCTGATACCGCAGAGAGTGCGATATCGATAACAGCCTGCACCGGGGCAGGGAAGGAGATTTCCGAATTATGACGGACAAAATTCTGAAAGCAATGACACTGAAGGGAAAGGCAGCCGCAGGCCGGAAAAGCCCGGCCGCGACGTATGCCTTCGTGATTGCGGCATATGCGGTGCTTGAACTATTTATCCGGACCGGCGTTATGTCGAGCCATCTGCAGGGGCTGCTGGTACCGATGGTGTATTATGCGATCGTGGCGGTAGGTCTCAATATCTGTGTCGGCATACTGGGTGAGCTGTCCCTGGGACATGCCGGTTTCATGTGCATCGGAGCGTTCGGGAGCGCGGTTTTCTCCCTGCTCACAGACGGTGTGCTGCCTGACGGTCTTCGCTTTCTGTTCGCGTTCCTCGTCGGCGTCGCGCTCTCGACGCTGTTCGGATTTCTGATCGGCATTCCGGTGCTGCGTCTGAACGGAGACTATCTTGCCATTGTGACGCTGGCCTTTGGCGAAATCATCAAGAATCTGCTTAACGCACTCTATCTTGGAATCGACGAGAACGGACTGCATGCCTCACTGTCGAATCAGATGGCATTGGGCCTTTCTCCGGACGGGAAGATGCTGATCAACGGCGCAATGGGCGTCACCGGCACCCCGCATGACGCAAATTTCACGATATCGGTTGTGGTTCTGCTGATTGCATTGTTCTTCGCGCAGAATCTTGTCCATTCCAAACACGGACGCGCGATCATGGCAATCCGTGACAACCGCATTGCTGCGGAGTCCATCGGTATCAACATCGTCAGGTACAAAATGCAGGCGTTCACCATCTCGGCTGCCATTGCAGGCGCAGCGGGCGTTCTGTTCTCCCACAACATTTCCACCCTTCAGGCGACTTCACAGAATTTTGGCTATAACGTGTCCATCATGATCCTGGTCTATGTGGTTCTCGGAGGGATCGGAAATCTCCGCGGCTCTGTCATTGCGGCGTCCGTACTGTATCTGCTGCCGGAGCTGCTTCGCGGACTCAACAAGTACCGCATGCTGATCTATTCGATCGTTCTGATCGCGGTGATGATCTTCAACTGGGCACCGGCTGCGATCACATGGCGTGAAAACCTTGCGGCAAAAATCAGAGCCGGCCGGCACGGCAGAAAGGAGAATGCATAATGGCACTTCTGGAGGTAAACAATCTGTGCATCTCCTTCGGCGGTCTGCGTGCTGTGGATGATTTTCATCTGACGATTGAGAAGGGGCAGCTCTACGGCCTCATTGGACCGAACGGCGCCGGAAAGACGACGGTGTTCAATCTGCTTACCGGCGTCTACACACCGAATGAAGGCCGCATCATTCTCGATGGACAGGATATAACGGGACACAAAACCATTGAAATCAATCAGGACGGCATCGCGAGAACGTTTCAGAACATCCGTCTGTTCTCGCAGATGTCGGTCATCGATAATGTCAAGGCTGCACTGGAAAATCAGTATTCCTACAGCCTGTTTGATTCCCTGACGCACCTTGGGAAGTACCGGCGGGTTGAAAAGGAAATCGGGGACCGGGCGATGGAACTGCTGAAGGTCTTTGATCTCGACCGCTTTTCGGAAACACTTGCATCGAATCTGCCCTACGGACAGCAGAGAAAACTCGAGATCGCCCGCGCGATGGCAACCAATCCAAAACTCCTGCTGCTTGACGAGCCGGCGGCCGGCATGAATCCGAATGAGACCGCGGAGCTGATGAAGACCATTCAGCTGATACGGGATAAATTCGGCATCACGATCCTTCTGATCGAGCATGATATGAAACTTGTCAGCGGTATCTGTGAGCGTCTGACGGTTTTGAACTTCGGGCGTGTCCTGTGTGAGGGACCGACGAGGGAAGTGCTGAGCAATCCGGAAGTCATCAAGGCATACCTTGGGGATGAATAAGCGGAACGGGAGATAGCCATGGCATTACTGGAAGTAAAAAATCTGAGTGTTTACTACGGCGTCATTCAGGCGCTGAAGGGTATTTCGTTTCATGTCGACAAAGGCGAGATCGTTGCGCTCATCGGCGCCAACGGCGCCGGCAAGACGACTACGCTCCACACCATCTCCGGCCTGCTCCACCCGAAGACCGGGGAAATCCTGTACCATGACAGGGACATCACTAAAATGCCGGGATCACAGATTGTGAAAATGGGCATGGCACAGGTCCCGGAGGGACGCCGGGTTTTTGCGGATATGACAGTGGAACAGAACCTGCGGCTTGGCGCGTACACGAGGAAGGATTCTTCAAAGACTGCGGAAACACTGGAGAATATCTACAAACGGTTTCCAAGGCTGAAAGAACGGGTCCGTCAGCCCGCGGGAACGCTTTCCGGCGGCGAGCAGCAGATGCTCGCGATGGGTCGTGCTCTGATGTCGGAGCCGGACATCATTCTGATGGATGAACCTTCCATGGGTCTTTCCCCCATCCTGGTGAATGAGGTAATGGATATCATCAAGGCGGTACATGAGGAAGGCACCACTGTGCTGCTGGTCGAGCAGAATGCAAGAAAAGCTCTTTCCATCGCGGATCGGGCTTATGTTATGGAGACCGGAACGATTACCATGGAAGGCAGGGCGAAAGACCTGCTGAATGATGAGAGTATCCGGAAGGCCTATCTGGGCGAGTGACCGGAAAGAGCATCCCGGTGAGTGTATGGAAGGCCTATCCGGGGCGCAGCCGGAAAGCCTGTCTTATGGAGTAAAAGGGGCAGCATTATGAAAAAGATTGTTTTTACGATCGAGCGGCAGTATGGATCCGGCGGACGGACCGTCGGGAGAATGCTGGCGGAAAACCTGGGGATTCATTATTACAATAAGGAACTGGTCAAGCTGGCGGCGGAGGAGAGTGGTATCTCCGAGGAACTGTTCGTGCAGGCGGATGAGAGTCTCCGGAGCGACCGGGCGCGGTTCAGTTTCCTGAGAAACCCAAAGACAGTTTACGACGGACAGCTCTTCACGCCGGACAGCGATGAATTCACCTCCTCCGAGAATCTGTTCAATTATCAGGCCAGAATCATCCGGCACCTCGCCGATACCGAGCCGTGTGTTATCGTCGGGCGCTGCGCGGATTTTGTCCTGAAGGACTATGACAACGTCGTTTCATGCTTTATTCACGCACCGATGCCGTTCCTGCTCGAGCAGGCGGCCATGAAGCAGCCGATGCGCGGCGAGGAGCTCCAGCGGTTCATCGAGAAAACCGACCGGCACAAGGCAGCTTATTACGAGTACTACACCGGCCAGACCTGGAATGACGCCAACAATTATGATTTGTGTCTGGATGCAAGCCGGCTTGGATTTGAGAAGACCATGGAGGCTATCAAAGCCTACACCCGGGTGCGGTTCGGAAGTGATGTGTTTGACTGAAATGCTTTGCCGGAACGGGGTATCAAATGACACAGCAGGAACAGTATGAGCGAATGACCAGGACGCCGGTACACCATCTGATCTGCTCGCTAGCGGTGCCAACGATTATCTCGATGCTGGTCACAAACATCTACAATATGGCCGACACGTATTTCGTGAGCGGTCTTGGGACCAGTGCTTCAGCGGCAACCGGTGTTGTCTTCGGCCTGATGGCGATTCTTCAGGCTTTTGGCTTCATGTTCGGACACGGCGCCGGGTCGCACATCAGCCGAAGGCTCGGAGCGCGGGACGTGAACAGTGCCCGCACGTACAGTACGATGAGTTTTTATCTGTCGCTGGCTGCAGGCGCCGTCATCGCTGTACTTGGGATCGCTTTCATGGACCCGTTCATCAATCTCATAAGAAAACGTCGCCCCTTTAGGGGCGTTTTTACTCACCCCTGGCTGGCGATATACTGACGGATTGTTTCTATCGAAGCGTCTCCAATGCTGGCCGCAATGTACCCATCAGACCATAATGTACGTTCTGCCCAATCATACCGGGCAAGTGTTTCGTGAGGATGTGTCCTCCAGATATAATAAGTGTTTTCCTGTTTCAGAATGCTGACGATATGCCGGATACTGTCTCCTGGCGGATACTGCAGCAGGATATGTATATGGTCTTTATCCGTCTCCATAGCCTGAA
>ONGY01000124.1 GCA_900317475.1 uncultured Lachnospiraceae bacterium | reverse complement strand
CTGCAGAATAAAGAATCTATTTCCTCGGGATCTGAAATCTCGTGTTCAAACGAATATTCTGCCTGCGCATATTCGATCTGATCACGGTCCGCCTCCAGCCTGTGAAGAAATCCGTTCTTTCCGTCAAAACTCACACAATCAAAAAGTCCGTGGTGCGCCCCGACCGCATAAGCGATGATTTCAGCCGTAAGTTTCGATTCCGCCTTCTTCCGCCCCTCGAATGTTACTCGTGTAGGTGCAGTCCTCTCTGAACCGATGCACTGACTTGCTTTATTAGAAGCGTTCCCACTTTCCGGCGTCATACCGCCATGAAATCTTTCCAGAATGTATATGCAGCCCGCGAATGTATGATTTACGCTTCCCCTTTGAACCTTATTCCCTTCCGCTGCATTCCGGAGATAATTCTGAAATCTCTGTGTTCCCTTTCCGTCATGAAGAATGCCCGCCAGCATTCCCAGCGACGAAAAGCCAACACTATTCAAGGCCCCGGATGCATACTCTCCTACTTTTCTATTATGGTCACGCAGGCTCTGCCCGCGTTCCTCATGTGTCTCATCATTGATACACAGATGGGCCAGATTCACTTTCATATCAATCCTCTTCCCTCCGGCAGACATTCCGACAGGGGTTCCGCTACAATAAACACATGTGCGGCTATCAATCCTATATTACTTTATCTGAATATTTATTGACTCATAAAAAATTATGCAGAATTTTGTCAGAAATTTACTCTTGATTAAATACTTTTTCTCTATTTCAATCCACCTCAGCAGCCTGCGCCAGCAGGCAAAACGCCGCAGGTGTTCCCTTTGCGGAATGACCTGCGGCGTTCTTTCTCTATTCTGTATTTTGTATTTCTGCTTCTGACAGCTGATCTCTACAGACCCGCCATCCTTCGTATGTACTGCCGCAGCACAGCCGCATTCTCCGTATGGAGGCAGCCGCATCTTTCAGCACAGCCGCATTCTTTGCATGCTGACAGCCGCATCTCACAGCACAACTCCGTCCTTCATGATGGCGATGCCGCGGCAGTCGTGCTTCTCGGCAGCGACCTGTCTGCCCGAAGCGACTTCTATTACGTATCGGAACAGCCGCTTCCCTGCCTGAGCGGAAGTCTCTTTTCCCTCTGCGATGGTGCCGGCGTTGAAATCAATCCAGCCCGATTTTTTCTGGAAGAGGGCTGTGTTGGTCGAGATTTTGACCGTCGGTGCCGGTGCGCCGAACGGGGTCCCGCGTCCGGTTGTGAAGAGGATCATCTGCGCGCCTGCCGCCGTAAGATTCGTCGCCGATACGAGATCATTACCCGGCCCGTATAAAAGGTTCAGTCCTTTCTCCTTCACTGCGTCCGCATAGCCCAGAACGCCTGTGATCTGCGACGTCCCGCCCTTCTGAACACAACCGCATGATTTATCCTCGAGCGTCGTGATGCCGCCGGCCTTGTTCCCGGGGCTCGGGTTCTCGTAGACGGTCTGCCCGTGATCGGTGAAATATTTCTTGAAGCGATTCACCATGGACACGGCTTCCGTAAAAACCTGTTCGTCCCGGCAGCGCGGGAAGAGGATGCTCTCTGCACCGAACATCTCCGGAACTTCGGTAAGGATCGTAGTTCCGCCCGCGGCGCAGAGAAGGTCACTGAAGCATCCGACCGCCGGATTTGCAGTGATACCGGAAAGGCCATCACTTCCGCCGCATTTAAGGCCGACCACAAGTTCACTCAGCGGAAGCTTTTCTCTCCGGAAGCCGGAAACATACTCTGCAAGCTCTTTCAAAATGTGGGAACCCTCTTCTATTTCATCCTCTGCATCCTGGCCGACGAGAAAGCGGACTCTATTTGCGTCGTAAGGCCCCAGAGCCTCTCTGAATTTTTCCGGTGTCAGATTTTCGCACCCCAGTGAAAGACACAGAACACCGCCCGCGTTCGGATGATGCGCAAGTGCTGCAAGGAGTTTCGCCGTTGCTTTCAGGTCGTCTCCGAGCTGTGAACAGCCATAAGGATGCGGCCAGTAATGAATGCCGTCGATTCCCGGGATGTCTGCAAGCGCAAGGTTTCTTTCCACCAGGTTCTTCGCAATGTCGTTCACACAGCCTACGATAGGAATAATCCAAAGTTCATTGCGGATACCGACGCGGCCGTCCGGCCGGCGGTATCCGGAAAAGGTTTTCGGGAGATCCGGTTCCATCTCCGGTGCGGGGTAAATCACATGGTGATATTCATATTCCGCGGATTCCGAGAGGCGCGTTGCCGCATTATGCGTGTGAACCCATGAGCCTTTCTTAATATCCATTGTGGCTGATGCGATGGCGCAGCCATATTTAATGATGGGCCCGCCGGCGGCAATGTCCGTGAGTGCGATCTTGTGCCCGCGCGGGATGCGTTCCAGAGCGACACCCCCTGTGCCTTCGCCAGCTGCGGTACTCCCCGGTGCTGCCAGTTCCACGGGTTCACCGGCCTCGATATCTTCCAGTGCAACCGCGACATTATCGGACGGATTGATCCTGATGAGTTTCATGAGAAACACTCCCTGAATGCTGCTTCTGCGCCATCCCGACGGATGATCCCGAGATCCTCAAGAACGGTCTCCATGAGTCCGTCGGCCTTTGTCAGATCCTGATCCCACATGTTTTCATTCGAAAGTACATCCCGCACGAGATTCTGATCGTCTGAATCTCTGTGATCCCAGTAGAAGTCAAGAACCCGGTCGTCGTCATGGATCACATATTCATTTCCCTGTCCGGCCCGATATGCGACGAGTCCGCCCTCCTCACGGCGCAGCAGTCCCGTCGAGTAAAAAGCAATATAAAAGGCAAATCCCATGCATAGAGCCTTCGGGAGCTTCCCGAATTTTGCCGTATACTCAAGAAGCGACGGCAGATTTCTGGCCTTCCACTTCGCGGTGGAATTGAGGGAAATGGATAAAAGCTGGTGGTCGATGAACGGATTGCTGAAGCGGTCCGTCACGGAGGCGGCAAATTTCTCGCAGTCATCGCGGTCCAGCGGCAGAATCGGAATGACCTCATCGTAAAGCATTCTGTTCATGAACGTATGTATGGCCTCGTCGTGCATGCAGTCGCGGACAATGTCAAAACCCGCGAGGTATGCGCCGAGGACGAAGCCCGTGTGCGCGCCGTTGAGGATGCGGACCTTGCGCTTTTTATACGGCGCCACATCCGGAACGACCGTGACATTCAGCCCCGCTTTCCTGAAAGGCAGCTTCTCCTCCAGTTCCTTCGGTCCCTCAATATACCAGACACCAAAAACAAACTCCAGTCGCGTGCATGCTGCAGGACATCGTTCCGGAGTTCTTTTCCGTTATCATCAATAAGTTCGCAGGAAAGGAAGACGATCCCCGGTTTATGAGCGAGGAAGCGTTCGTGGAGAAGAACTGCCACTTTTGCCGGAAACGACGCCGGCGGTTCGTCGTCCGGCAGGCAGGAAGGATCATACGTGATGCCGGCTTCCGTCGTATTGGAGATCATGTATTCAAGATCATCCGATACGGCAATTTCCTTGATTTTCTTCCAGTCCTCCGGAACATACGGATTGTAGCAGGCATCCGCGACCGAAATGATGCGCTTCCGGCTCACAGCCTGCCCATTCTCATTTCCTCGAAGATACAGGGTATAAAGACAGTCCTGCTCATTGAACACACCGGCCCTGCCGTGCGCCGTCGGCGTGACGAGCGCAATTTTGCCGTTCCAGTCTGCCCGTTCATTGGCACAGTCGAAAAAGTAATCGACGAACGCGCGGAGAAAATTCCCTTCCCCAATCTGAAGCGCCTTCACCGGTGCACTTTTCTTCAGATAACCTGTGTAATCGATCGATTCCAGTGTTTTATAACTGAGTTTTTCCGGCATTTTCTATCCCTTCCCCCGTTGAATGTATCGTATCCTTCCCTGCGAAGGCATGTTATTCAACCCTTTACCGCCAATGAAATTTCAGCACCTACATTCCTGATGAATCCTTTACTGCCAATGAGATTTCCGCACCTACATCCCTAATGAATCAGATTGTTTTGTCTGGCATGTCACTCAACCCTCTTTACGCGTTAAAAACGTATCGGTCAAGCCTGTCAAATGCCTCGATGACTTTTGCGTGCGGCAGAGCAAGGTTCATGCGGATTCCGTATGGATCACCAAATGCATTCCCGTCCTGCCATGCGACACCTACATCCGTGCCCGCTTTCTCCAGTTCCGCAAGAGTTTTAGCGTGTGCCTTGAGCCAGCCCTCGCAGTGCAGAAAGAGCATATAAGTGCCCTGTGGCTTCGCGGCCTCGACGCCCTGGAAGTGTTTCGCGATGAAGCCGCAGGCGTAATTCGCGTTATCACTGAGGACCCCGAGAAGTCCGTCGAGCCATTCCGCGCCGGTTTCGCTGTAAGCGCCGATGAGACCGTGCATCGAGAGCACATTCATCTCGTTGTATGGACTGAGCGAAGCCTCCTTTGCCTCTCGGTCACGGAGCCACTCATTGTAAATTACGTGATAACTGCCAACAAGCCCTGCCAGATTGAACGTCTTCGAAGGAGCATAGAAGGCCGCAGTGTGGTCATGTGCATACGCGCAGGCGGACTGGGTCGGCATGTACTTATTTCCGTTCAGGAGAAGGTCCGACCAGATTTCGTCTGAAATAACCCACACCTGATGACGCTCGAAAATTTCCATCGCCTTCTCGATCTCCCAAGGCTCCCAGACACGCCCGCAGGGGTTGTGCGGGTTGCAGAAAACCGCCGCATGGATGTGATGATCGACGATCTTCTTTTCCATATCTTCGAAATCCATGCGCCAGACGCCATTTTCATCATGAATCAGCGGACTGTGGACAATGTTGTAGCCATTGTTTTTAATGACATGCGTAAAACCGATATAGGTCGGGCTGTGCAGGAGCACATTGTCGCCGCGCGAACAGAGCACATTCAGCGTACTGATAACACCTCCGAGCACACCGTTTTCGTATCCGATGTATTCTTTGGTGAGATCGGTGACACCTTTCCGGGTGCGGTGCCAGCCTATGATCGCATTGTAATACTCGTCGGATGGGTTGAAATAACCAAACGCAGGGTGTTTTGCGCGCTCGATGATTTCCTCCTGAATGGACGGAGCCGTCGCGATATTCATGTCTGCAACCCACATCGGAATCGCATCAAAACCCGGCTTTGGCGCACCGGGTGCATTTCCTGTTCCGATGGCGTCAACCGCCATAGAGTCTTTTCCATGTCTTTCAAGCATCGTAGTATAGTCGAACTTCTGCATATTCCCTCCCTGTACACGCGGTACCCTGCAAATCAAGTCTGGCTCCTGTATTTTGTTCAGATCTGAACCTGCCGGGCGGATTGATTCCCACTGATGATTACTGTAACTCAATTCCAAATTATTCTAAAGGATTCTGTTTGGATACACAGAACGC
>ONGY01000020.1:19242-20105 GCA_900317475.1 uncultured Lachnospiraceae bacterium | reverse complement strand
TTTTCCCTGATTATATCAGGATAATGTAAGCAGCATCCCCCAGACTGGAACACTGCTGTCATTACCCCCTTTGCGGTACAGCTGTGTACTGATTCATCTCCCCATTCAGTGCGAACCTTCTGTCAAGAATCCGGAAGCTGCGTCCGGGTCTGCCGGCGGAAGCGAATCCATCACCCCGGCGGAAGGCACCGGAGCGCAAAAAAAGCGCAGCCAGGTTATTCACTCTCGAACTGCGCTTTTCGGTATAACAACGGAATAGAGAACACGAAATAAAATATGGATGGACGGCAGCTGCCGGCAAAATTCAGGCCATCCGATGCTCCGCCGTCACGATCACGCGGCTCGTGATAGTTTCTTCCTCACCGAGGCTTCTGCCTTCACGGCCGTCCTCTGCCGCGTATTCGGCCTCTCCACTCTGGTTGTCGGTCGGATCCTGCCGGACATAGGTCATCGGCGGGTCAAAATTCCTTTCAAATGCGCTGTTGCTGGGCAGGCGGAACGGATCGAGATTTCCGAAATAGTGACGTCTCTTGATCTCGTCTCCCATGCCGTATGCGCCTCCGCCGTAGGACGGATCGCAGCCGAGCCATCCGAACGGCTCGATATAGAAGTAGGCCCAGTCATGTGCTCCGGCATTATCACCGCGGGTATTGTTGCCGGACTGCCACCGCGCCGGAATTCCTGCGATCCGGCAGAGTGTGATGAACATCAGCGCCTGCAGTCCGCAGTCTCCCTTGAGGTTCTTCGCGCAGTATTCTCCCGGACTCTCGATTCCGATGTAACTGCGCACATAGGCATAGAGCACGTTCTTCGTGATGTAGTCGTAAACAGCGCGCGCCTTCTCAAGCGGCGTGCTGTATCCT
>ONGY01000020.1:0-19237 GCA_900317475.1 uncultured Lachnospiraceae bacterium | reverse complement strand
GCAGCGAGCGCTTTCATGAACGGCGAGAAAACGGCTTCCGGCAGATGCTCGGAGACATCTTCCTCCGTCGGGGGCGGAAGGATCGTCCCGGGGACCTTCTCAGGGCACTGCACGTCCTGTCCTTTGGATGCAGCCTCCATCGCCGCGCGGTTCTTCTCCACAGCCTCCGCGCTCCAGAGATCGTGGTAAACGGCGGTTGCAGTATACGCGAAGGTAACCTCGAACGGATGATTTTCCTTTATATCCTCGACGAAGAGAATCGTGCGCTGCTTTGCATCCTCCGGCGCAAGATAATAAACAGGACCATCCGAGAGGTCTTTCTTTGCTTCAGCTGCGCTTTGGCCGCTTCCACCGAGAATGGCTCTGATCTCTTTTTGATCCACAGGTCTTGCTTCTTTCCCGCCGGCCTTTGCCCCGAGCAGTTCGATATCAGTTACGTAGTCGCAGGCGCAGACAAACGGGAGATAGACCTTCACTTTTCCCGGGCGGAATGCACTGTCTGCTATCTTCATTGTGACACGGACCGTAAAGCGCCAGCTGTCACTGCCGTTCTTCTGCATATCGCACACGGAAAGCCGGCAGCGGTTCATCGGCTGCCCTTTCACCGACTCGGCATTCTCTGTGCCGAGCCAGGTGCCGTCCTTGGTAATCCGCCCTTCTTCAAGCTCATTTTCGAGCGTTCCGCCGACACTTCCGATGTAATGCTTTGCGCCGTTTACATAAATCCAGTCGACCCGGCCGAGATCGACAAGTTTGTCGAAATTCTCCTCTGTGACTGCCGGCATGACTTCATGCACGCGCCGGAGCGCACCTTCGTGATCATACGGATAGCTGTCCGGGAGGACATCCAGAATGCTCTTCTCGAGCCGCAGTCTCTGTACCATCGCACGGCTTGTACCGGGTTTTGACATCCAGATGTCGATCAGCTTCTGTGCATCGTCAAAGAACCCTGCCTGTTTTGCCTGCTCCACATCGTCCGGGAGCGGGAGGTTTTCATACTGAAAGTCTTCAAAATGGAATTTGTTCATGTCTTCTCCTGAGATGTCTGTGCGCCGGATGCCGGTGCACTTGGATTAATAAATTCGTAACTGCCTGCCGTTTCACATGCAGCTAAAGGCCGCTGTTATCCGTCCGGCCGCAGAAGGGCATCCTGCACCCGTATTCGGCGCGGCTTATGCGCAGAATGCGCGTTTATCCGAGTATCTCATCATATACGCGCAGTACGTTCTTATAGAAAATCTTCTCGATCTCGTCCATCGAAAAGCCCTGCTTCCTGAATGCATCGATCAGCAGTTCTTCCGTTCTGGCGCCCGGCTCCCCGAATTCATCGCCGTCGCAGCAGGATATTCCGTCAAAATCCGTTCCAAAACCAAGGACATCGACTCCCGCGGCGTCCGCGATGTGCCTTGCATGGCGTGCAACTGCCTCGGCCGTCCTTTTCGCATGATGATCCGGGACGAGGAATTCTGCTTCCATGTTAAGGCCGGTCACGCCGCCGTGTTCGGCGATCTTCCGGAGCATGTCATCGGTAAGGTCTCTGCCGCAGCCGCACAGCGACCGCGCATTGGAGTGGCTTGCGACGAACGGTCCCTTCACGGTTCTGCACACGTCGTAGAAACCTGCATCCGAGAGATGGGACACATCGACGATCATGCCGATTCTCTGCATTTCTTCGAGGAATTCAAAGCCGCGCTGCTTTAAGCCTTTCGTACCGTCACCATACCATGTGCCGGCCTCGGGGACAAGTCCGCCCTGTTCCGCACCCTCGCCGCATCCGGAATCACTTGCAGAAGCGCATCTGTAATGTGGGAATTCGAAATAATGGTCTCCGTCCGGGTAGTTCGGATATCCGAGCTCATTCTCAAAATTCCAGGTGAGCGTCATCATGCGCGCGCCCTGTTCATACATTGTATGAAGATGCTCGATGCTTCCTTTGCAGCAGCCGCCGTCCTCAATCGTCATCATGACCGACATCTTCCCATCGGACAGGTTTTTGCGGATCTCACTGCCGCTGCGGGCGAGTCCGACAAGATCGCTGTTTTTCGATACTTCATCGAGAAATACCTGCGCGATCGCCTGCTCCTGCTCCCAGGGGTCCATGAAAAGTCCCTGCTCCGCCTCGCGTCTTCCCTCTTCCGTATCGTCGCGGCCGCTGTAATGAAGCGGTTCATGGAGATTGATGAAGATTCCGAGGTTCTGGCACAGACAGTCTCCGTCTTTCATGCGGAGAAGATCAATCATATGATTGTTCTCACGAAGAGAATCCTTATCGCCGCGAAGCCTTGATTTCCAGACCTCGCGGATCGTATCACAGTGCATATCGATATATTTCAACGAGTTTCTCTCCCTTCTGTATCAGTGAATACAAATATTCTATGGCATATTATCGCCGCAAAGTCCTCTGCCGTCAAAGACTTCTCCGGAATGGAAAGCACTGGACAGATAAAGCTGAATGGCAAGATAGTATACGGCCGCCGGCACGGCGTTGATGAGAAGAATATATGCATTGCCGATGTGGGTTTGTTTTTTCTGTTTTTCAGGCGGTCTGTCCCGGCCATTTTTTGCCATTCTTCGCCTGAAACCGAAAAAAACGGACCGGCGATGAGGTTTCGCCGGCCCGCAAAGACTGGGCATTTCAGGAATTGTGAAATTCCATTCAAACACTCAGGGTACGTCCTGCACGATCACGGCTCACACCTGTATGATCTGGTTTTACCACGTAACATCATTCCATGACCACGAACCGTCGGACTGGATGTTGACACCCTGAAGATCCTTGTTATAGGCAATGTAGGAGATCGGAGAATAGAAAGGAATGTTGTCCAGATTGTCATACATTTCCTTCTGCAGATCGCCGATCTTCTGTGTGCGCTCATCCGAATCAACGGTCGCTGCAATATCGTCGACCTTTGCATAATACTCATCGGTCGGAGTCGGAGCCGTCGGATCATGATAGCATGCATTGAAGATCAGGATCGGTTCAGCCCAGCCAAGACTCTGGCGCGCCATATCATAGTCGTCGTTCTTGGCCTGCTCGTGGACGTAGTTCCAGTCGATGGGGTTGAAATTGACCTGCACGCCGTATTCATCAAGCTGTCCCTGAAGACCTTCTGCCATCAGAGAGGAAAGGTCGCCGGAATCCGCATACAGCTCCAGAGAAAGTACGTTTCCGTCCTTCTCATAATAACCGTCACTGTTCTTGGTATACCCTGCGCCTTCAATCAGCTGAATGCCGCGGTCCGGATCATCTGCGTAATTCTGCATGAAGTAATCCTTTGCGTCCTGGCTGAAGTTCTGCATGGTGTCGAAAATCATAGAGTAAGCAGGAACTGCCTGTCCATCCGACATATCGCAGAGTGCCTGACGGTCAATCAGCAGGCAGATACCAAGACGGACGTCCTTATCAGCCATCGGTCCCTTGTCGGTCTGCAGCTCGATATAATCGATCTCCGGGTAGGAAGCTTCCACGACAGAGACATTCGACTCATCGGAAAGGTCCTTCACACTATCCTGGCTGAGGCTCGTAGCTATGAAGTCGACATCGCCGCTCTTCAGCGATTCAACTGCCGTGAATTCCTCAACGTTAAAGGTGACATCGATATTCTTGAAGTGTGCCGGTCCCTGATTCTCAAATTTCGGGCAGTGTGTCACATAACCGTCATTGCGGGTAAGTTTCACCTCGGAGCCGGAGACATACTGTTCCACCGAATACATTCCGTATGGATGGCAGCCCCACATCAGTTCATCATTGCTCATGGAATCGAGCTCATCCTTGTCGATGACCGTCATGAAGTCGGCGCAGAAAGCGTACAGCATGTCTGAACGGTATCCGGTCAGATGCAGTGTAACCTGACGGCCGTCCACATCCATCGACTCGATGTTCGCATATGCATCGGAATAAGGGCTTACTTCCTGACCATGCTGGATGGAAGCAACCACGTCCTCCGGCTCTACTTCTTCGCCGGTGGAATAGTACATACCCTCGGGGACATTGAAGGTGACCGTTTTGCCGTCATCACTGACCTTCCAGTCTGTGCAGACGCCGTCAGTGATGTCGTTCTTCTCCGTATCCCACTCGAAAAGGCTCTCACCAACGCATTGCTGCAGGGTTGCGGAACTGTCCAGCTGATAGGAGTCAATGCCATACCACTCAGCATCCACGACGTTACTGCTCCCGGATCCGGCTGAGGAGCCGCATCCAGCCAGTCCCGCCGCCATCGTAATGGCGAGGGTACATCCAATTGTCCATCGCAGACACTTGTTCATAATAAATCCTCCTTTTGAACTTAATATTCGAGCGGAAAGTCCGGCACATTGCAGGCTTTTCCGGATTCGACTGTTTTACTGATGCTTCTTCAGCGGCAAAGCACGCAGGGCATCCCGGTCCTGCAGACAACCGTCCCGTTTCGGCAGACGGCCGTCTCCCCTTACTGTTTCTCTCAGACCGCTACATCCTTTGTCCCGGCCGGTGCGCTTACATCGATCAGCGGATGATGGCAGAATACGATTCGTCCGTCGCCAAAATCCGTCTCCTTCGGTTCTTCCTTCCGGCAGTGATCCTCGCAGAAATCGCAACGGTCGCAGAAGCGGCACCCTTTTCCGATCTTCACAAGGCTTCCCGGGTCACCGGTGAGAAGCTTCTTCTCCCTGCCGCGGAGTTCGGGGTCAAGGATCGGCGCCGAATCCATCAGACTCTTCGTATAAGGATGAGCGGGATTTACGGCGATCTCCTCCGCCGGCCCGAATTCAACCAGCTTTCCAAGATACATCACGGCAATCCGGTCGCTGATGTAACGGATGACATTGAGGTCATGCGTGATGACGAGATACGTAAGATGAAGCGAATCCTGCAGGTCAAGAAGCAGATTCAGAATCTGCGCCTGGACAGAAACATCCAGCGCACTCGTAGGCTCATCGAGAATCATGAGTTTGGGCTGAAGTGCGAGCGCACGTGCGATGGAAATACGCTGAAGCTGGCCGCCGGAAAGCTGATGCGGATAGCTTTCGAGGTACTGGCGGTCCATTTTGACCATATCCATAACCTCGCCGGCGCGCTTTCTGGCCTCTTCCTTCGGAACCTTGTGAAGGATCATCGGCCGCATGATGGAGCTCTCCACCGTCTGCCGCGGATTGAGGTTTGATGCCGGGTCCTGGAAAACAACTGCCACTTCGCTGTGCAGCTTCTTCATGTCCTGTCTGGTTGCTTTTCCCAGATCAATTCCATCGATAATGACATCGCCGGCCGTCATCTCCGTAAGGCCGAGAACAACGCGGGCGAGTGTGGTTTTGCCGCTGCCCGATTCCCCCACGAGACCGACAATTTCGCCGCGGTGAACCTTGAAGGAGACGCCGTCGACCGCCCGGATCGGCTTTCTGTCTGAGGAGAACATGCCGCCCGGTGTATGGAAATATTTGCACAGCCCCCTCAGCTCAAGCATTACTTCTTCATCCATTTACTTTCACGCTTTCTGCACCCTCTGCCTCAAAACATCTGCAGATGTGTCCGTTTCCGAAATCAACAGCCGCCGGGCTTTCCTTAAAGCAGCGCTCCGAGGCTGACGGGCAGCGGTTTGCAAAACGGCAGCATGGCTTGTCGTCCGTGATGCGGGGAACCATGCCGTCAATGGTCTTAAGACGGCCTTCCTTCTTCGAGCGGCGCGGCAGTGCCTGCATCAGCAGCTTTGTGTACGGATGCCTCGGATTTCTGAAAATCTCAAAGACATCGCCGGTCTCCACCATTTCGCCTGCATACATGACGCCGATCCTGTCCGCGATCTCCGCGACAAGACCGAAATTATGCGTGATCAGCATGATCGAGGTGCCGTATGTGTTCTTAAGACGCTTCAGGATATCCAGAATCTGCGCCTCGATCGTAACATCGAGCGCTGTCGTCGGCTCATCGGCGATCAGAAGTTCCGGTGTTCTCGAGAGCATCATCGCAATCATGACACGTTGACGCATGCCGCCGGAAAGTTCGTGCGGATAGCTCTCTGCGCGAAGCTCGGCATCCGGAAGACGAACATCGCGGAACAGCGACACTGTCTTTTTCTTCGCCGCCGCCTTATCCGGATTGTCGAGCAGAATAGCCTCTTCTACCTGCGTACCGACGCGGTAGACCGGATTCAGAGAATCAAGCGGATTCTGAAAGATCATTCCGATCTGACGTCCGCGCACCTTCTCGATCTGTTTCTCATTGAAAGTCGAAAGATCCTGTCCCTTGAACAGAATTTTTCCGGTGATTTTCGTGTCCTTGTCCGGAAGAAGACGAAGAATGCTGTGGGCAACCGTTGACTTTCCGCAGCCGGATTCACCGACAACGGCAAAGATTTCTCCTTTGCGGATCGTCATATTGACATGATTGACGGCCGAGAGATATCCGTCATGCACCTTGTAGTTGATGGACAGGTTCTCGAGCTTTAAGAGTTCATCGTTTTTTGTCCCGGCGGCAGACGCTTCGCCCTCCGGTTCCGTGGCATATTCACTTGCAGCCGGCTTTGATTCCGGTTTTGACTTTAATTCCTGCATCACAAACCTCCTGTCAGCGAGAGCGCATCTGCGGATCCAGCACGTCGCGCAGTCCTTCACCCAGCAGGTTGAACCCGATCGTTGTGTAAACCAGTGCAATGCCGGGGAAAATACTGAGCCAGGGAGCCCTCGTGATGTACTCCATGCCTTTCGAGAGTGCAAGGCCCCAGTCCGGAGACGGGGATTTGGAGCCAAGTCCCAGGAAGGAAAGTGTCGTCGTGGAGAGAATGGTCTCCGGAAGAGTCATGGACGTCATGACGATGATGGACGGAATGATGTTCGGAAGAATATAGCGGAACATCAAAGAGAAGCCGTTCTCGCCGTATGCCTTGCCCGTTTCGACAAAAGCCATGTTCCGGAGGGACATTGTTTTGGCGCGGATCGGGCGGGCGAAGCTCGCCCAGCTCACGATGGAGATGGCAATGACAACGTTTGTAAGGCCTTTGCCGAGGATGGTGACGACGGCAAGTGCAAGAATCGTGCCGGGGATACACCAGGTAAGATCGGTGATGAACGAGAAAACGTGATCAACCCATTTCCCGTAGTAGCCGCAGACAAGGCCGATGGTGACGCCGAGGATAAGCTGAATCGAGGCGCCCAGCGCTGCGACCCAGAGTGCAATTCTCGTTCCGTAGATCGTCTTCGAAAAAACATCACGTCCCAGTTCGTCCGTGCCGAACGGATACTCGGCGCACGGCGCTGTCAGACGCGGGCCCGCGCCCTGCTTGGAATAGCTGTAGTGTGCAATCTGCGGCGCGAAAACTGCGATCAGAATGACACTGATGATCATGATCAGGCCAACCATGAAGTCGACATTGTGAAGGCACATCCGAAGGCTCTCGGACCGCGCAGAATAACGACGGTAACTTTTTTTCTTCATCAGTTCTCACCTCCGCTCAGCGAAACACGGATTCTGGGATCCAGAATACCGGTAAGGATGTCGCTCGCCAGATTACAGAGAACCGTCAGAATAGCGATTAGCAGCAGAACCGCCTGCACGACCGGAATATCCTGCACCGTAATGGAATTCAGAAGCAGCGCTCCCATTCCGGGAAGGCCGAAGACACGCTCGGTTATGACAGCACCGGTGATCATCCACGGCAGAGACATGAACAGAAGCGTGACCACAACAACCAGAGAGTTGCGGAGGACATGGCGGAACATGACCGTTCTGCGCGGAAGGCCCTTGGCGTATGCCGTCGTCACGAACTTCTCGTGCAGCACCTCCAGAACTTCTGCTTTCGTGATACGGATCGTGGAGCCGAGACTTGAAAGCGTGATGGTGATGACAGGGAGCACGTAATGCGCCGGCGTTTCATATCCGCTGATCGGCAGTATTTGCAGCCGGACCGCGAAGATTACAATAAGAAGTGTGCCGAGCCAGAACGAGGGGATTGCCGCGAAAACAAGAGAAGAATTGACGACAAAGCGGTCGAAGAGATTTCCCTTGTGAATAGCGCAGTAAAGGCCGATCGGCAGTGCGAGAACCATCTCCAGGAGAAGTGAAATTCCGCACAGACGGATGCTGTACGGGATACGGTCCCGCATCAGCTCCCATACCTTCACGTGGTAGCGGGTGGAAGTTCCGAAATTCAGATGGAAAATGCCGACGAGCCAGTTCTTGTACTGAACAAGAAACGGCTGATCATACCCGAGTTCATGGGCTATTCTGGCGCGCTGCTCTGCGGAAACCTTGCTGTCGATTGCAAGATCAACCGGATCTCCGGGCATTGCATACAGCAGGCAGAACACCAGAAAAGAAACCGTGAATATCAGGAGAAGTCCGACCAAAACCTTCTTAATTATATAGCTCTTCATTCCTGGCCTTTCTAATGCTCGTTCAGGCCATGAAGGCGCTGATGGTTTTGATCCGTGCCTTTTTCATCGTCCGCAATGACAATTCTTCCTGATCCGCTGTGTTCTGATCCTTTGTGAAGCCCGGAAAGAACTGAAATGTTCCTGCAGACGACAAAAAAGCCCGCGTCAAGTTACCTTGGCGCAGGCCCCATTGCCTGAAGTTATTTAAGTTTTGCATTATTGTATACGACGATACAAGAAAACTCAATGGTCAACATGAACAGTCATTTGGCTTTTTCGGGATGATTTTTCTCATACTGCTGTCAATCATTGATGCTCTCGGGGCAGACAACTGTCTGCCCGAAGAGCATTTCTTTACTTTCTCAATATTTTGATTTCGATAATCGATCTGTTTCGATTAAGCCTGCAGTGCCCTGACGTTGTAGAAGGCTTTCCTGCCCTTATACTGTGCAGCCGGTCCGAGATCCTCCTCAATGCGCATCAGCTGATTGTACTTTGCGATACGGTCGGTGCGGCTCATGGAACCAGTCTTGATCTGGCCTGCGTTGGTGGCAACGACAAGATCCGCAATCGTGGTATCCTCAGACTCGCCCGAGCGATGGGAGACTATTGCAGTGTAGCCGGCTTCTTTCGCCATTTCGATGGCATCAAATGTTTCCGTCAGCGTGCCGATCTGGTTCACCTTGATCAGAACCGCATTTGCAGCACCCAGCTCAATACCCTTGCGGATAAATGTGGTGTTCGTGACGAACAGATCATCGCCGACGAGCTGAATTTTATCGCCGAGACGCTTTGTCAGCCGGACCCAGCCATCCCAGTCATTCTCAGCCAGGCCATCCTCGAGAGAAATCAGCGGATATTTATCCACCCACTTTGCATAGAGCTCAATCATCTCATCCGAGGTCTTCTCGCCCTCGCCGGAGCGCTTCAGAATATAGCGCTTCTTGTCTTCATCGTAGAACTCGGAGGAAGCGGCGTCCATTGCGAATGCGATATCCTTCCCGGGCTCATATCCGGCATCCTTCACCGCCTCAAGCATCAACTCCAGAGGTCCCTCGTTGCCGAGAGTTTCCAGCGGGCCATTTCCGCCCGGCACACAGGAAGGTGCATACCCGCCTTCATCGCCGACCGCGGTGTTGTAGCCGTACTTCTGAAGGACCTTCTTCAGGGTGTGGAATACCTCAGAGCCCATGCGGACCGCCTCGTGAATGCTTGATGCGCCGACAGGCATGATCATGTATTCCTGGCAGTCTGCGGAGGAGTCCGCGTGCTTGCCGCCGTTCAGAACATTCATCATCGGAACAGGAAGAACCTTTCCGTTCGGCCCTCCGAGATACTTGTAAAGCGGAAGGCCTGCAGAGTCTGCAGCCGCCTTCGCTGCTGCAAGTGAGACAGCCAGCGTTGCATTTGCGCCGAGATTTGACTTGAACTCGGTGCCGTCGAGGTCAAGCATGACCTTATCGATGCCGGCCTGGTCAAAAACATTTTTGCCGACAACAGCCGGGGCGATCTTCTCATTGACATTGGCAACAGCCTTCAGAACACCTTTGCCCTGATACACTTTCTTGTCACCGTCGCGGAGCTCCAGAGCTTCTCTCTCTCCGGTGGAAGCACCGGAAGGAACAATTGCACTGCCATAGGCTCCGGACTCGGTTTCCACTTCACACTCGACAGTGGGGTTTCCTCTGGAATCCAGCACCTGACGGGCATACACCTTTGCTATCGGATCTTCATATGTGCGCATATCAAACTACCTCCTTTTCATGCGTTGCTTTCGAACCAATCCGCTGAATCTTTTCAGCGCTGATGGAAAGAACATATCCTGCATGTAAAGTATATCAAACTGTGAGTAGAAGTGCCATCTTAAAGTTTGATGAGGCCTTTACGAAGTGACGGCCGCCCTTGTCAAAACGAAAATTCTCGCCGGCATGAATCCTGTACTCTTTCCCCTCATAGCCGATGATCCCTTCGCCGTCGAGCGCAAAAATCAGGGCATCGCCGGGAGCTGCATGCTCCGGCAGTTCCGTTCCGGCTGAAAAACTCATCAATGCCAGCTTTCCATGCTCATTGTGAACAAGGTCCATGTTTACAATCTTTCCATCCTGATAAGGTACCAGGTCCTTCAGCGCAAAAACCTCTCCGCTCCTGAGAATTTCGTTCATTTTGGTCTCCTTTCCGAATATCACTTCTGTGTAGACAAGGCCGTCCTCTTTTGTCCGGACCCCAACCGGAACTTCCGTCGGGACCGTATACAGATCCCCCTTCGTGAGGAAGGTGCTCCTGCCCTCCTCTTCGGCCTCTCCGTTTCCGAGGGACACGATCCAGAATTTCGGGGTGCTGTAAATTTCCCTGCTGATGCTGGTATGGGGTGCCAGAGAGAAATGGATGACCGGAACCTGCGCATTCTTCGCAGACACTGTCTCGGAGATTGTACAGCCCGGCACCCATGGATTTTCCCTGCCTATCTGAAATACTCTTCCTGCAGCTTCTGTTGTTCCCATATCACTTCTCCTCTCCGTTCTTCTGACATGTTCAGTGTAGAACAGATTCGGTGCATAATATGTTGTCCCGGCAACATTCTTATCTTGTATCGTCTGCGTCCGGCAGCTCAGCGCAGCGCCATGAATTATCCCTCTCCTTTTGTTTACGAACCCCAGAAGTGTCTTTCCTCATGATCTGCGTATCACTGAAGAAACTGCTTCACAGCCTCCGCTGCCTCTGTCCACTGTTTCTCTTCACGGATGGATGCTTTGCCGTCACCGGCCTGCCTTCCATAGTCGCCAAACTGACTGTGATTGCCGCCGTCAATCACAACTTCCGTGAAGTCATCCGGCATCAGAGAAAGATTTTCCTGATAATGATCCTGATTCAGGACACCGTCATTGGAACCATATATACTGAGTGCTCTGAACCCATCTTTCTTCAGACTCTTCGTCGGATATGCGGCCATAAAGATCACACCGTCAAACGCGTCCAGATGTTTCGAGGCATAAATGCCAGCCATTGCCCCGCCAAGAGAGTGTCCAGATATATACCAATGATCATAGCCTGAATGCTCTTCCATTACCTCTTCAGCCCTGTTCATACCAAAGAAAGCCAGATGAAACGGCATATCCAAAAGGAAACAATCATAGCCCTCCTGCGCCGTCAGATACATTAACGGCGCGTACGCTTCCGTCTGCACTTTCGCACCGGGGCAGAAAATGACCGCCGTATCACTCCCCGGTCCGTCAAAGAAATACCCATCATCTTCCTTTGTGACAGTGACCGCGGCATCATTCATGACGGCCGGCAGATCATCCGCGTTCTCTATATACTTTTCCGCTGTTTCGCCGGCATGATAGTACTGCCCTGTATAAATAAGAAAAGCAGCTGCCAATACCCAGATCACAATGCTCAGCGGCACAAGAATCCGAAACTTCCACTTTTTCGTCTTGTGATGAAACAGGTGCATCCCAAGGAATGCACCTGCTCCCCCGCCGAGAAACGCTGCCAGGAGCAGTTCCGCCTCCGGAATACGCCATTGATGCCTCACTGCCCTTCTCTTGTCATTGCCATAAAGAACAAAGGCAGCCACATTGATCACAAGCAGATAGAGCAAAAACAATTTCGTCATACTGTTTTCCTTAAGAATTACACTGCAAAAGAAAAGAGGCATGGATTTTCTAAATCAGCTTCTGCAGTACTTCTCCGATATCACTGTCAATGCACACGGACCGGTCTGCGATTTCCTGCGGGCAGTATGCTTCGCCCTTGTTGAGAATACATGTCATGGATGCCGTACTCCGCTTCGAAGTCCGCAAAATACTTCCGAAACCGTTCCCCGGAATAGGTCATCCCCGCAGAGGTCGAAAGCCCGCCCGTTTTTACGCGGCCGCCTCTGCGGCCTACTCCCGGGTAAGTACCGGTGCAGGTCAGAAGATGCAGGAGATCAGGGTGAGGATCGCCAATCCGCCCTGCATCAGAATAATTTTCGGGTTGCTTGTAAAGCTTCCATAAAGAGCGACCGCCACGATATAAGCCATCAGGCAGATGACCGCAGCCTTGCTCGCAAAAACAAATACCGCCAGCAGAATAAGGACAGAAAGAAGGCCATTATAGACGCCCTGATTCTTGAACAGAACATTCACATTTTTCTGTCCGAGTTCATCCTTTGTCATCCCGAATACATTCGATGTTTTATCCGAAGTCGTTGCAATCGTCTCCAGATAAAAGATATACAGAAACTCCAGTGCCACAAGTACAGATAAAATCTTCGTAAAAATATTCATGCTCTCCTCCTGTTCGGGCTTCATTCAGGCTTCTGCACATACCGCCTGTTCTCTGACAAGCATATCACAGGTCGGATTGCTCTCAACAGGGAAAAGTCTTCCTGCAGTTTCCGTCACTGCCGGTCCGGGAGTCCCCGCGCAAAAATAAGAGCCAGACAAAATGAAATCCAGCTCCTTGCTGAATATCATCTTGTCTGGCTCTGACGATTGTATGGTCAGTCCGTCCGACTATCCGGTTCTGTTCGCCCAATGTCTTGCCCGGCAGCGATGCAGTTTCCCGCACCTGCGATCTATACATCTACCCGCAGAGCATCATTGACCGTATTGTTTGCAATCATCATCGCACCCATGGCTGTGAGTACGACCATGATCTCCTCCGCTTTTTCCTCATCGACCGGGTTCCCGTCTCTGCCGCCGTGAAGCAGGAAGTCTTCCTTGAGCTCATTAAATTCCTCGTCCGTGATGTTTTTGGGTTCATGTGCAAGTTTTTGCGCATATTTCATGAGAAGCTCTTCCCGCCGTGTCATATGGAAATCATTCGGGTCGATGTGATGTTGCTCGCGGAGAAGCTTACTGAAATACGTCGTGCACACCAGGCATTCGTTCGTTACAGAAATTGCGTACTCAAACAGATCTGCGTCAAGCTTCCCGATCAGGCGCTGCAGATCATCGTCGAGATCGTAGGATGCCTCCTCGACAGCCTTGAACGCTGCCACATTGTGAAGAAGTGTCTTCTTCTCATTCGTCAGTGCATGTCCCTCCGCAAGATGACTGCGGATGGCCTCCTTTACTTCATCTGATGCGGTCTCGGGGTCAATCTGACTCACTCTTCCCATGTCGTCCAACCATCCTTTCTTTTCTTCCATACCTGCAGACACCTGCCCGGACAGCCTGATGCGCTGATGCGGGCGGAAGTATTGCCGCTCTTCCCATTTTCCTGAGCCCTGGTCTCAGGGCTTTGGTCCCAAGGCATCGGTCCCGGGGCTTAGGCTTCCGTAAATCCTGCAGATGTCTTCGAAAAATCCGATTCTTACCTGCACCGGTTCTTTACATCGCCGTATTACCGATATATCATATCTGTTTAGTAGTAATTAAGCAAGCGCTGATTGGAAAAATCAGAACTTACCCGGGAATCAGGGGAAAAACAGAATGTATGCATGGATATAACAGAAATAAAAGCCATGCATGAAAACATGGAAATCAGGGCATATGAACAGAATATACGCATCCATTGAAGATCTGGTAGGATCCACGCCTCTTTTCGAACCTGTGCGCGTGGAAAAGCAGCTTCACCTCACAAGTCATCTACTCTGCAAGCTGGAGGGGCTTAATCCGGCCGGCAGTATCAAAGACCGCGCCGCTCTGTCTATGCTTCAGGCTGCAGAGGCAGACGGGACGCTCTCACCCGGGGATACGATCGTCGAACAAACAAGCGGCAATACCGGGATTGCGCTGGCTTCCATGGCCATTCCCAGAGGATATCACTGCGAAATATTTCTCGAATCCGGCGTCACTCCGGAGAGAAGAACGATTCTCCGTGCACTCGGCTGCCGCCTTCTGGATTATCGCGATGTTCCGGGAGCCGCCGATCCGGATGCCCCCTTTGATCCATTCCGTGAGGCAACTCTCGAAGAGATCCGCCGCTACTGCACGGCGATGGGGCCTTCCTTCCATTTTCTTGATCAGACATCCAACCCGGCCAATCCGCAGGCACATATCCGCTCGACCGGGCCGGAGATCTGGAAGGATACCGACGGATGTGTTGATGCCCTTGTTCTGATGGCAGGCACTGGCGGAACACTCTGCGGCCTGTCGACCTATCTCCGGAAGAAAAATCCGAAAATTCACATCGCCGCAGTCGAGCCCGCTCCCTGCTCTGTCCGAAGCGAGGAGAATCCTTCCTGCAAAATCATCGACGGCGTACTCCGTTTTGACGACAGGCCGGACGCAGCCTGCTCCTCTTTTCTTCATCATGATCTGTATGACGAGTGCATGGAGGTATCGGCAGAAAGTGCCCACCGCACCGCACTGCTTATCGCAAGACAGGAAGGGCTTCTTTTCGGCACCTCCGGCGCCGCGGCTCTGACTGCGGCAATGGAGCTCTCAAAGAGACCTATCTTTGCCGGCAAAAACATCGTCGTCATCATTCCGGACGGAGGAGGAAAATATCTCTCTTCGTTTCTTTTCTCAGACCAGGCCTGATCCGGCCTTCGGGCTGCGGCCCTTTGCGCTGCGGCGGGGGTGTCGGATTTGAATGGATACTGCAGCTTACAGTTTCTCTGCGAAGAAGGAGATCATTTCATCCGCCGCCTCATCCATGCGATGAAAGAATATGCGATCGGCGGTAAAATCACATCGGATGCTTTGCAGGCATCGAGTATACTGTTTTTACCTGTAAGTGAGTGTGGAGAGCAGATTATGGCTGTTTTTGAATCGATTTTTGATATCAGTTATCTGACGTTTGACGCTTCGGCCGGAATCGCGATGCTGGCTTTGTCGGGCGGACGCCCGGTGCTTATCCTGTATGGTTTATTGTCACTGCTGCTCGGCGCCGGTGACGCGTTTCATCTGATTCCGCGTGTCAGAAGATATATTAAAGGCAATGAGCCTTCAACCGAATATCGTCTGGGGCTCGGGCTCAAGGTGTCATCTATTACAATGACGCTGTTTTATCTGCTTCTCTATGTCATTTATACACAGCTTTATGGTGTGGGAAGTCTGGCAGCTGCCGTGATCCTGACTGCATCGGCCGTCCTGAGACTCATCCTTTGCCTGTTCCCGCAGAACAATTGGTATCATTATGAGGGCAGCGCAAAATGGTCTCTGGCGCGCAATCTTCCCTTTGCTGTAACCGGCATCTGTATGATTGTTCTTTTCCTTATGAGCGGAACAGCCTATGGACGCGCCATGACGGCAGCGATCCTTGTCAGTTTTGGCTGCTATATACCTGTTACGATATTTGCCAAAAAATATCCTGCGGTCGGCGCGCTCATGATGCCGAAGACCATCGCTTATGTCTGCATGATTGTTCTCGGTCTGCGTATGATCTGATGCCGGCTTGAACCGATGCACATAATTTGTCCATTTGGAGGTTTTTCATATATGCAAAAAGTTCTGCGCGCTGTGTTCTACTTTTCCGGCCTGATCATTCTGTCCCTCGGCATCATTCTGAACACGAAATCCGCCTTCGGTGTGACGCCGATCATCTCGATCGCATATTGCCTTTCTCTGCTGCACGGCTGTGTCACGGCTACGCTTCTCATTGGCCTGCTGTCAGCCGGTCATCCGGTCGGAGTCGGTGTCGGAACCATCGCCGCAATGATCGGAGTCGGACGATTCATCTGGATTTACAACCGGCTGTTTCAGGCAAAACAGCAGCAGCTGACCGGTGTTGCGTATTGATCTTCAAAGTCCGCCCGGTCAAAGTTCCATGCCCTTCAATATAAACGTCAGGCGCATTTCATGCCACGGCACTCCGCCGTGTACGGACTCTGACATGCCCTCATCGACAAAGCCGAACTTTGCGTAAAATTGGACGAGTGCATCTTTACAGGTAAGGACCAGGCCTCTGCGGTTCTGTTTTTTTGCCTCACCAATAACGTATGTCAGGAGTTTTGACGCGCAGCCCCTCTTTCTGTAAGCAGGAACCGTGTCTACGCCAAAGATCATCTGCCAGGCGCCGTTTTCATCGTGCATGGACGCATCATCATACATATCATCGGACAGATGCATCTCGTCCGTGACCATCCCATTTACAAACCCAACGATCTTTCCTTCGTCTTCCAGCACCCAGAAATGATCCGGATAGGTTTTGAGGCGCTGTTCCATCGATGCACGGCCGGCGGCTTCCGCCGGCGGAAAGCATTCCGCCTCCACCTCTGTGACCGCGCTTAGATCCGATATGGATGCAGTCCTGATTTTCATAAATTATTTCCTCCTCATGTCCGAATGAGACTTTCCCGTAAGCTGGTTAAAGCGGTGCCTCGTCTGCATAAAGGCCATGAACATTGTTCCAGTAGGTCGACCCTGCAATCGGCATCTGCGCAATGCCGAAATATTTATTCAGCGCATCCAGGGATGCCGTGGTGCCGCTGCGGCCGCATTTCCAATGACCCTGTAGGAAAACTCCAGCAGGCTGATATTGAGCAGGGCAAAAATCAGCAGATAATATGGCATGATCCATATCCCGATCCACTGCTGCAGATTTCCGAAAAGCATCGGCATGAATGTACTTCCGACGTATGCGAAGGCCATCTGAAGGCCAATGACAGCCGCACTGTTTTTCTTTCCAAAGTTCGCCGGCGCCATATGCTGGATCGCAGGATAGATCGGCCCCATTCCCGTGCCGGCCACAACGAATCCGACTGCCGCGGGGAGATAATTCTGCGCAGGAATCATGATCATACCGATTCCGATGAGCTCCGTCACTATGCCGATCCGGATAAGACGTTTGTCGCCGAGTTTGTCGGAGACAAAGCCGGAGATCAGTCTGCCCAGCATCAATCCTCCGAAAATCAGCGATCCAAAAGAAGCGATTTTCTCATCACTCAGTCCCTGCTTTGTCCCTGCAAAATAACTGGAAGTCCACAGGAAGCAGGTTGCCTCGCCTGAGCAGTAGGAAAAGAACGCAAAGAGTGTCGGAAGTACACCGGGAACACGGATGGCTTCACTGATCCCCGCGCTTTCAGCCAGGGCCTCATCCGCCTGCTTCTCATTCTTCTTCCACAGCGGCAGAGAAAACACAACGACCAGGAGAATCCCCAGCTGTATGCAGGCCGTCCATCGGTATCCTTCATTCCACCTCGCCGTCCGGAGCGCAAGACCCATAATCATGGGACTGATCACCGCCCCTACACCGTAGAAGCAATGAAGAAAGTTCATCACGGAACCGGAAAAATTGTTGGCCACGTAGTTATTGATGGAAGCATCGATCGCACCAGCGCCAAGACCATAAGGAACGGCAAAAATAAAGAACATCCAGTATGCGCTGACGAATGAAAATCCGAACAGTCCGAGAACCGTCAGGAGAATCGAGACAATCACAATCCATTTCGTGTGAACCTTCCGGATGAGACGAGGACTGATCAGTGCCGAAATGATGGTCATAAACGAAATGGTCATGGATACATATCCCGCATAGGATGAGGGTACATTAAGATCTACCTGCATCGCCGGCCACCCCGAACCCAGAAGAGAGTCTGGAAGTCCAAGACTGACGAAAATCAGATAAATGACTGCGATCAATAATCCCATTATAAATCTCCTGTCCTGGATAATCCGAAAACACCCTGCATACTTCTTCATCCGTCTTCTGCGTGGCAGAGAAATATCCTGGCGGCAGCAGAAGAGGCGTGGGACTTCGGAGCTCATGATAAACCCAATTACCCCATGGTCGTTCGGAATAACCTGACCAGTGTTTTTCGGAAATAACCGACAACATGAGTATCCTGACCCGGAATCCCGGAAAAAATTCTTCTATCAGACGGCAGGCTCCAGCGTGACAACGGAATGCGGAATCCGGTCCGGATCGATTTCCAGCTCCGACACCGGCAGACGCTTTACTCCCGGAATGACCTTCATGATATCGCGGATATCTTCCTGCACCTCATACCCTCTCTTTCCATCGCGGAAATGCATCAGAATTTTGAGAGAAGGTTTTTTCAGCTGCTGAATAACCTCCCAGGCCTCCTCTGAAGAAATCGTGAAATAACCGGCGCAGGGCAGCATGACAATGTCGGCTTTTCGAAGGCTTTCATATTCTTCGTCCGTGGGCAGTCTTCCGAGGTCTCCCAGATGCGCAATGCAGATTCCTTCCGCCTGCAGGAATGTGATGCGGTTCATTCCGCGCCTGCTGCCGCCGTGATGATCATGCGGGACCGTGAGAAAAGATACTTTAAATGGTTCCCCCTTCCCGCTCAGACGGACCAGGTGCGCCGCATTGTGATCTGCGTGCTGATGCGAGCAATACACTGCGTCGGCCTCCAGATTTTCCGGCAGCACAAGCCCCGGAACCTTCCCGTCTTCATACGGATCCAGAATGACCGCCCCCGATTCCGTGCTGATTTTAAAACAGGAATGACCGTAACTGGTAATTCTGATTTTTCCCATGATCCTTACCTCCCATACGTTTTTTCGTCTTCGGATTCAGTCTTTGTATCTATGTCTCCTTTGCAGTATCAGACACCGGTTGCTTCCCGCCTCCGTTCATGCAATGTTTCTTTTCCTGAGCTCCTCTGCGATTTTCTGATATTCCGGGAGATTGACATGATATTGCTCCGCCATGTCCACCACACCGTAAATCAATCCGTCAATCTCAGAAGAATGCCCGGCGGAAACATCCCTCTACTTCTGCTTTATGTCCAGATCTTCTTTCGCAGATATTTTACAGGTACCTCCTTCGTGAGCCAGACTCCATTCACAGAGCGGTAAAACGCGTATCCGTCACGCTTCATATTTCCGGCACGGACAAGATAAATTACCGGCTTTCCATGGCGTCTGCCTACTTTGACCGCAGTCTCTTCATCCGGAGACAGATGCACATACAGCCTCGACTTCGGGATCAATCCCTGTTTATCAATGGATGCCGTAAACTTTTCACCGGTTCCGTGATACAGGAATTCCGG
>ONGY01000027.1 GCA_900317475.1 uncultured Lachnospiraceae bacterium | reverse complement strand
TCCGGGGATTCCTGTAATATTTAAATATCGCGGCGGGGAGTAATCATTCATGGATAATCTGATAATTCCGAAGGGGTATGAATCAGCACTGAGTCTGCATGAGACGCAGGTTGCGATCAAGACGGTGAAGGACTGTTTTCAGGATCTTCTCGCTGAACGCCTTGTTCTGCAGCGGGTTTCGGCACCGCTTTTCGTGCTTCCCGAATCTGGACTCAATGATAATCTGAACGGCGTCGAGAGACCGGTCTCCTTTGACATTGCAGACCAGCCGGGACGTACGGCAGAGGTCGTACAGTCTCTTGCCAAGTGGAAGAGATATGCACTGAAGAAGTACGGTTTTCATCACGGAGAAGGGCTTTACACAGATATGAGTGCGATCCGCCGCGATGAGAAAACCGACAATATTCACTCGATCTACGTCGACCAGTGGGACTGGGAGAAGGTCATCGACAAAGATGAGCGCACGCTCGATTACCTCGAGAGTGTCGTGCGCGATGTCTATCGCGTTCTCCGCAAGACGGAGAAGTACATGTCCATCTGCTACGACTATATCGAGGAGATTCTTCCGAAGGACATTTTCTTCGTGACAACGTCGGAGCTGGAGGAAATGTTCCCGGACAGCACACCGAGGGAAAGAGAATATTTCATCGCAAAGGCAAAGGGCGCTGTCTGCATCATGCAGATCGGCGATGTTCTTTCAAACGGGAAACCGCACGACGGAAGAGCTCCGGACTACGATGACTGGCAGCTGAATGCAGACATTCTGGTATATTATCCGGTGCTGGACATTGCGCTCGAGCTCTCGAGCATGGGAATCCGCGTCGACGAGAAGTCTCTTATGTCCCAGCTGAAGAAAGCCGGATGCGAGGAGAGAGCAAAGCTTCCATTCCAGAAGGCGATTCTCAACGGGGAGCTTCCTTACAGCATTGGCGGTGGCATCGGGCAGTCCCGCCTGTGCATGTTTTTCCTGCGCAAAGCGCACATCGGTGAGGTTCAGTGCTCAATCTGGCCGGAGGATGTGGAGAAGGCCTGCGAGGAGAACGGAATCCAGCTGCTTTAATTTGAATTGTGTAGGCCTCCGGCTTGACCGGGGGCTTTCTTTGTACTTGGACGATGGTAAGTGCTGTTTCAGTCTCGGTCCGCTCACTGGTGGAGTTCATCCTCCGCAGCGGCGATATTGACAATCGAATACCGGCGGCACCGGACGATGCGATGATCGAGGGATCCCGCATGCACCGGCGTCTCCAGAAGGCGTCCGGCCCCGACTATGAACCGGAGGTCTCGCTTTCGTGTATCTACACTTACCCGGACAACCCGGACCTGCGCGTAAAGGTGGAGGGCCGCGCGGATGGCATCTATCACGGAACACTGCCGGATGACCCGCACGGCGAGCGGGGCACCTTCGTCGATGAGATCAAGACGACGTACCGGAATCTCGGGAAGATGACCGAGCCGGAAGCCGTCCATCTGGCGCAGGCGCGCTGCTACGCCTATATGTACATGCAGGAGCACGGCCTTGGCTGGATGTATGTGCGCATGACGTATGTCAATCTCGACAGCGAGGACATTCATTACTTTTACGAACGTGTCGAACGGAACCAGATTACTGAATGGTTCGATGATCTCATGCGGGAGTATGGGAAATGGGCAGCCTTTACGTCGAACTGGATTTCGCAGCGCACCGATTCAATCCGGACACTTCCGTTCCCGTTTGCGTACCGCGAAGGGCAGAAAGAGCTGGCCGCGGATGTCTACCGCACAATTGTCCACGGACGGAAACTTTTTCTCGAGGCACCTACCGGAACCGGCAAAACGATTGCGGCGCTCTTCCCGTCAATCAAGGCGATGGGTGAGGGCAAGGCACAGAAGATTTTCTACCTCACCGCCAAATCGGTCGGCAGCCGGGTGGCAGAGGATACGCTGGAAATCTGCCGCTCGAAGGGGCTGAAGTTCAAGGATGTATGCCTTACGGCAAAGGAAAAAGTCTGTGTGCTCGACAGACCGGAGTGCAATCCGGATGCCTGCCCGCGCGCAAAGGGCCACTTCGACCGGATCAATGCAGCCATCTATGACCTTCTCACGACAGCCGACAACTTTTCGCGGACAACGATCCAGGAATATGCCGAAAAGCACAATGTCTGTCCCTTCGAGATGAGCCTTGACATGAGTCTCTTTGCGGACTGCGTCATCTGTGACTACAATTACGTCTTTGACCCGCATGCGTATCTGCGCCGCTTTTTTGCTGAAGATGCCGCGCGGGAGAATTACATTTTCCTTGTCGATGAAGCCCATAACCTCGTGGACCGCGGACGCGACATGTACAGCGCTGCCTTTTCGCTCCGGGAGCTGAACGCGATGTCGCATCTCCTCTCGTCAAAACTCCCGACAATCGCGGAGGAGTGCGACCGGTGTGCCGCTAAACTCTCTGCAGTGAGTTTTCGCTCTCCAGCGAGGTATACCTTGCTTTTTCTTCCGAAGTGGGGATTCTGTTTTCCACTCTCACGGAATATCTCGAGCGGGAGCGGAAGAAGGCGAGGAGAAGGAAACGGAAGCCTTCGAAGCAGGCCCGTGAGCTGCAGGACCAGATTCTGAACTTTTATTTTGATGTTTCCCATTTCGAACTGATCTCGGACCTTTTTGATGATCACTACAGGATCTATGCGGACAGCAGGGAGAAGGACTTCAGAATGCACCTTGCCTGCATGGATCCGGGGACAAATCTGTCATTCTGCATGGACCGGGCAGTATCGACCATTCTCTTTTCGGCGACGCTCCTTCCCATTCAATACTATAAACAACTGCTCGGCGGGAAGCCGGAGGATTATGAGGTCTACGCGCATTCTGTATTTGATCCGGAGAGAAGAGCTGTCATCATTGCAGACGATGTGACAAGCCGGTACTCGGTCCGCGGGGACGATATGTATCAGAAGATCGCCTCGGCAATCGCAGCCTCTGTATCGGGAAAAGACGGAAATTACATGGTTTTCTTCCCTTCCTATGCGTTCCTGAACGCTGTCGCGGAAATCTACGAAAAGAAATTCTGCGATCCGAAGAGAGTAACTTTACTCCGGCAGGAAAGCGGTATGAGCGAGGAGAAAAGAAAGGAATTCCTCGCGCGGTTCGAAGAAAGCTCTGACGATCATACGCTCATCGGTTTCTGCGTGCTGGGCGGCATTTTTTCGGAGGGCATTGATTTACGGAATGACTCCCTTATCGGTGCTGTGATTGTCGGGACCGGCGTTCCCCAGATCTGTGGGGAGAGAGAACTGCTGAAGAAGTATTTTGACGCGAACGGTGAAAATGGCTATAACTACGCATACCGATATCCGGGCATGAACAAAGTCCTGCAGGCGGCGGGGCGTGTCATCCGCACGCAGGAGGACCTCGGGGTCGTTGTGCTTTTGGATGACCGTTTTCTGATGCCGGCGTACCGCTTTCTCTTCCCGAGGGAGTGGAGAGAATTTTCTGTGGTTCCGGCAGATGAAATCGGGAGGTGTGTTGACAATTTCTGGAATGAGTGGCTATAGAACAGGAACACAATTGTCAGAAAACTATGGGCAGCCAGAGAAAGGCCGCAAACCCGCATAAATACAGCAATTCTTGTAAGAATCCGAAGCCATTGACTCAGAATAACAGATTTTTTCGCCGGGAAAACGAAAAATTGATTTAATTATCAGGAAAACAATCAAGAATTCCGGCTAAAACGAATTTACGACCGAGAAAAAAACGTTCCGGAAAATCTCACAGAGATCAGACTGAAGTGGATAACTCTGTGGATTTTGGGGATTTCCGGGATTTTTTTGTGCCTGCGGACGGCGGAAGGCCCATTATATTGACCATTTCGTTTGGAAATGAAAAACGATATTTTGCACACGACTACTTTGGTCAATAATACAACTGTGTGAATATCCGCACAGAATGCATCGCAAATACATACGGAAAAGGTTTTCCATACTGTGGTAAAATGGTCAGGTGGAAAATGCTTCGGAAGTTGTCTCCTGAAGAATTTTCTTGAGGCTGTATGACAGGAGGATCAATATATGTGGGCTGACGAGAGTGTTTTTTATCAGATTTATCCGCTTGGCATGTGCGGTGCGCCGCATGAGAATGACGGCAGACTCGAGCACCGGATCCGGAGGGTTCTTGACTTTATTCCCCACCTTCAGAAACTTGGGGTGAATGCGGTGCTGTTTAATCCGCTGTTTGAGTCGGATGCACACGGCTATGATACACGAGATTACAGGAAGGTCGATGTCCGTCTCGGAACCAATGAGGACCTGAAGGAAGTCTGCGATGCGCTGCACAAGGCCGGGATGAAGGTCATTTTTGACGGAGTGTTCAACCACGTCGGGCGCGGATTCTTTGGATTCCGGGATGTACAGGAGAAGAAGTGGGATTCTGAGTATAAAAACTGGTTCAACATCAGTTTTGACGGAAACGACGCGTATAATGACGGTTTCTGGTACGAGGGCTGGGAAGGACATTATGAGCTGGTAAAGCTGAACCTCAGAAACGAGGCGACGGTACAGTATCTGCTCGATACGGTGAAGTTCTGGACAGAGGAATTCGGGATTGACGGGCTGCGGCTCGACGTCGCGTATTGTCTCGACAAGGACTTTCTTCGAAGGCTGAAGGGATTCTGCAGCGGGCTGAAATCGGATTTCTTCCTCGTGGGCGAGATCCTCGGCGGCGACTATCGGACGGTCTGCGGGAACGGGCTCTGCGACAGTGCCACGAATTATGAGTGTTATAAGGGGCTTTATTCGAGTTTTAACTCGATGAATATGTTTGAAATCGTCCATTCACTGATCCGTCAGTTCGGGTCGGATCCCTGGACGCTCTACCGCGGGTATCATCTCTTCACGTTTGTCGATAACCACGATGTGACCAGAGTCGCCAGTATTCTGCAGAATCCGGCACATCTGCCGCTCATCTATGCACTTGCGTTCGGCATGCCCGGCATTCCGTGTATATACTATGGAAGTGAGTGGGGCATCAGGGGCGACAAGAAGGACGGAGACTGGGCGCTGCGGCCGGAAACGGCAGCACCGGAGTGGAATGAGCTCACGGACTGGATTTCAAAACTCACGGCGGCAAAGAAGGGGTCGGAGGCTCTTAATTACGGCGATTTCCGCAGTGTTCTTCTTACCAACAGGCAGTGCATTTTCGAGCGGAAATCAGAGCACGAGCGCGTGCTTGTCGCCATTAATGCGGATGGAAACGGATTCCACGCGGATTTTGACGCCGGATGCGGACGCGCCGTCGACCTTATCACGGGCGGGGAGCATGATTTTGGCGGAGGCTCGGATCTTCCCGCATACAGCGCGTATTTTTGGAAATGCGAGCGGTGAAGGACAGGCAGGATGACGGAGACCGCCCTGGAAGATAACAGCAGAGAGCTGTGTAAGGGGCTGGCAGAAACTCTTCGTAATCCTGAAAGAATGTGTTGACAAACAGATAGCAGGGTGATATTGTTCTTGTCATCAAAACATACTAAAGCAGTAGGAATTAGGCACGCAAAACTTTTGCCGGGTATCCGGACAGATTGAAGATTCTGGTGCAGAATTCAGAAGAAAACTATTTGACGCGGTGATGTATCCGCTGTAAAGTACGGATAAAGCATCAAGTTACGGTTATTCAGTGAGGAAAGCCATGAGAGCAACGTTCGGAGTTCAGAAAACAAATGAGATGTGCCGGTCGCTCATGTGCTCTTGGATGTGCATGTGTTTTTAACGTATGCATTCGTTCCGCTTCACTGATGAGCGTCGGGAGACCGGCCGCCGGACAATGGTAACGGGTTCGGCAGAACAATGAAGAATGTGAGCAGTTGCATACAACAGGAAATGCAGCTGCTCATTTTTTTGCAGCAAAACAGCTGCAGTTTTCGGATTTTATGAGGAAGGGACAGGCGGCAAATGGCAGCAATCATTGAAGTAGAGCACCTGTACAAGACATTCCAGACGAAGGAACTGAAGGTGGAAGCATTGAAGGATATTTCCTTGTCCATCGAAAAGGGCGACGTCTTCGGCATCATCGGAATGTCCGGGGCAGGAAAAAGCACTCTGGTGCGATGTCTGAATTATCTGGAGGTTCCGACAAAGGGAACTGTCAGGGTAGAGGGAAGAGAACTCGGAAGTCTTTCTCCTTCGGAGCTGCGGGAGCTTCGGTCAAAGATCGGAATGATCTTCCAGAATTTCAACCTTCTGATGCAGAATACCGTCATCGACAATGTATGCTTCCCGCTTCTCATTCACGGGACGAAAAAAGCGGATGCAAAGAAGAAGGCGGAAAAGCTTCTCGAGACTGTAGGCCTTTCCGAAAAGGCAAAGTCCTATCCGGCACAACTTTCCGGAGGGCAGCGTCAGAGGGTCGCTATTGCAAGAGCACTTGCCTGTGACCCCAAGATTCTTCTGTGCGACGAGGCAACCTCCGCTCTGGATCCGCAGACGACGCAGCAGATCCTGGCGCTGCTCCGAAAGATCAATGCGGAAACTGGAATTACCATCGTCATCATCACGCATTCGATGAGCGTTGTCCGCGAGATCTGTCACAACGTGGCAATCGTTGAGAGCGGCGAGATCGTTGAACAGGGGCTGGTCGAAGATATCTTCACTCACCCGAAGTCAAGGGCAGCACGCAGACTTATCATCGAAGGTAAAGACCCGGAGCAGTGGGAAAGAGAGCAGGAAGAAAAGGCAGTCCGGGTAATCCCGGAGCTTCATGAAGCACAGAGAATACGAATTGTCTATACCAGCAATTCTTCCTATGAACCTGTTATCGCGAATATGATCCTCAAGTTCCAGGAGCCGGTCAACATTCTGAAGGCCGATACGAAGGATGTCGGAGGCGTTGCAAGAGGAGAGATGATCCTGGGACTTTCCGATAATAAAGAAATCGCACGGCAGCAGATTCAGTACCTTGAGGACCGCGGCCTTGCTGTTGAAGATATCACAGGTTTTGGCGATGCTGTGTACAAGAACGGAGGTGAGAAGAGATGAGCGGAACAGAAATTCAAATGATTGTTACAGGTATCTGGCAGACCGTTTATATGACGCTTGTCTCCACTCTCCTCGGATATGTGATCGGACTGCCGTGGGGCATTGCCCTTACGGTCACCGGAAATGACGGGCTTCATCCGAACAAAGCCGTGTACCGCGTTCTTGACATCGCGGCAAATATTCTGCGTTCGGTCCCGTTCCTTATTATGCTGATTCTCGTCATGCCGCTTACGATGTTCATCGTCGGCAAGACGTATGGATCGACCGCCACGGTTGTTCCGCTGGTGATTTCGGCGGCACCGCTCATCGCGCGGATGGTTGAGTCTTCCCTGTGTGAGGTCGATCACGGCGTCATCGAGGCCGCACAGTCGGCCGGAGCTACGAATTTCCAGATCGTTACCAGGGTCCTTCTCGGGGAGGCGAGAGTTTCTCTTATCTCCGGCGCGACCATCACGGTCGGAACGGTTCTCGGCTATTCCGCAATGGCAGGAACCATCGGAGGAGGCGGACTCGGTGATATCGCCATCCGCTATGGTTACTACCGTTATCAGGCAAACATCCTCTGGACAACCGTCATCCTGCTGGTCCTGCTCGTGCAGCTCTTCCAGTTCATCGGGACGATGATTTCCGTGAAGATGGATAAGAGACATATCTGAAAAGCGATGTAAGCGGACCGCAATAGTATCATTCTTTCTATTTTATCTGGTTACTGGAGCCTGTTTCCGGGTCTTCCCAATATTTGCTCCGCAGGAGAGCGGGAGATGAAGGAAGGGCTCTGTAAAAATAATTGGGTACTTCCCAGTGCAGCGCAGTAAGCGCAGAGAGGAGCAATTTATGAAAAAGCAGTTTATCGCAGCAGTAATTGGAGCAGCACTCACCGCAGGTGTTCTTGCGGGATGCGGCAGCAGCACCGAAACAACCGCCAGCATCGGAGGCCTCTTCCGAGACCTCTGCGGCAGCAGATACTTCTTCCGAAGCTGCTTCGGACACGTCCGCAGTAGCATCTCTTGGGACCATCACGGTAGCGGCATCGCAGACGCCGCACTCGGAAATCCTGGCGCAGGCAAAGCCAATCCTTGCTCAGGAAGGATGGGATCTTGAGGTTACCGTCTTCGAGGATTATGTACAGCCGAACAATGTTGTCGAATCCGGAGATTTTGACGCGAACTATTTCCAGCACGTTAATTATCTGAACTCCTTCAACGAAGAGAATGGAACTCATCTGGTTGTAGCCACCAACGGCAAGATTCACTATGAGCCGTTCGGAATTTACGGCGGCACCAAGAAGAGCCTCGATGAAATCGCTGACGGCGATGCAATCGCAATCCCGAACGATACCACCAACGAGGCAAGAGCACTTCTGCTTCTGCAGCAGGAAGGCCTGATCACACTGAATGATGGTGTCGGTGTCAATGCAACCGTCAATGACATCAAGGACAATCCTTACAATCTTGAGATCGTCGAGGTTGAGGCAGCGCAGGTTCCGAAGCAGCTTCCCTCTGTAGCATTCGGCGTCATCAACGGCAACTACGCTCTTGAGAACGGTCTCTCCGTTGCGGATGATGCACTTGCAACCGAGTCGGCTGACGGCGATGCGATTCAGCAGTATGTCAACATCATCGCAGTCAAGGACGGCAACCAGGATGAAGACAAGATCAAGGCCCTGACCGATGTTCTTCATTCTGATGCAATTGTGAAGTACATCAACGACACCTATCAGGGAGCTGTTGTTCCGTACGACGGAGAGCAGTAATCCTTAATACGAGGCCGGAGATGAAACTCATAAAAAGGCTGCGCTGCAGCCTGCAATGGGCAGTAATCCATAGGTCATCGCAATAGGTCATCGCATAATGAAACCGCTCGCGGGAAATCCTCTGACTGGAGGAAATCCTGCGGGCGGTTTTTCTGTTTCCCTGATGGTTCAGCGATGTACGGGATGAAAATAAGAACTTTTCTTTGAGAAGGAGTTTTTACTTGGCATCCTGTACCTGACCGGAAGGAGTTTTTGCTTTGGAAGGAAGGAACTTTGAGCCAAGCTCGTGATACGTCTGGATGATGAGGACGAGCGAGATGATAAATGTCAGGATGTCTGAAAGCGGCATCGAGTAAAGGACACCGTCAAGGCCGAAGGATAAGGGCAGCAGGAGTGCAAAGCCGACACCAAAACCAATCTCACGAATCATGGACAGCACGGTTGACTGGACTGCCTTGCCCATTGCCTGCAGGAAGATGAAGCAGGCCTTGTTGACGCAGGCGAACACAATCATGCACAGATAGATGCGGAAAGCTTTCAGAGCAAACTGCGTATAATAGGTACTCTCGTTGGCTGCACCGAAGAGAGCGATGAGCTGTCCCGGGAAGAATTCGACGATGACAAGCGAAATGGCACCAACTGCCGCTTCAGTGATAAGAAGACGGGTGAAGAGAGAGCTTACACGCTTCCGGAGCCCTGCACCCATGCAGTAGCCGACGATCGGAATGCAGCCGGCCGCGCAGCCGACAACAATCGAGATAACGATCTGGAAGAACTTCATGACAATGCCGACGACTGCCATGGGGATCTGTGCATACTGTTCCTGACCGAAAACGGGATCAAGTGCACCGTATTTGCGGATCATGTTGTTGATGGCAGCCATTGCGGCAACCAGTGAAATCTGAGAGAAGAAGCTGGTTCCGCCGAGTGCGATGGTCTTGCGGCAGATCCGGCCTTCCAGACGAAAATCCGAGCGGGACGGTGCAAGAAGCTTCATATGTAAGAGATACCATACGGCAAGAATGACGGTTAAAACCTGACCGATGACGGTTGCAACGGCTGCGCCCATCATGCCCCATTTGAAAAGATAAATGAAAACCGGATCAAGAATAGTATTTGCAATTGCTCCGACTAACGTAGAAACCATTGCGAACTTCGGACTTCCATCTGCACGGATGACCGGGTTCATCGCCTGACCGAAAACGTAGAAAGGAATTCCGAGGGTGATATAGAAGAAATATTCCTTTGAGAAGACACGGGTCTGCTCGTTGACAGTGCCGCCGAACATAGCAATCAGCTGATTGCTGAAGATAAGATAAAGCGCGCAGATGACAAGACCGCTGATGATGGACATCACGACCGCATTGCCTACGCTCTTGTGTGCATCCTTGTGATTTTCCATGCCGAGGCACAGGGAGCTGAATGCACAGCAGCCGTCACCGATGCAGACAGCAGCCGCGAGAGCAATGACCGTCAGCGGGAAAACTACGGTGTTCGCGGCGTTGCCGAACGAACCGAGATAGGTGGCGTTCGCGATGAAGATCTGGTCGACGATGTTGTAGAGCGCGCCGACAAGAAGTGAGATGATGCACGGAATTGCATATCCGCGCATCAGTTTTCCGATCGGCTCTGTACCGAGAAATTGATTTTTTTGACTCATTTCCTTATTCCCTTCCATTTTTTTACAGCTTCCTTTCCAATTAAAAAAAGCGTGCAGTCATAAGCTGGATTTACGCTGATGGCTACACGCTTTAAAAATTGCTGTTTCAATTTGACACGGTCATTTATCCGATCGTTCCGTGCCCGGCACGATTGGACAAAAAATGGCAGCAGACTGGATTTACGCAGTCGGCTGCTACTCGTCGATTCAGTATTTTATAGTCCGGAATTTTATTTGTCAAAGTTTTTTATGGAAAGAGCAGGGCGGCTCCGGGCATGCCCCGGATGAAGATTTTCTTCTGCCTGTCTTTTTGATGTGTTCGTGATAAGATTGGTTAGGTTAAATAGGAAGATTATCGTCGCAAACAAGAGAGGTTAATGTATGAAGATTACAGGAATCCGCCTTGCAAAAATTCATGTTCCGCTGCGGGTGCCGTTTAAAACGGCGCTGCGCCGTGTCGACAGTATTGAGGATGTTATCGTCGAGATCGATACGGATACGGGTGAAAAAGGTTTTGGCGAAGCGCCGCCGACCGGTGTCATCACTGGCGATACGACCGGTGCAATCGTCGGAGCCATTAAGGATCACATCGGGCCGAAGCTGATCGGACGCGATGTGGATGATTTTGAGGATGTCCTGAAGGAGGTCCAGAAGGCAATCGTACACAATACTTCGGCGAAAGCAGCGGTTGACATTGCGCTTTACGATCTTTACGGCCAGCTCTATAAAATCCCGGTCTACAAGCTGCTCGGCGGTGCCAGAAAGTCGATTGTGACGGATATCACGATCAGCGTGAACGATCCGGACGAGATGGCAAGGGATGCGGTGACGGCCGTGAAGCGCGGCTATGATACGCTCAAGGTGAAAGTCGGAGTCAATCCGGATCTCGATGTCGAGCGCCTCGAGGCAGTGCGCAGGGCGGCAGGACCGGACGTCCGCATCCGCATCGATGCAAATCAGGCATGGACGCCAAAACAGGCGGTGCGTATTCTGAATCGCATGGAAGAACGGGGACTCGGTATCGAGCTTGTAGAACAGCCGGTGAAGGCGGCAGATTTTGATGGCCTCCGGGAAGTCACAGCACAGAGCCCGATCCCGGTCCTGGCGGATGAGGCGGTCTTCAGCCCGGAAGATGCGATGAGGATCTGCCAGTATCATGCGGCGGATATGGTCAATATCAAGCTGATGAAATGCGGCGGTCTGTATAATGCACTGAAGATTGTCTCGATGGCGGAAGTCTGCGGCATGGAATGCATGCTCGGCTGTATGCTGGAGGCGAAGGTTTCCGTCAACGCAGCGGTTGAACTTGCCTGCGCGAAAAAGATCATCACGCGCATCGATCTCGACGGACCGGTTCTCTGCTCAGAGGATCCGATCCTGGGCGGTGCAGTCTTTGACGAGAAGAATATAACGGTCTCAGATGAACCTGGCATGGGAATCAGGGGATTTGAAGAGGGAAGACTCGCATACTTCGACGAAGTGCGGTGAGTGATTTCCGCGTGGAACCGTTGATCGGGAACACAGAGAAAGCATTGTAATCAGAGGCACCATTGGAATTTCTGAATTTTGTAAAAATGAAGATGAAATTCATACAATTCCTGCTGAAAATCTGCTTGACACGGCATGGTGCCTCTGATAATATACTACTTGCGCACCGAAAGGCGCGAACAACTCAACAAGTTTTAAATGCGATAGTAGCTTAGCTGGTAAAGCGCCACCTTGCCAAGGTGGAGACCACGGGTTCGAATCCCGCCTGTCGCTCTAAACCGAAAACCGGGAACCCAGTAAAATCAAGGGCTCCCGGTTATTTTTTGCTCTTTTTTTGATGTTCGTGCGACAAATATGCGGCAAACTTTCCCTGCGTTTCGGTCTCATGTAATTTGTGACGCAGGAATGCAAGTCCAAAGAAGGAGCAGACCGTTCTCTGGAGGCTGCTGATACTGAGGGGTGCAGCTGATTCTCAGAATTCATGCATTACACAGCATCGCTCCCACATCCTTATCTCATTTCCCACGAACGGCGGTTTTGATTTATACTATGGAAAAAGCACACCGGAAGGGCACTGCAGGTATTACAGGAGCCTGGAAAGGAAGAGAATGAAAAGAGAATTTTATCTCGGGACGTATGCTTCTCCCGAGGAAGACGGAATTCTCCGCGTGGAGGCGGATTTTGGCAAAGAGCAGTTCACGGTGAAGAAGGCGTTCAAGGGGATTGAAAATCCGTCCTGGATTGCTTTTGACAACGCGGAGGAAAACGTTCTTTACTGCGTGAATGAGCGGACGCCGGACGGCGGCATTTCCGCGTTCCGCATCGAGGACGGAGAACTCGTGAAGGCTGCAGAGCTTCCGACCGGCGGGAGCGATCCCTGCCATATCAGCTTCAATAAGAGCGGAAAGTTTCTGTCCGCGGCAAATTATACCAGCGGTTCTCTCTCTGTTTTTATTCTCGATGAGAACGGAATTCCCGTCCAAAGAACGGATTTCCAGCAGCATGAGGGCAAGGGAGTAAATCCTGCAAGGCAGGAGGGCCCGCACGTTCATTTCTCGCAGTACCATAAGGGCGAGCTGTACTGCGTTGATCTCGGGCTCGACACCATTTTCCGCTATACGCTGGACAAGAAGAACGGTAAGCTCACCGAAAAGCAGCCGTTCATTCATCTTCCGGAAGGAAACGGACCCCGTCATTTCGTTTTCAGTCCGGATCACCCGGACCGCATCTATATTCTGACTGAATTGACAAGCAGCGTCTTTTTCTATGAGGAAGAGGACGGCGAATATAAGCTGAGACAGAAAATCAGCGCGCTGCCGACGGGTTTTGACGGTGAAAATACGGCGGCCGCCATCCGCATCTCGGCCGATGGAAAGTATCTCTTCACATCGAACCGCGGCGACGACAGCATCGCGCAGTTCCGTGTGCGGAAAGACGGGAAGCTGGAGCTTCTTTCCATCGTCAAAACCGGCGGCAGGACGCCCCGCGATATCGCTCTTTTCGGGCATCTCTCGGATGGGAGCGGAAAGAAAAGCTATCTCATCGCAGCCAATCAGGACAGCCGGGAGCTCACGGCTCTGCGGTGGAATGAAGAAAAAGAGACACTCGAAGAGATGTATATGAAGCTTTCTGTACAGGGAAAGCCGGTGTGCATCCTTCCTGTGACTGAATGAAATGACATTGAGAAAGGACAGCCATGATTACGCAGATTTCACTTTTTGCACCGAATGTTGAGGGTTCCATGCACAAGATCACGGGAATTCTCGCTGACAATGACATCAACATCATCTCGCTTCAGACAAACGACAGCGCGGAATTCGGCATCGTCCGTCTGCTGGTGGATAAGCCGGAGAAGGCTTTTGAAGCTTATAAGAAAGAGGGATATCTGTGCCGATCGGATCAGGTCATTGGGGTGTACATGGTCGATAAGCCGGGATGCCTCAACCGGATTCTTTCGGCGCTTTCCGAAAGCCGGATCAATATTGATTACATTTATATTTCGTTCGACCGCGGGAGCGCTTCGCCGATTGCTGTCATGCATGCATCGGAGCCGGATATCGTGGAAGAATGTCTTGAAGCAAAGGGATTCCGTCTGAGCCACTAGACGGGGGATTCGGATTGAGCACGGTTCTCTTCCATAGTAAAATGAAGAAGGAACGGTGGCTTTGCAGGCAGGGAATAGCCGGGAGGTTAGCCTATGAGTACGGAAGAAGCTCGCGAAAAAGAGACACGCACGGAAGAGACCACAGCAGAAGATAATATGAAAGATGCTGAGAAAGAGACCATGGATGATGGTGCTGCTGCCGGCGCTGCCGCAGAGGAAGCGGCGGGCGAAAACCCGGACGGAGAAGAGGAAGAACCTTCGATCATAATCGAAGAGCCGAAGACGGACACAGATACGGACTCTGAACAGGAACCTGCAGAGAGCGAAACGGGCGGGGAGCCTGAAGAGGCTCCGGATTCTGAATCGGTCATTACCGGCGAAGGCAGTGTGACAGTCTCTGAAACCTCCGCCCCGAATGAGTCCGCGGATGACAGTGAAACAAAAGAGAGTATGGACTCTGCCGCGGATGAGAGCGGGGACAAGCCGAAAAAGAAAAAAGAAAAGAGTGGAAAGGGAACCGGATCCGGCGCAAAAGCTGCTATTGTCATTCTTGCAATTCTGGTCGCCGGGCTTGTTGTTCTGGGCGTGCTTGGCGTCCGCAGGCATCAGAGCACGGTCGCCTGGTATCAGGGAGAGCTTTCCGCCGCTCAGCAGCAGGTTAAGGACAAAGAAGCAGAGATAGATGACCTCGATTCGCAGGTCTCTTCTCTCACTTCGAAGAACGATACTCTCCAGGCGGATATAGATAAGAAGACACAGGAAATCACAGATCTCACCGATGAGCTCAATACGACGAAGGACGCGCTCGCGCAGGCCGAGAGTCAGAATAAGCTCTACAAGACCACGATCGATTCGGTAAAGGAAAACCTCAAGATGATTGAGGCTTCCCTGGATGCCCTTGACAGCGGCGAAGCGACGGATGAGAAGAATGACTCCGCAGCATCAGAGGCCGGGGAGACGGCGGCTGATGCAGACGAAGCAGCGGTGACCGGGGACTCGGCGGCAGCTGATGCCGGCGCAGCGGATGGAGAAACAGATGCAGAAATCAGCACGGACGAAAGTTCTGCGGATTCCAGTTCTGATTCGTCTGATTCCGGCATTGCGTCCGCGTCAAAACTTCCTTTTGCAGGCGGCTACATTTCTGAAGCAGATGCTAATGTGGTCATGACGATTTCTGACGGAAACGGTGAGAATGCCGTATCCATCGAGATCACAGACACCACTGGAAAGACGACGACGGTATGGTCTATGGATGGCACTTTCAACCCGGACCGGAACCGTATCCGTTATACCGACGGAAAGAAAACGACGAAGAAGGGCAGCGGAAGCAGAGACGTCGTCTATGAAGACGGTCGCGGTTCTCTGACCATTGAAAGCGACGGATCCATCGTCTGGAAATCGAAGAATGACGGCGACGAAAAAGAAGTGATTTTCCAGCCGGACGATGCAGATCAGGAAAATTCGTAGTATCGATTCATTGAGAGAACGGCAGGTTTATCATGAGAATTATTTTTGTCCGGCATGCAGAGCCGGACTATGAGAAGGATTCGCTCACGGAGAACGGAAGAAAGGAAGCAGAGGCGCTCGCCGTGCGCACGAAGAACTGGACAGACATCGACCGTTTCTATTGCTCGCCGCTGGGCCGGGCTGTGGAAACGGCGGCGCCGACCCTTAAAGAACTTGGCCGCGAAGCCATTTTAAAGCCCTGGCTTCGCGAATTTTATTATCCGATCAAAGACCCGCTCACGGGAGAGATCCACGGACCTTGGGACCTGCAGCCGCAGTATTTCACGGGACAGGAAATTATGTATGACAGAGAGCACTGGTATGAGGCGCCTCTCTACCGCACGAACCCGGGAATCGAACAGGGGTGGAAGGAAGTGACAGCCGGCATCGACAAAATCCTGTCGGAGTATGGCTATCACCGCAAAGACAGTTATTATGAGTTTAAAAACCCGGATGGGAGTGTTCTCCCTGCAGAGGTTGAAGATATTCCGCTTCACGGGACGAGAAATAATGAAATCCGCGACAGTGATGACCGAAAGACCATCGTGATTTTCTGCCATTTTGGGGTGACGTGTGTGATGCTTGCTCATCTCATCGGCGTCTCCCCCGTCCTTATGTGGCAGGGAACCTGCATCGCCCCCACGGGCGTGACGGTTGTCAATGCAGAGAAACGCCTTCACAATGCAGCCTTCTTCCGTATTCAAACTCTTGGTGACTGTGCGCATCTCCTCGCTGCAGGAGTGCCGGTTTCCGGGTACGCTGCATTCTCGCCGGTGTGGCAGAAATAGAGAGAAATAAGCGATGTCTGATGAACTGAAAAGTGTATATGATGACTTCTTCGGGAATGAACCTGAGAACCACAAATCGGATGAAAGGGCTTTAAAGAAGGCAAGAGAAGCGCTGGATGAGGCTTACCGTAGGTTCGGGTCTTCTGACCTCCCGGGATACAAAGGCCCTGAAGACACGGCTTCCGGTTCGCCGGAAAAAGCGGGAGAGGATTCCGCAGGCTCCCCCGCCGGGAACGGCGCGGGCAATACCCTTTCTGCAGGAGGAGAGAACGCTTCGGAGGCAAAAGCCCGGACAGCGGCGGATGCAGAGGCGGACAAGGAGGAACCGGAGAGCGATCCTGAAGAGGACCTGAAGGAGCTTATAGGCCTTAAGTCCATCAAACACGATGTTCTTGAGCTAACTGATTTCCGAAAGATTCAGAAGATGCGTGCCGACAGCGGGATGAAGACCGTTCCGGTCTCCAATCATCTTGTTTTTACGGGAAATCCGGGCACCGGAAAGACGACCGTCGCCCGGATTCTGGCGCGTCTTTACAAGAAAATCGGCGTTCTTTCGAAAGGGCAGCTTGTTGAAACGGACCGCTCAGGACTGGTTGCGGGCTACGTCGGACAGACGGCACTCAAGACACAGAAGAAGATTGAAGAGGCCATGGGCGGCGTGCTCTTTATCGATGAGGCTTATTCTCTTGCACAGGGCAGCAGCCAGGGGACGGATTTCGGCCAGGAGGCAGTTGATACACTTCTCAAGGCCATGGAGGATCACCGCGATGAGTTCATCGTGATTGCCGCCGGCTATACAAAACCCATGGAGACCTTCATCCACTCAAATCCAGGTCTCAAGAGCCGTTTTAACAAGTTCATCGAGTTTCCGGATTACACCATTGATGAACTGATGCAGATCTTTGAGCTGAATCTGAAGAAATATCAATATACCGCAAAGGAAGAGGTGCTCGGGGAAGTAAAGCAGCTGATCATGCTGAATAAGGCGCAGAACCTCGAGAACTTCGCGAATGCCCGCGCAGTCCGGAATCTTTTTGAGAACATCATAACGAACCAGGCGCGGCGCATCTCGAAAATCGAACATCCGACCCAGGAGGAAATGCAGGAAATTCTGTCCGGGGACCTGCATGATGACGGGGAAGAAATCGGAGAATAGCCTGCGGCGGAGAAATGCAGTTTGTATGGCTGTGCTGTCGAGGAAAATGTGCTGTGCACAGCGGAACATACAGCTTTTTTTGCATAAGTATTGCTTCACTTTATAGGATTTGTTACAGACACAGGTTGATATGCTATAGTATAAATGATACAGCTTTCAAAACCATATCAGATGGTTTTGAATAATTACATTACGCCAGATATATGGAGCTTATCATGAATGCATCCAAAACAGCAGTGATATGTGACTCAGGATGTGATGTCGGCCGGAAAGCGGCCGAACACTTCGGAATAACCATTCTTCAGCTGATGGTCAATTACAAATCCCGTTCCATTGGGGATCTAGACCTTCTCGATGAGGATCCGGTTTATGTCTATCGCCACTTTGATGAAGAGATTCCGAAGACATCTGCCCTTAACATCGCGGAAGTAAAAGATACGGCGGAGAAGCTTCTCTCGGAAGGGTATGAGAACATCATCACGGTTTCCATCTCCAGTGCAATGAGCAGCACTTTCAACACGATGAGCATAGCGATGCGCGACATTGAAGAAGAGCACCCCGGCGTCAAAACTTTTGCGTTTGACACAAGGAATATTTCCATTGGTGCCGGCGCGTTCGCCGTCTACGCCGGATGGGCACTCGGCAGGGGAATCAGTTTTGACGATGTGACGGAACTGCTGAAGCAAAAGATCCTGGATTCGGACCTGGAATTTTACATGGATTCGCTCAAATACCTGCGAATCGGCGGCCGGATCACGCCGGCAGTCGAGATGGTGAGCAATATTCTCGGCATCAAGCCGATCATCAAATGCACGGAGGAGGGCGTCTACACGACGGCAGCCAAAATCCGCGGATCGAAGAAGGGCGTCGAGAAGCTTGTGGATCTCATTCTGGATCCGGCAAAGGGCATCGATCCGAAGCACGACTGGTTCATGCTCATGAACGGAGATGCCGTGGATTTTGCAAAGAGAGCGCGGGAGAGAATCCTGGAGAGATATGCGGATGCCCGGATCATGCTCGATCATCAGATTGCACCGACGATGGCAATCAATACAGGCCCCGGGCTTCTTGGGATCTGCCGTTTCTCACTGAAGTTTCCGGAGAAGGGACAGTTCAGCGAAGGGCTGAAGACCGCGTACAGCAGATTCTTGGCTGAAGAAGAACTGGAAACATTCACAGAATGAATTCTGTCACAAAGAAAATCCGGATTTATGGTGTCGTGCAGGGTGTCGGCTTCCGGCCGACGGTCGCCCGCCACGCGAAGTGTGCGGGGATACACGGCACAGTTTCCAATACAGGCTCCTGCGTCGAGATTATCGCGCAGGGGCCTTTCGCAGATGTAGAGAATTTTATCCGGCTTGTCCGGGAGGAGCCGCCGGAGAGGGCATCCATCCTGAAGATGGATATAAAGGATATTCCGGAAGAAAAATCGAAGGAATACCGTGACTTTCAGATCATCGAAAGCGTCCGGAGAAAGGGAGAGATCTTTGTCTCCCCGGATATTGCGATCTGCCCGGAGTGTCAGAAGGAGCTTTTTGACCCGGCAAACCGGCGGTATCTTCATCCCTTCATCAACTGCACGCAGTGCGGGCCGCGGCTTACGATTCTCGAATCGCTGCCCTACGACCGCGAACGGACCTCGATGAAGGTATTTCCGATGTGCGGGAAATGCGCCGGGGAATATCACGATCCCGCATCACGGAGATACGATGCACAGCCGGTCTGCTGCAATGACTGCGGCCCGGAGGTGTACCTCGCGGGAGAGCCGGATGTACGGGGACGGGAAGCGATCCTCCGGACGCGAAAGGTCATCCGGGAGGGCGGCATCGCTGCTGTGAAAGGAATCGGCGGTTTTCATCTCTGCTGCGATGCGGTGAATGAAAAGGCAGTCGAAGAGCTTCGCAGGCGTAAAAAAAGGCCGGCAAAGCCGTTTGCCGTGATGTGCAGGGACCTTGCGGCGGCGCAGCGGGAATGCTTCATTTCGAAGGAGCAGGAAAAGATTCTCACCGGCGTACAGAAACCGATTCTTCTCCTTGATAAGCGCAAGGGAAAAATCTGTGAAGCCGCAGCTCCGGACAACCCCAAACTCGGCGTCATGCTTCCTTATGCGCCGGTTCAGCTGCTCCTGTTCCGGTATGATGACGGTCTTTCGATGCCGGACTGCTTTGTGATGACCAGCGGCAATGTGAGCGGAGCGCCGATCTGCCGCGATGACGAAGAGGCACTGCGCGAGCTCGGGGGAACGGCAGACATCATCCTTTCGAACAACCGGAAGATCCTTATCCGCTGCGACGATTCGGTTATGGATTTTTACGATGGAAAGCCGTACATGATCCGCCGTTCCCGCGGTTATGCACCGCTCCCGTTTATGATCACGGAGAGCGACAGTAAGAACAGTCCGGAGAGCCGGAGGTGTTCTGCAGCAGCCGGGGCGGACCTGCCGCAGTCGGTGCTTGCGGTGGGAGGAGAACTCAAGAATACCTTTGTCATCAGCCGGGACAATCTTTTTTATCCCTCTTCCTATATCGGGGACCTGGAAGATGAGCGTTCCGGGCGTGCGCTCGGGGAGACCATCGGGCGCATGGAGACGCTGCTCGAAGTATCCCCGACTGCAGTTGCGGCGGACCTTCATCCCGGGTATCGCTCGACAGCAATCGCCCGGGAAATCGCCCGGGAGAGAAAGATTCCGCTCATACAGATCCAGCATCACTACGCGCATGTTCTCTCCTGCATGGCAGAGAATGATTACAGTGATCCCGTCATCGGTGTCTCCTATGACGGGACCGGGTACGGAGAGGACGGCACAGTCTGGGGAGGAGAGATTCTTCTTGCCCGGACGGATGGATTCCGGAGACTCTCGAGTATCATGCCGTTTCAGCATGTGGGAGGTGATACGGCATCCAGACAGGGATGGAGGATTGCCGTGTCGTTGATTCATGATTTGTATGAGTCGGAAGAAAAACGTGAATCTCTGATAAAAAGACTGGAATTATCCTCTGCGGAAGACTGCCGTTTTCTTTTTGCAATGCAGGAGCACGGCGTGAATACGGTGCAGTCCACGAGCTGCGGCCGTCTCTTCGATGCAGTGAGCGCAGTTCTCGGTATCCGGAAACAGTCGACCTTCGAGGGAGAGGCATCGACGGCACTGATGTATGAAGCGGAACGGGAAATGAAGGACAGTTCCGGCAGAGCGGATACAGGCAGAGCTGCTGACGATGACTTGGAAGACAGGATTCCGGAGGAACTACTCACCCCGGTATATGACGAGAAGAAAAATCGCCTTCTCCTCCGCACCGACCTTCTCATGAAGGAAATCATACGGAGAGCAGCGGAGGGAAAAGAGGATTCCCGCGGGCCTGGACGGTCCGGAGCAGCACTGTTCTTCCACCGGGCACTGGCGGCAATGACGGTCCGTGCAATTGTCCGGCTGCGAAAAGAGATGCCGAACCTTCCGGAGACCGCCGCACTCTCCGGCGGATGCTTTCAGAACTTACTGCTTCTCGATCTGACAAAGAAGGGCCTTGAAAGGGAAGGCTTCCGTGTTCTTATTCACAGCCTGATCCCTCCGAATGACGGCGGAATTGCCCTTGGCCAGGCTTTTGCGGCAGAGTATTCCTATAAAAATCCATGAATGAGACGGTAAGAAGCGCTCAGGGCAGACAGGATGATGCAGATACAGCCGAGTTCAGCCGAAGAGAGTTTACATCATTATATCTACCTTGCAAGTCCTTATATAGAATGCTATATTGTATGCACTGGATTAATACAGTTTAAACACAGAGCAAAGTCCTGATGTCTCCGGCAAAGGTGCCGGTTACATACCTGCAAGGAAGGAGGAGGGTTTTATGAAAAGAAAGAATAGTTTCTTTGAGAAGAAGAACTTCTTTCGGTTTGTCAGTATTATTCTCGGAGTGATCTTCACGGTGATGACACTTGAGATCAATTCACTGGATGCGCAGGCTGCGGAGGAGAATAAAGCGACCGGAATTGTCGCATCGAATTCAACGCAGAGTCTGCTGCTTCTCAACACGAGCGGCGGACAGATGAAGATCAAGCTTGATTCCGGAACGGATTTCAGTGAGTGCCGTGTTCTTGTCGGCGGACAGACGGTGACGGTTACCTATTATCGCGGAGATGATGCATATCTTCATGCGAGCAAGGTTTCAGACGGGACCGGCTCATCATCGTCCTCATCCGCGAACAGAACTTCAGGACAGACATCAAGTTATCCGTCGGTCAGTGGAACCATCGCGGCAAACAGCACCAGCTCCATGATCTATTTCAATACTTCGAGCGGGCAGATGCAGATCAAGATCGATGACAAAACGGATGCTTCTCAGTGCCGTCTCGTGAAGAGCGGACTCAGCGCGAAGGTCTATTATTATCGCGGAAGCGACGCTTATCTTCATGCAGCCAAAATCGTCGCAGACAGCTCGACTGACGCGTGGAAAGCTTCCGTAAGCACTGCGAACACGCTTACCGTCAGCGGAACGGTGGGAAGTTCTTCTACGCCTGATGTTCTGTATCTTTCTACGTCGAGTGGGTTAATGCAGATTCGGATGGACAGGACCGTTTCCATTACCACCAAGGTTGTCACTCCCGGACAGAAGGTGACTGCCGTCATCGGCTATGGTTCCGATGCATACTGGCATGCGGTCTCCATCTCGCCCGAGAAGGGCACCGTACCTTCCGCGACCATGAATGACAGCACGACACAGGTCACCGTGAACGGAACGACGCTGCCGGTGGTCAGCGGAACAGCTGCATCAAACAGTACCTCATCCCTTCTTTATCTTAATACGAAGAGCGGCCAGATGCAGATCAAGCTGGACGCATCTACAGACGGCTCCGAGGCGAGAACGATCGTCACCGGAAACAAATATTATGTTGCCTATTATCGCGGCAGCGACGCCTATCTGCATGCAGGCAAAATCTCTGCTGCGGCAGCGACGAATTCGGATCAGAGCATTAATTCGAGTGTGACGATTGATGTCAATGGAACGGTCGCGTCTCAAACAGATGTGAATGTCTTATACCTCAATACGGTCAGCGGCCAGATGAAGATCCGCATGGAGAATTCAACAAGCTTCCCGAACGGTATCATTCATTCCGGCGATGCAGTTCACGTCACCTGCGGTTATGGTGCTGACGCAACATGGCACGCACTGAAGGTAACAAAGTAGTCGTCTGGTGATGCGTAAATACCGGCAGTAAGTATCCCGGATCATTTGAAATGCCGGTACAGCATCTGTATAAACGGAACGAAAAGTCCTGCGTCAGGCGGCGCAGGACTTTTTTTCGAGATACCCGGCGGAACGCGTTTTTACAGCTGCTTGCACCGACCCGGAAAGTAAATAATAATTTTTTCACATCCGTGAAATGAAAACGTAACAAAAATGTAATCACATTTTTGTTGAAAAGTGCTATGATGCGATGGTCCGATGTAAATGTTTACCGGACAGCAGGATTGATTTCTTCACCTCGGGATGACGTGAACAGACAATCAGTCATAAATCAATAAACTGTTGATCATGCGGAAACAGCAAAGTTAAGATGCGGCATTGTTTCCGGCAGATATCATCAATAATCTATGAACAGTAAAGTAAAGAAAATTATTATTATTGCAGCAGCGGCTGTGGGCGCCTTATATATAGGTATATCGCTGTTTTTCCTCGGGCACTTCCAGTTTCGTACGACACTGAACGGGAACAATGTCTCTTTGAAGAGCCCGGCAGCAGTGGGGTCTGAGCTGAAGGACAGCGCCTCCGGGTATGTCCTTACGATTACCGGACGCCGGAACGAAAGAGATACGATCACGGCGGAGGAGATCGGTCTGTCTTCTGATTTCGGTACCGGTATTTCGGATGTTATGAAGACAGAGAATGCATTTGCCTGGCCGGCAAGTCTGTTCCGGGATACGGCGCTCGTATCGGATGCGGTTGTGTCCTATGACCAGAATGCTCTCACGGAAGCAATTGACGGGCTTTCCTGCTTTGACGAGGATAACGTTACCGACCCGATGGATGCGACCTACGGCTGGAACGGCGATTCTTTCGAGGTTGTCGTCGAGGCGCAGGGCAGCAAGGCAGATAAGGAAAAGGTCACCGAGGCAGTGACGGCGGCAGTGAACGGCCTTCAGACAACGCTTGATCTTGATGAGGCGGGATGCTATGAGAAGCCGTCGGTGACATCGGATGATCCTTCTCTCCAGCAGACGGTCGATGAACTGAATGCAGAGATTACCTCGGATCTTACTCTCGATATCGGAGCCGGCGATACACTCACGATCTCGAAGGATACGCTGAAGGACTGGCTTGTCGTATCGGACGAAAAGGCATCGCTCGACTCATCGAAGGTTTCCGAATACGTCAGTTCTCTTGCGGACGAATACAATACGATTTACACAAACCGCACATTCACGACGCATGACGGGAACACGATCACGACAGCGGGAGGCACATACGGCTGGTGGCTCAATGAGGATGAAACAGCCCAGGCGATCATCACCGCTTTCTCGGACGGAACGCATGCTGCGACGGCTGTCTGGCAGGAAGAACCGGCTGCGCGCGGGGACAACAGTCAGTGCGGCAAGGGAAGTTTTGGCGGTGACATCGGAAGCACTTACGTCGAGATCGATCTGGACGCCCAGCATGTTTATATGTGGGTGAACGGGTCCTGTGTATTCGATACGGACTGTGTCTCCGGAAAGGCGGCTGCAGGCAATGCGACGCCGGATGGTGTGTATCCCATCACGTATAAGGAGAGAGACGCAAAGCTTGTCGGCGAAAACTATGTCTCGCCGGTCAGCTATTGGATGCCTTTCAACGGAAATGTCGGCATGCACGACGCGACCTGGAGAAGTGAATTCGGCGGAGAGATTTACCTTGCGAGCGGCTCACACGGATGTGTCAACCTTCCGCTCAGTGCGGCACAGACCATTTTCGGGTATGTCGAGAAGGGTATGCCGGTCGTCGTCTACGGCGGCATGACACAGGAAGAAGCGCAGGCTTATCTCGGCCAGGTCGATGAGCAGACGGAAGAGGAAGCGGCCGCGAATGCGGAGTATCTCGCGAATGCAAATGCAATCGCCGCGAAGTACGGCATCGATACGACCGGTGCTTCGGTGAACGCAGACGGCAGCGTCTCGTATGCAATCGGTGCGACCATCTATCCGGACGGCCATATCACCGGTGCGGACGGTTCCACGATTGTTGAAGCTCCGGCGGCCGGAACGACGGACGCATCCGGAACGGGTACAAGCGTGGATGCAACGGAGGCTGCACAGGCGGCCCAGAGCGCAGCGGCCGAACAGGCAGCGCAGGCAGCAGGCAGCACCGATGCAGGTCAGTAAGAAGGCGGAGAACCTTAATGACTCGTGATTTTACCAAGGGACCGATTCTCCGGTCCCTTGTTTCTTTTACAATTCCACTGATTATCGGAACATTGCTTCAGCTCACGTACAACGCTGCTGACAGCATGATCGTCGGACAATATGTCGGGAAGAGCGCGCTGGCGGCAGTGGGAACCACGAATCCGCTCGTGACGCTGGTACTGCTCTTCACGAACGGGATCTGCCTCGGAGCCGGCATTCTCGTGAGCACCCTGTACGGCGCAAAGAAAATCGATGTGTTGAGAAGACAGGTGAGTACTGGAATGATCGCTGGAATCATCTTCACCCTCGCGGCGGCTGTCAGCATGATAGTTTCTGCGAGGCCTCTTCTTGCTCTTCTGCAGGTAGAATCTGTGTTTATGGAGGAGGCTGTCTCGTATTTCCGACTCGTGCTGGCAGGCCTGCTTTTCAGTTTTATCTACAATTATCTTGCAAGTATGCTGCGGGCGATGGGGGACAGTGTTTCGCCGCTGATCTTTCTGGGTGTAAGCGCCGGGCTCAACATTCTTGGCGACATGTTTTTTGTCATCGTGCTCGATATGGGAGTGAAGGGAGCGGCGGTCAGCACGGTGCTCTGTGAGGCTTTAAGTGCGATTCTCTCTCTTTTTTATATACAGAAAAAAATTCCGGAGCTGCGGCTCGGCCGCGGATGGCTTGTATTCGACAGAAGTCTTCTCCGGAAGACAATTTCCTTCGGATTTGTGAGTGCAATGCAGCAGAGCACGGTGCAGCTTGGAAAGCTTGGCACGCAGGGAATTGTCAACACCATGGGCGTCAATGCGACGGCAGCCTTCAATGCCACAAACCGTTTTGACGATTTCGCCATGATTCCGCAGCAGAATCTTGCCCATGCGATGTCGTCGGTCATGGCGCAGAACGTCGGTGCCGGCGAGAAAAGACGCGTCATGATTACGTATCGGATCGGCATGTACGGGGAACTCATCTACGGAGCCGCCATCGGGCTCATCACGTATTTCGGTGCGAATGCACTCATGCGGCTCTTCACTTCGGACCCGGATGTCATTCTGGAGGGAGAAAAGTACCTCCACCTCATCGCAGCCATGTATATCCTGCCGGGCATCACAAACGGCATCCAGGGGTTTTTCCGCGGGATCGGCGATCTTCGGGTGACGCTTGTGTCAAGTATGATCAACATGGGAGTTCGGGTCGCCGCCGAATTCCCCATGGTTTTCTTCTTTGGAATGGGATTTGAGGCAATACCGTGGTCCTATCTCCTGGGCTGGATTGCCATGATTGGTTTCGAACTGCCGTATCTTGTTCATTTTCTCAAAAAACACCGCGGATGAAAATCTCGGCTCCGATGCCGATGAGAATCAGGCCGCCGAGAATGGTTGCTCTTCCGGCGAGCTTCTCACCGAATTTACGGCCGAAGAGAAGACCGCCCATGCAGATGAAGAAGGTCACGACGGCAATGATGACAGAACTGCCGAAAGCTTCCAGTGCTCTGTATTCCGCAATGGTGAAGCCGACCGAAAGAGCATCGATGGACGTGGCAATTCCCTGAAGAATCAGCTGACTCAGTGTGAGTCGGCGGTCGGAAACAGTATTATTGTCAGCTTTCTCCTCACAGGCAGCATCTGCGGAGGATTCAGCCGTTCCGGGAACGGCGGCAGAGCAATCCTTTTCGTTTGCTTTCCTGCGGTCCTGAATTCCCTCGACGATCATCTGAATGCCGATGAAGAGAAGCAGTCCCAGAGCGATCCAGGGAATGAATTTCTGAAATGCAGTGAAATAGGCTGCGATTGTGTGGACGCAGAACCAGCCGATCATCGGCATCAGCCACTGAAAGAAAGCATAGCAGCCGGCGATACCATTCATTTTGCTGTGGGACATGTGCGGTTCGGCAAGACCGTTTGCAATGGAAACGGAGAAGGCATCCATCGCAAGGCCGACGCCGAGCAGAAGACTATTGAAAACGAGTGATAACGACATTTGCTGTTCATCCTTTCCTGGCAGAGTTCTGACCAGAATATGCTCTGCAGTGTCTTGAGGGCAGGGATAAGTCTCCGGTCCGCAGCACTGCCGGTTCTGCAAAAAATAAAGGGACATGGCCGTGATGGCCATGTCCCTTGTTTATCCGATGATAAACCCATGCATAGCCGAAGACGGTACACATGAGTCTCGCAATTTAAAGTAAGCCAGGTTCTGAAAAACCAGTATGTTGACTTACTGCACGGGGGTGCTTGCTACTCCCTCATTGCATCGAATCATTACACCCGGCCCTTCGATTAGTCAACTGCAACGATTATTAGTGAAATCTTAGGAACGGGAACTGCTAAAAAACTATGACTTCCAGAGGGCCACAGGCGTATACTCGAAAAAGGAGCTGCAGATGGAATCGATGGCCCTGCAGAAGACGGAAGGAGAGGAGACTCATCACCCGGACAGAGCATCATGGGAACAAAGAAATCGGGGCTGAGTCACCGCAGAAAAGGATGAAAAAGCGGATTTGGCTGCTGCTTTCAGCGGGATTGATCACAGCGGCAGGAGAGATGCTTGGGAAGATACTGGAAGCGCATGCGGACGGAGCCGGTATGGGGATTCGTTCGATGCTTCTTTCTGCCATTCTTTCCGGACTTGCGGCAGCTGCAGTTCTCGTACTGATACTGGCAGCGGGCTGGTACATCGGTTCCCGTTTCCTTTTTACCGGACGCGGGGCGAAGAAGGCACCTGTCTTCTTTACTTCCATTCGTTTTTTCTTTATTTCCTTTGCTGTCATCGCGGCAGCCTGGTTTCCCTGCTGGCTTGCCTATTATCCTGCCAATTATTCCTATGATGGTGAACCTCAGCTCATTCAGTACACAACCGGTGTCTTTAACAGTCATCACCCGCTTCTTCACACAATTCTCCTCGGGCGGTGTTATAACCTGGGAGTTTTTCTGAAAGCGCATGGAATTCCAGTGGATGGAATGGCTGTTTATTCCGCACTGCAGGCTCTTTTCCTCGCCTATGCGTACGCATCCGCTGTCCGATTCGCGGCAAAAAGAGGAGCATCGAAGGCGGGGATTGTCACAATGCTTCTGTGGTTTGCTCTGTTTCCGGTCCATCCGGTGATGGCAGTTACGACGACCAAAGACATTTATTTCACTGCCTTTGCGGTTCTTTTTCTGCTGCGCCTGTCAGACATTCTCATTCCTGCATCTCCTGACTCCGATGAGAGAAAGGAAATGGCGGGATCCCGGGCCCGGATTCTTTTCTTTCTGCAAAGGGTTCTCCTGGGTTTTGACGGTGTAATGATGACGCTCTTCCGGAAGAACGGGCTCTATATGATGCTTCTGCTTCTCGTATTTCTGGTCATCTCTGCTGCCGCGGCGGCTGTAAGTTTGAAACGGGGCCGAAAAGATTCTGTCTGTCTTTCTGCGATGGCCGTTTTTCTGCTGGTCATGATTTTGGTTTACAAGGGAACAGATGCATATCTTATAAAGATTACAAATGCCGGAAAAGGGGAGGCGGCGGAAGCGCTGTCGCTTCCGCTGCAGCAGATTGCGCGGGCGTATAAGAGCGGCGGAAATTCGCTGAAGGAGGATGATCTGAATGATGTGGAGAAATATATATCCGAATTCGGACTCAATCAGTACCGCCCGTCGATTTCAGACGGTGTAAAGCAGTATTTCAACAATGAAGAGTATGCTGAGAACCGCTCAGAGTTCTTTAAGGTCTGGCTCCGCATCGGAATCGAATCGCCGGGGGCTTATGCAGCGGCGTTTCTTTACCAGACGATGGGAGCCTGGTATCCGGATGATGTGTCGCATCTCGAAGTTTACAGGGACTGGTGGCGGAATCGTGTCTGCTATATCGTGACGGATGCCGAGCCGGTTTTCGTGGCTTACGATTTTGTGGAGAGGGACAATTTCGCGCCGGCAGTGCGGAGTTTCTACGAAGCGATCTGCACGGACTGTGTATATCGGAAGATCCCGCTTGTAAAGTATCTTTTCTCTCCGCTCTTGTGGTGCCTCGGAGCGTTTATGCTTCCGATTGCGCTTTTGGTGCGGAAGAGGAAGAGAGCATTCCTTGTATCGGTGCCGGTCTTTGGAGAACTTGTGATGATTTTTCTCGGGCCCTGCGTGATCTCGCGGTATATTTATCCGTTCATGGGTCTGCTGCCGGTTCTTTCGGTATTGCTTCTGGGAGAAGGACGGTCTTCGAAAGAAAAATAGGAGAGATGTACAGGGCGAAGGGCGGTCTCCTTTGGTTTCCTGTGTTTTTTCAGAGCGCGGATGCACAGAATCGATTATAATTAGTAATTATACGAGGCCGCGGGGCGCATAAAGTCCAGGAATGCCTCATGGCAGGAATATAGGGGAGAAACAACCCGCAGGCACACGGGCAGTGCGGCAGCGGGGAAACAAAGGCATCCGGCGGATGTTCTGCCTGTGAAAGTTCTGTCACACATGCCGCAGGCAGAAAAGAGACCGGAAATTCAAAGAGGACGGGATTATGAGTGAAGAAAAAGCAAAATCAAAAGTGTATTTTACCGATTTCCGGACACATCTCGATGTGCCTCTCACGGCAAAGCTGCAGAAGCTGATGCGCATGGCAGGAATCGGGCAGATCGATATGAACGGAAAGTTCGTTGCGATCAAGATGCATTTCGGCGAACTCGGGAACCTTGCGTATCTGCGGCCGAATTATGCAAAGGCAGTTGCGGATGTCGTGAAGGAGCAGGGCGGACTTCCATTCCTGACAGACTGCAACACGCTGTATCCGGGCAGCCGCAAGCACGCGCTTGAACATCTCGACTGTGCCGAGATCAACGGATTCAATCCGATAACGACTGGCTGTCATGTCATCATTGCAGATGGTCTTCGGGGAACGGATGACATTGAGGTCCCGGTTCACAACGGCGAGTACTGCAAGACAGCGTTCATCGGTCATGCCATTATGGATGCGGATATATTCATCTCGCTGACCCATTTTAAGGGTCATGAGCAGACCGGTTTCGGCGGCACCATCAAGAACATCGGCATGGGATGCGGGAGCCGTGCCGGCAAGATGCAGCAGCACCAGAGCGGGCATCCGCATGTGGATCAGGATGTGTGCCGCGGGTGCCAGAGATGTGCCCGGGAGTGCGGATCCGATGCGATCGAGTATCAGGATAAGGTCGTGGACGGGAAGAATGTAAAGCGCGCCTTTATCAACCCGGATAAATGCAAGGGCTGCGGGCGCTGCATCGGAGCCTGTGCGTTTGATGCAATTTCGAATGACAACTGGGATGCACCGCAGATGCTTGGAAGGCGTATGGCGGAATATGCTCAGGCTGTCTGCTATGGACGTCCGTGCTTCCATGTAAGCCTTATCACCGATGTATCTCCGAACTGCGACTGCCACGGCGAAAACGATGCACCGATTATCCCCGATATCGGAATGCTTGCTTCGTTTGACCCGATTGCACTTGATCAGGCCTGCGTCGATCTCTGCGAGAAGGCAGAGCCGATCCGCAACAGTCAGCTCGGCGACAATATGGCAAGCCCGCACTTCCATGACTATCATGATATCTGGAAGAACAACAACCCGAACGTAGCCTGGAAAGAGACGCTCGAGCACGGCGAGAAGATCGGCCTCGGATCGAGACAGTACGAGCTCATCACCATGAAGTGACCGCATTCACGGATGAATGTCTCATCCGAAGGAACGAAAAAACTCCCCCGCACGGAAGCATAAGCGGTGGGGGAGAGATGGATAAAAACATGCCCCGGTTTTTGCACCGGCGAAAACCGGGGACTTATACCGGAAGCATCCTGAAAGCGGAAGATTACCTTGTTTCGGAAGGTTTTCCTCCGTTTTTTTGTGCGAGAATCCGGGCTGTTTTCTTATAGACATGTGCGTAAGCCGTGAAGAGGAAGATATCCGCGAGAACCCAGGCAATCGGACTTGCAAAGCAGGCTCCGATATAGCCGAAGACCGGAACAAGGCCGAACGCCGCGACGGAGCGGCCGATCATTTCGAAGACACCGGAGAGAGTCGCAAGACCGGAATATCCCATTCCCTGGATGAGAAAGCGCACGATGTTGACGAATGCCAGCGGGATGTGGAAAGCGCTTGTCACGATGAGGAAAAGCCTTGACGCATCAAGGATAACGGATGCATTCTCTGCTGTACTCGTGATGAAGATCGATGCAAGGCCCCTGCCGAAGAAGAACATGATGACAAATTCGGCTGCGGCATAGACACATCCTAAAATGGATGCATCACGGCAGCCGTGGCGGACACGGTCGAGCTTGCCCGCTCCGACGTTCTGTCCTCCCCATGTTGCCATGGTGGTTCCGAGGGCATCGAAAGGAATGCAGAAAAACATCGAAACCTTTCCGGCAGCGGTCTGCGCTGCAACATATACAGATCCGAGTCCATTGACGGCGGTCTGCAGAATGACGGAGCCGATGGCCGTGATGGAGTACTGAAGCCCCATCGGGACGCCCATCGCGAGCAGGACATTAATATAATGCTGCTGGTACTTCCATTCGCCCTTCTCAATGCGCAGGATGTCAATCCTGCGGATCATGTAGACGGCTGCGATTAGGCCAGAGATGAGCTGAGAAATATCGGTCGCCCATGCAGCCCCGGCAACGCCCATGTGGAAAATCAGGATGAAAGCGAGGTCGAGGAAAATGTTGAGGACAGAGGAGATGATCAGAAACACGACCGGCATCTTCGAATCACCGAGCGCGCGGACTGCACCCGAGCAGAGGTTATAAAGAAAGACGGTCGGAATGCCGAGGAAAATGACAATGATATAGTCGTAGGCATATTCATAGATGTCGGACGGCGTGTTCATGAGTGTGAGGATCTGTCCGCAGAAGATGACAGAGAGCAGCGTGCAGATGACCGCAAACACAATGGAGAGATAAATGCTGTGCACGAGATAGCGGCGCATCTCGGAGTATTTCTTTGCACCGAACTGCTGGGAGATGGGAATTGCAAAACCGCTGCATACACCCATGCAGAATCCGACAATCAGAAAGTTGATGGAACCGGTCGAGCCGACACCGGCGAGTTCACTTACGCCAAGAAAACGGCCGACGATCAGCGTATCCACACAGCTGTAGAGCTGCTGAAACAGCATGCCCCCGAGCAGCGGAACAACAAAGTTGAGTATGAGTTTCATCGGGTCTCCGACGGTCATATCGGTGACAGATTTTCTGCGTGCAGCACTCATGAAATTTACCCCTGTAAAATGCGGAAATCATACAATCAATATATCGACAAAGCTGTAATTTAAAGCAGACCGGAAAGTTCGTCAATCCTGTTTTTTATGCCTGCCGGATCGTGCATTTCCTGTATTGAAGCGGCGACTGGCCGGTGAGGGAAGAGAAGCGGGCCGAGAAATGGCTCTCATCCTGAAAACCGACCTCATGGGCGATTTCTCCGACGGTAAGATCCGAAAGGGAGAGAAGTTTCTTGGCTTCTGTGATGCGGCAGTTTACAAGAAAGCTGTGGGGTGTCGTGCCGATATACTGCCGAAACTGGCTCATCAGGTAGGATTTGGAAAAATGCGTGCGCGTGAGGAGATCATCTATTGTGATCTCCTCCCCGCAGTGGGCGCGGATGTAGTCCGCGGTTTCCAGAATCCTCTCCCTTGTGTCGGGCGCGGCCCCGTTGTGCGCAAGCTTCTCTTCCGCCATCCGGGCCAGAATCCGATGGACACTGAGGCCTGTCTCCACCGTGGATTCCGTATCGCTCTGCTGCATGCTGCGGAATATGGACTCGAAGGAGGAGGCCAGATTGATTCCCGGCATGGAGACGGGAGAGAGTTTTTCTGCATCCGGGCTGTCGGAGAGAATATTAAACATAGCCTTTAAGCCGCTCCCGTCGATATGCATCCAGTAGTGATCCCATGCGTCAAAACCGGGGGCGGTGCCATAGCTCTGCGGAATACGGCAGTCGATGAGAAGAGCATCTCCCGGATTCATCCGCACTTCGCTCTTCCCCTGCTTCACAAATCCCGTTCCCGCCGCGGTGTAGAAAAGAAGGTAGCTTTCCTTCTTGGATCTTGCGGTGCTGAAGTGCGGGCGGGCCATGAAATGACCGGCTTCTGTGCAGTAGAAAGGCTGCTGCAGGACGAGTGCTCCCGGTGTCGTCCGAAGCCAGATGCTCTGGGGGCCGACGTCCATGACATAACGAAGATTCTCTTCTCCGGACCCTTTATTCTTTCTTGCTGCTGCGTTATTTCCGGATTCTGAGACCCTTTCTGATTCTGAGTCCTTTTCTGATTTTAAGGTTTTACCTGTTTCTGCGTTTCTTCCTGATTTCAGGTTTTTTCCGGATCCAAAGTCATTTCCCGAATCCGGGCTGTTGTATTTTTCCATTGTTATACCTCGCTGAGGCAAAATCCGCGGATGCGGTTTTGCCGAATGCGGCAGCCGGTGCTTCAGCACCGATGCTGCAGTTTGAAAGTGGCGTATCGACGCCACTTTCAAACGAATACCTCGCTGAGGCAAAATCCGCGGATGCGGGTATTTTATTATTTTTCGATGCTTTACTGTCAGTGGACTTTTTTTATAAAATTATGGAATTTCCTTCATGGATTATCCGAAGCTATGCAGATATACTGACATTGTAGCAGACAGGACTTTTGTGAATCAACCATTGTCTGCATGGAGGAAATTCCGTGAAAACCTGTCATCTTGCCATTGATATCGGCGCCTCAAGCGGCCGTCACATCGTCGGATGGACCGAGGACGGCGTGATGAAACTTAAGGAGACGTATCGCTTCGAGAATGGACTTATCGAGAAGAACGGGCATCTTTGCTGGGATATCGAAGGGCTCGTCACAAATGTGATAGCGGGAATAGCCGCGACGAAAAGTGCCGGATTCGAGCCGGCTGCCATCGGCATCGATACATGGGCTGTCGATTTCGTCCTTCTCGATGAGAATAAGAAGCTGATCGGCGACGCGGTCGCATACCGCGACAGCCGGACAGACGGCATCCGGGAAAAATTGGAGAAAGAGGCCTCCGGCGGCGGGGGAATCACGTTTGCGGAGCAATATGCAAGGAGCGGCATCCAGTATCAGAAGTTCAACACCTGTTATCAGCTTGCAGCCCTTTCAAAGGAGCACCCGGAGCAGCTTGCGGCCGCCAGGTATTTCCTGATGATACCGGATTATCTGAACTATCGGCTGACGGGTGTAATTGCCAATGAATATACAAATGCCTCGACGACGGCACTTGTAAGCGCCAAAACCTGCGGCTGGGACGAGGTCCTCATCGAAAAGTACGGCCTTCCGCGCAGTATTTTTGGAGAGATCCGGCTGCCCGGCACAGTTCTCGGTGAGCTCCTGCCTGAGGTTGTGCAGAAGACGGGCTTCAGGAGCACAGTCGTTCTTCCCGCAACGCACGACACGGGATCTGCGTTTCTGTCGGTTCCGGTCCGCGACGACAAGGCAGTGTTCCTTTCTTCAGGGACGTGGAGCCTGATGGGAGTTGAAAATAAAACAGCGATTACGTCGGAGGAGAGCGCAAAGGCCAATTTCACCAATGAAGGAGGCTACGAATACCGCTTCCGTTTTCTCAAGAATATCTGCGGACTCTGGATGATTCAGTCGGTGCGCAGAGAACTCGGGGAGAAGACAGGAAAGCGGCCCACTTTTCCGGAGCTCATTAAGAAAGCGGAAGGCTGTGAGGGTTTTGACGGCAGAGTGGACCCGGACGATGCACGGTTTCTTGCGCCAAAGTCCATGATCAGAGAAATAGCGGCGGCTCTTATGGAGAATGAAAAGACCGGAACCGGGAAGAATTCTGCGGCTTCGGAAGATGGGACACGATGCGGAGAGAAAACAGCCCGGGCGGGGACAGACCCTGTCACCGGAACCCCGTTTTCAGTCGGAGAGACGATGCAGACAATCTGCAACTCGCTTTCCGATGATTATGCGCGGACAGTAAAGGAGCTGGAGAAGCTCACCGGGAAAACTTTTACTTCCCTGAATATTGTCGGAGGGGGATCGCAGGATGAGTATCTGAATCAGAGGACGGCGGACGCGACCGGGCTTCCGGTCTATGCCGGGCCGACCGAAGGGACGGCCCTCGGGAATCTCATCGTCCAGTGGATCATGGCAGGCGACTTCAGAGACCTTGCCGATGCGCGCTCAGCAGTGAAGAAGAGTTTTAAAATCAAGAGGTTCGATCCGAAGCGGAGATAATCGGAGAAAGGAAAAAGAATGAGCTATACAGAAGCAAAGGAACGGTATGCGGAACTTGGCGTTGATACGCAGAAAGCCATCGACAGACTGAAGAAGGCGTCATTATCCCTGCACTGCTGGCAGGGAGATGATGTCCGCGGCTTTGACACAGACCCGGACAAACCTCTCACGGGCGGCATTCAGACGACCGGAAACTATCCGGGACGCGCACGCACGCCGGAAGAGCTGATGAGTGATATCGACGAGGTGAGAAGCCTTGTCCCCGGCAGAGTCAAAATGAATCTTCATGCGAGCTATGCGATCATGAACGAATCGAACGGCGGCTGGGTTGACCGCGACAGGCTCGAGCCAAAACATTTTGCGGCGTGGGTGGATTTCTGCAGGGAACGGAAGATGGGCTGCGACTTCAATCCGACCTTCTTCTCCCATCCCAAGTGCGACCCTCTGACGCTTGCCTCACCGAACAAGGATACGCGGGATTTCTGGATCGAACACGGTAAGGCCTGCATCCGGATTTCAAGCTACCTCGCAAAGGAACTCGGTGAAACCTGTATAATGAATATCTGGACGGGCGACGGCTCTAAGGACATTCCGGCGGACCGCCTTACGCCCCGCGAGCGCTATCGCGAGTCCATCGATGCAATCCTTTCGGAGCCGTACAGTTTTGACGAGGTGAAGCCGACGATCGAATCCAAGGTGTTTGGCATCGGCGTCGAATCGTATACAGTGGGGAGTTCCGAGTTTGCGCTGAGCTATGCCGCGTTCAACAGGGATAAATGCATTCCGCTCATGGACAACGGCCATTATCATCCGACCGAGGTCGTGAGCGACAAGATTCCGGCGCTCCTGGCGTTCTTCCCGGAGATCGCGCTCCACATCACGCGGCCTGTCCGCTGGGACTCCGATCATGTGGTGCTTTTCGACGACGAGACGAGGGAGATTGCAAAGGAAATCGTCCGCTGCGGCGGCCTCGAAGGACGGGTACACATGGCGCTTGATTACTTTGACGCCTCCATCAACCGCATCAGTGCGTGGGTGACCGGGTTCCGCAACACCGAAAAGGCACTTTTGTATGCACTGCTGACTCCGAACGATGATCTTCGCAGGCTCCAGGACGAAAGCCGCTTCACGGAACTGATGGTCCGCCAGGAGGAGCTGAAGACAATGCCGTTCGGCGATGTCTGGAATGAGTACTGCAGTCAGTGCGGCGTTCCGGCAGACGGGCAGTGGTTCGGCGAGATTGAGAGATACGAAAAGGACGTCCTTTCACAGAGAAAATGAGAAAGACGTAAGAAAACCAGCTGCACCGGCGGGACTGTGAGATAACAGGGATATAGGACTGTGAGAACACTGTCCGGCTGAAACATAGGGCAGCAGGAACAGAAAACAAGAATATCCGAGGAGCATAAGAGATCATGGGCTATACGAAAATAGAAGAGGTACCTGCAGTCTGCGGGTTTATCCGTATGTGCACCGACGGCTGGGAACAGGGCTGGCATGAGCGCAACGGCGGCAATCTGACATACCGCATGTCAAAGAAAGATGTGGAAGAGACGAGGCCCTTTTTTGATGCAGAGCCGCGCGAGTGGGTGAACATGGGCGTGCAGGCCGACAATCTGAAAGGGGCATATTTCATCACAACCGGCAGCGGCAAGTTCATGCGGAATGTTCAGCTCGATGCAGCATCCAATATCGGCATCGTGGAAATCAATGACGCCGGCGATTCCTGGCGCATTGTCTGGGGGCTTGCGGGCGGCGCGCGTCCGACGAGTGAGTTCCCGTCCCATTTTCTCAATCACAGCGTGCGCCTTGCCGCGACGAACGGAGCGAACCGCGTCATCTATCACTGCCATGCGACGAATGTCATCGCACTCACCTTTATTCTGCCGCTCGACGACCGTACCTTCTCCCGCGTGCTCTGGAAGAGCATGACCGAGTGCCCGGTTATTTTCCCGGAAGGCATCGGAGTCGTTCCGTGGATGGTCCCGGGCGGCGCGGAAATCGCAAGGGCAACGTCAAAACTCATGACGAAGTACCAGGCGGCCGTCTGGGCCCATCACGGCCTCTTTGTTTCCGGACCGGATTTTGACACGGCCTTCGGCCTTGCACACACCATCGAAAAAAGCGCAGAGATTTATATGAAAATTCTCTCTTCCGGAAAGCCGATTCTTCAGACGATCACGGACGATGACCTCAGAGCCATCGAGCCGGCCTTCCATATTACGCTGAACCGCGATTTCCTGGACTGAAACTGAGAATCGTCAGAGAATGGACATCCGGCCGAATGCCGAACTCTCTTTTTACGTATCTGCCCGTTTTATGCATTCATTTGCATAAAACGGGCTTTTTAATTCATGGTATGATGATAGAAGCGGGCAGATACCGGGCGGCGGTACAGCATACCCTGCAGAAAGGTTCTTGTGTACATGGGAGAAAAGAAAAATCGTGTGACATCGCCTGCGGATGGGGAAGCCTTTGTCACAAAGGACGGAAGGAAGTTACACATCATCGCGGGCAGACAGATCACGGGCCGGGACATTTATGCCGCTGCTTATCTGGACAGGGAGACGTATGAGGAAGAGTATTTTCTTACCGTCGAAACCTGCACTGGTTATATTGAGAAGAATCCGTTT
>ONGY01000028.1 GCA_900317475.1 uncultured Lachnospiraceae bacterium | reverse complement strand
TGTGTCCTCCATATGAAATGTTCAGCCGGACAAAGTATGCTAAAATACCACTCGTTCAGCCGTCTTGTCATTCGTTGTATATCATTCGCTATATTATACATTAAGAAGAAGGGTCTTTATGATGTCGAAGCAAAAATCGAGCGTTTCCGGCCGTTTTCCCGCCCCGGAGGGTCGCTGCGGGTTCGTACTGCGCGGTTTCCGCGACGGGCTTCCGATCTGCTTCGGATATTTTGCCGTGTCGTTCGCACTTGGAATCGCCGCGGCAAAAGTCGATATGAATGCGCTTCAGGGATTTTTCATGTCGCTCGGGATGGTCGCATCGGCCGGAGAATACGCAGCCATCATGCTGATTGGAACCGGCGCCGGCGTTATCGAAATGATCGCGACCACCCTTGTCATCAATCTCCGCTACTTTCTCATGAGCTGCTCCATCACGCAGAAACTCGATCCAAAAACACCGCTGTGGAAACGCCTGCTCCTCGCCTACTGCATGACCGATGAGCTCTTCGCCATCTCGGCGGCAGTCCCCGGGTATCTCGAACCAATATATACCTTTGCTGCCGCCGCTGTTTCGGTGGCCGGCTGGTGCATCGGAACCGTACTCGGCGTCGCAGCGGGCGACATCCTCCCGGTCCGCGCCGTCAGTGCCCTCAGCGTAGCCCTTTACGGCATGTTTCTTGCCATCATCATTCCGCCCTGCCGCAAAAACCGGTTCATGACCGGGCTCGTCGCCCTCTCCATGGCTTCAAGTCTTGCATTCACTTATGCGCCGGTACTCCGGAATATTTCCTCCGGTTTCCGGGTGATTATCCTGACGCTCGCGGGCGCAGGAGCTGCGGCTCTCATCCGGCCGGTGGATGAAAACAATCCGGCCGGAACCAGCGCGGATGAAAACGCAGAAAGGGAGAAGACTCTTTTATGAACCGCAATGTTTATATCTCGTTACTCATCATGATTCTCACGGTCTACTTCATCCGTGTGCTCCCGTTTCTTCTCATCCGGGGCGAGATCAAAAATAAATTTATCCGCTCTTTTCTATATTATGTTCCCTATGTCACTCTCGCGGTGATGACCTTTCCGGCGATGATCACGGCGACTTCATCCCCGTGGTCCGGACTCATCGGTTTTGGTGTGGGACTCATCGTCGCCCTGATCCGCGGCGATCTCTTCACCGTAGCCGTCAGCTCCTGCGCAGCCGTCTTCATCAGCGAACTGTTTCTTCTATAAGGAAGAGTTTTTCCGGAAGTCTTTCTGCCTTGCAAGGCGGATGAGAAAGATAATCCCGCGGAATGTAAGCTCGATGCACATCGCGATCCATGCTCCCTCAAGCCCGATGCGCGGGGCCAGGAAGGACGCCAGCGTGACACGTACGCCCCAGATGCTGACAAGGCTCATGGCCGCCGGGATTAGCGTGTCTCCGACACCCCGGAGCGCACCGGCGGATACTATCGACGCGCCGAACATCGGTTCCGCAAACAGTTCGATCCGGAGCACCTTTACGCCGAGTTCCCGCACTTCCTTCACCGGGGTGAGGAACGCAAAAACATACGGACAGAGGAAATACATGGCCATGCCGCAAAGGCTCATGATCGCCATTCCCATAAGCGTCGTCAGCCAGCCAAACGAACGCACGAGGTCCTTTCTCCTCGCTCCGTATGCCTGACCGACAAGCGTCGTTGCAGCTCCCTGAATTCCGTATCCCGGCATGTAGCAGAGTGCTTCTGCCGTGACGGCAAATGAATTTGCGGCAAGCGCGTTTGTCCCAAGTGGGGAGACAATGCGGGTCGTGTAAACCTGCGCACTGCACATCGCCGTCTGTTCGAGTGCGATCGGGAGCCCGATCCGCACTGCGCTGCCCAGGATCCCCCGGAACTGCTCCCTGCTGCTGTGACTCTTGCTCTCCTCTCCCCGTCTCACCCCGTATTTCAAGGAAAGAACCGGTGATGATTTCCACACACAGATTATAGCCGCAATCATCATCACCACATAGGAAAATGCTGTCCCCAGCGCTGCTCCGGCAACGCCGAGTCCTGCCCCGGGCATGGTGACACCGACAGCGGTCCGGTGCGTCGGAAAGATAAGAAAATAGTTGAATACCACATCAAATCCGCACATGGCAGCCGACAGGATGCCCGGGGTCTTCATATTCCCCGTGCACTGCAGCGCACCCACATGCAGGTAAAACATCTCCCGCACCGGAATGAACAGTGCGAAGATGCCGAAATACGCGGCGGCCATCGGGATGATTTTCTCGGAGCCGCCCAGAAAACGAGGCAGAAAAGGCGAGAGGAATACGGCAGCCGCGCAGAGGATGAGTGAGAATACAAGTGTGCTGATCAGTGCGCACTTCATCACCCTTCGGGCACGCAGATGATCCCCTGCTCCGCTTGCATGTGCGATCTGGACATTGAAGCCGCCTGCTGCGGCGCTGATCAGACCGCCGATCAGCCATGTGCTGGAGGAGACAAGTCCGATGGACGCGCTGGCATCCGCGCCGAGAGACCCTACCATGGCAGAGTCGATATACTGCATCGCAATTTCCGAAATCTGCGCGAGTATTCCCGGCACAGAGAGTTCCCAGACAATCCGTATCTTATCCCGGAGGGAGAGCGCTGTTAAATTCTGCATATTCAGTTGTGTTCTATTCTGGCCCATGACTGTTATACTACCAAAAAGCGGCCCCTCTTGTTACTGCAATATCAGTTATCTTCGGGGATTTTCGTTGAAGGGATTTTCCTGAATCAGGTTCTGGCGGTTTCTTTGCAAGAAATGTCCTTTACAATTCGGGGCGGAGCGTTTAAGATGTAGGCGTTTCAAGAAAACCGTCGATGAGAAGAGTAAACAGGGACGGCGCAACAGAGAGGAATGCAGCTGCTGAGAACATTCCGGCGTAAAAACCTGTCGAAGACCATCTCGGAGGGGCCCCAATCCGGCACGGTGACTCCGTTATCGTCAAAATGAGTGGATTTCCTTAAGGATTCGGAAGTTCTTCTCCCAGAAAAAGCGGATTCTTTCATCCCGGAGTCGGAATACCGGCAGAAAGGACGGAAAAAACCGCTGGAGAGGGAAGCAATCATCCGGATGCCGAAGAAATCAAGCAGGGTGGAACCGCGTAAACTTACGTCCCTGGCACTGTATTTACGGTGCCGGGGATTTTTATTTGCAATTGTCTGTTTCGGATTTTCCCGGCGTTCCGGAGCAAGATTCCAGTTCTCGGGGCCGACGTACGGCTTCGAAAATTCTTCCAGAACTGCAATGCGGCAGTTTTTACGAGGGATTGCCGGCGGTGCCGGCAGAAAGGAAAGAAATGGAAAAGGAAGAGTTTCTCAAGGTTTACCGTCACTCCATGGCGCACATTCTCGCGAAAGCGGTTCTCGAGCTGTACGGTAAAGACACGCAGTATGCGATCGGGCCCCAGATTGAAGACGGATTCTATTATGATTTCGTTCTCCCTGAGGGAAAGACGATTCAGGAGTCGGATTTCAAAACCATCGAAAACAAGATGCGTGAGATTCTGAAGAGAAAGGAAGCATGGACCCGTAAAGAGGTTACGCGCGAAGAGGCGCTTGCCATCTTCAAGGATCAGCGCTTCAAGACCGAGCTCATCAAGGACCTTCCGGAAGATGAGAAAATCACGGTTTATTACACGGGCGATGACTACGTGGATCTGTGCGTCGGCCCGCACGTAGATAATTCGGCAGAACTTCTTTCTGTCGCATTTGAGCTCCGTTCCGTCTCCGGTGCATACTGGAGAGGCGACGAGCACAGAGACCAGATGACCCGCATCTATGCCTATGCATTCCCGGACAAGGAACAGCTCAAGGCACACAAGGATCTTATCCGCGAGGCAAAGGAGCGCGATCACAAGGTCATCGGCAAGCAGCTCGAGCTCTTCTATTTCGATCCGACTGCACCCGGAATGCCTTACTGGCTGCCGCGCGGCTGGAAGCTCTTCAACGCGCTGCTCGACTACTGGAGATCAATCCATGACGCGCACGGCTATCAGGAAATCTCCGGCCCGGTTCTCTCGAAGAAGGAGCTCTGGGAGACATCCGGCCACTGGGGACACTATCGTGACGGTATGTTCATCATCCCGGGCCCGGACGGAATCGACGATCCCGAGACAATGGCGTTAAAACCGATGAACTGCCCGAATGCCATCAAGGTCTATCAGACACAGAACCGTTCCTATAAGGATCTGCCGTTCCGCATCAATCAGGTCGATGTCATTCACCGCAAGGAGAAGTCCGGCGAGCTCAACGGCATGTTCCGTGTACAGCAGTTCCGTCAGGACGATGCACATATCCTTGTCACGGAGGATCAGATTGCTCCTGAAATCGGCGATATCATGGATATTGCCACCGAGATCTACGGAACCTTCGGTCTGACCTACACGGCTGAGCTCTCCACCCGCCCGGATGACTACATGGGCGATATCAATGTCTGGAACAAGGCTGAGGCAGATCTCAAGCAGATTCTCATCGACAAGTTCGGCGAGGGCGGCTTTGAAATCAATGAGGGCGACGGCGCGTTCTACGGTCCGAAGATCGATCTCAAGATGAAGGATGCTCTCGGACGTGAGTGGCAGATGGGCACCATTCAGCTTGACTTCCAGCTCCCGCTCAACTTCAACGTGAAGTACACCGCTCAGGACGGCTCCCAGAAGATGCCCGCAATGATCCATCGCGCAATCTTCGGCTCCATCGAGCGTTTTGTCGGCATCATCACCGAGAACTTCAAGGGCAACTTCCCGTTCTGGCTGTCCCCGTATCAGGTTGCAGTCGTCCCGATCCGTCCGGAGCACAATGATTACGCGAAGAAGATCGCTGACCTCTGCCGGAAGAACGGTCTCCGCGTCGAGGCAGACTATTCCGACAACAATATGAAGACGAAGATCAAGCGCTTCAAGCAGTATAAGGATCCGTACATCCTCGTCCTCGGTGACAGTGAAAAGGAAAACAACACGGTCTCCGTCAACGTCCGCGGCAACAAGCAGATGAACGGCGTCCCGATTGACACCTTCCTTGATCTGTGCGATCAGATGAACGAAGAACACAGTCTCGAACTGATTGATCATCTTGACTGAAGGGCCGGAAAATCCGGCCTCTGAGGAATTGATTCGGATTCGCCGGTTTTGACTGCCGCGCCATTTTCTCATAGATTAAGCCGCGGACTGCAGGTGATCGGTTTTCTTTCCTCCGTATGTGCGGAGAAAAGGGACCGGCCGCCGGGTCCCGGCTTTTTCATATCATAATAAATGCAATAGGAGCCAGCATATTTGCAAACGGTGTTTTTCCGGCCGTTTCTTCCTGCCTGCTGATATTATGAATGGACAGGTTCAGACGTTCCCCCGCTTTCTCAACAATATCTCTGTCATAATAATGAATGCCGAGAATCTCCGACATCCTGCAGGCAATCGGCCTGCCGAGGCCTCATCGCCTTCTCGGGTTTATTGATTGTTAATAATTCTTTCCCGTCCTGTTCATTGCATTCATTTTCCCGAAAATTACAATAGTAATAAGTCAGAAGAACATTTTATTACAGTTGTATATTTATCTATAATCTTTGTGTCGTTCATAACAAAACAGGCTTATCATCGGCTCTGTGCCGCAGATAAAAAGAGACATACAGTCTGCAGAACTCTGACATATCTGATAAATCTGCGAAGTGATGAATCGAAACAGATGCAGTACCCGAGGTCACAGCAGTATCAATGAATAATTTCAGAAATCGGTTTGCAAATTTCATGCGCGGGCGCAACGGTGTCGATTATTTCTCCCGCTTTCTGCTCTGGGCAGCGTTCATCCTGATCCTGCTCTCACTGATCCCGCATTTGTGGTTTCTCGACTATATCGGGCTTGCGCTCATCATATACAGCTACTTCCGCATTTTCTCCCGCAACATAGCGAAGAGAAGTGCGGAGAACCGGCGCTATCTCGGATTCCGTGAGCGCTTCATCTCCTGGTGGTGGGGAATCAGAAACCGCTTCCGGGGTTTGGGCGGACGGGCAAAGGAAGCCCGGAAATACCATATATATGTTTGTCCGAACTGCAGCCAGAAAATCCGTATTCCGCGCGGCAAAGGCAAGATCATCGTCCGGTGCCCCAAATGCGGAACAGAATTTCAGAAACGGTCCTGACAGGTAAGTCAGGCGGGTTTATGCAGCAGTCCCTCCCCACAGCGCAAGGCCCCAAAGAAGCTGCCTTTCACACATTATTGCAGGCCGCAGTGCAGGCTGGAGTATTGGTAATATGACAGATCCTTATAAAGTGCTGGGTGTTTCTCATGATGCGAGCGACGAGGAAATTAAAAAAGCTTACCGCACGCTCTGCCGGAAATATCACCCGGATGCAAATATAAACAATCCAAATAAAGCAGAAGCCGAAGAGAAATTCAAAGAGGTGCAGGCAGCCTATCAGCAGATCCGCTATGAAAAGGAGCATCCTTACTCTTCTGCCTCTTCCGGTTCTTCCTCTGGAAGCTACGCCGGAGAGGACTATGGACGCCAGAGCGGATACGGCAGTTACGGCGGATACGGCAGCAGCGGATACCAGGATTTTGACGATTTCTGGAACAGCTTCTGGGAATCGATGGGCGGTTACGGCCAGGGAAACCGGTATTCCGGCCGTGCATCAGGCACGGAGAATGAAGAAGACCTCCGCTACCAGGCTGCCGCAAACTATATCAATGCAAGGCATTATCAGGAAGCCCTCAACGTTCTTCGGGGCATTTCCAACCGGACACCGCAGTGGTACTACTACAGCGCAATCGCGAATTATGGCTGCGGAAAGCGGGATACCGCTCTCGAGCACGCAAAGCGCGCACAGTCCATGGACCCTTCCAACCGCGAATATGCAGATCTCGTGGACAGGATTCAGAACGGCAGGCGCTCTGTCTGGGGCACCGAATACGACAGCCGCAGCGGGCGGAGCGGAGGAGGATGTCTCATGACCTTCTTCCGGGTCGCAGTCGCGCTCTTCATCATTCAGCTTCTGCTGAGCCTCATCGGAGGAGGCGGCTATTTCTTCCCGCTCTTCTTTTTCTGGTAACCCGTGACCGGCCCGGGCCCGCGGGCAGACATTCCGTCCGCCGATGAAAATACACTCTGCCCGGGCGTTTAAGCATATTCAGCAGGGGACATATTCAAAACAGTATGAGTACAGTTGTTATCTACACAAGCCAATCCGGGAATACAGCAAAGGTCGCAGATGCCATTTACGATGCCATTCCCGATAAAGATAAGGAAATCACAACCATTGAGAACTGGAACGGAAAAACCGACGCGGATACCTGGTTTGTCGGTTTCTGGATAAACCGCGGGACCTGCGGTCTGGATGTCTGCGATCTCCTCGACCGCCTTTCCGGAAAGCGCATCGCTCTTTTCGCGACCTGCGGCATGCACGACGAAAACGGATACTTTGACTCGATCCGATCGTCCTGCTCCGTATGGGTCCCGGATGATGCACAGTATCTCGGCTTTTATCTCTGCCAGGGCAAAATGCCCATGGCCGTCCGAAGACGCTACGAGGAGAAAAAAGAAGAACTGAAGGAGCGCGAAAACTCTCCCGACGGCAAAATGTCTGTCGAAGAGGCCGCACGCCGGGAGAAGGAATTGGAACGCCTGATCGAAAATTTTGACAATGCGCTTCTTCATCCGGATGATGAAGACCTGAAGAACGCAGCGGATTTTGCAGAAAAATGCCTTGAAAAACAAGAGGCGTAAGACCCGGTCGGGTCTTACGCCTCTTTCAGACTGATCTTCTAAATAAACTGCAGCGATCCGGAAATTGTAACAATCCGGCTCCTGCCGGTATTACAGATTTCTTCCGTGGCACTTCTTATACTTCTTGCCGCTTCCGCACGGGCAGGGATCATTCGGGTAGATCTTCTTCGGCTTTACAACCGTGCCGGATTTCTTCTGCTCAAGATAGAGCTCCTTCTGCTTTTCCTCACTGAAAATGTCATTCCAGCCTTCCAGCTTATAGAGCCAGTCCGCGCCTGCTGCGACCATGTTCTTATAGAGTTTTTCCTTGTCAAAAGCCAGGGAGACTTCGGTGTCCTCTTCCATCGTCTCGATCGGATTCGGTGTTTTGAGGGACTCCTGAATACCGTCCAGGAATCCGACCATATACTCAACGGAGATTCCATATTTGTCGGCCAGTTCCCGGACCGTTCCCTTCACTTCTTCGTCCGGATTCTTAAGGAGCTCTGCATAGATATTGCGCTCCTTCTGGAAATAATCAGACCAGAGTCTCTGAAGGTCTCCCTTATTTGCCTTCTCGTTGTATGCCTTGTCACGCCACTGCTGTAAAAGTGCCATAATTTACCTTATTTCCCTTTCCGGCCGGATACCGGCCACGCGGACTTTCCTTTCCGCCCGCAGAACAAATGTCATTATACACCGCTGATTCATCCGCTGACAACGGAAAAGGACGCCTGTTCATCGCAGACGTCCTTAACACAAGGGGGGGTATATCAATCAAATCAGGCACCAGGGGTTGTGCCTTAAGGAAATTGGCTTAGCTCTCTGTTCCTTTTCCTTGGAACAATTGTATAGTACCATTCCCTTCTCCCTGATTCGTGCCAGATTCCGGTTCTGATAAGCCAAATCTTGCAGAATTTCTCTTGATTAATATTCCCCTTATTCCGTATGATTCTAATGACAGGGAGGCAAAAACCGATGCAGCCATTGTATGAATCCATCCCGAATGACCTTGAAATCTATCGCCGCAGATCCGGCCATTTCATGCCGCATGTCCACAACCTCGCCGAGATAGTGCTCTGTGAGAAGGGCACGCTGGAGATCGGCGTCGGTCCCGAACTGTATCACATGGAGGAGGGCGATATCGCCGTCCTCTTTCCGGGACTCATCCATCACGCACAATGTTTTGACGGAAGCGGACAGGCTTCCAGTATCTACCTGCTGGCCGCTCTCTCCCTCACCGGTCCTTTCAAAAATCAGCTTGCAAAAATGCAGCCGCAGAACCCGGTCATCCCGGCAGAGGAGGTCCATCCGGACGTCCGCTTAATGATGCAGAGCCTTTTCCGCGATTACGGAAACCAGTCCCTCCGGGCATCTTACCGTAAAGCACTCGAGGATGGCGGCCCAAAGCCCGATACTTCTGCGGGGCAGTCCGCAGATCCCGGTCCCCTGGACGCTTCTTCCGGAACGATTGCAGACATGGCAAGAGTCGAGCTCATACTCTCCCGCACACTTCCCTGCCTTCACCTTGTGCCAAGGCCGGAGAAGGAAGACGGCGATATTGTCTACCGGCTCGTCAAATATATGGCCGGCCACTACCGCGAGCCGCTCTCGCTCGACACCGTCGCACGGGCGCTGTACATCAGTCCCTATGAACTCTCGCGTCTTTTTTCAAAGACGTTCCACACCAATTTCAACGGCTATCTCAACAGCCTCCGGCTTTCCTCCGCATGCAATGAACTCCGGTACACCGCGCGTTCCATCACGGAAATCTGGCTTGATGTCGGTTTTGAATCCCAGAGGACCTTCAACCGCACCTTCCGCACACGTTTCCATTGTTCCCCGCGCGAGTGGAGGACTGCTCCGCCCGCGCAGGAAATAAGCGCACCGGAAACCGTGATTAGATCTTTTCAAACACAGGCATCGAGTCAAGCGGAGCCGATACCTTGACAGTCCCGGCACCCTCGTAGGTCTTTCCGTCGCGGGTATCCTTCCAGGTCCCTGCCGGGAGATAAACCTCACGCTCACGCTGCCCCAGATGGAAAATCGGCGCTACAAGGTACTTCGGTCCGAACATATACTGATCCTGAAGATCCCAGCACTTCTCATCCTCCGGGAATTCATAGAACATCGCGCGCATCAGCGGCGATCCGTTCTCACTTGCCTCCCGGAACAGATCACGGATGTAGTCATGCATCAAGATGCGGATGTCATAATACTTTCTCATGATCTTATAGTTGTCTTCACCGTAGCTCCACAGCTCATTCGGCTGACCGGTGTGAAGGTATCCGCCGCCCCAGTCGCGGGTGTCAAGAGGCGGGATGTCATAAGGTCCGCGGTCACCGTGCATGCGCATGATCGGGCAGTAAACCGCAAACTGATACCAGCGGATCAGCAGTTCGCGGAAATCCGGATCGTTCACATCATCCGTCATGAACCCTCCGATGTCCGTATTCCACCAGGGAATACCGGCAAGACCCATGTTGAGGCCGGCTTGAATCTGGTCATAAAACGCCTCAAATGTGCTCGGGACATCGCCGGACCACAGAACGTTTCCATACTTCTGACTTCCGGCCCAGCCGCTGCGGAGCAGGTTCACCACGTTCCCATCGCGGAGATCCTTCATCTTGTCGAAGAAAATTCGGCTGTACATCTGCGGATACATGTTGCTGCAGGTAAGAGCCGGTCCCTTTGAATAACGATAATTCTCAAAATCATAGACACCGTAATCCGGCTCGGAGTTATCCAGCCAGAACCCGTCGATTCCGAGATCGTAATAATTCTGTCTGCACTTTTCCCAGACAAACTCCCTTGTCTCCGGGTTGAACGGATCGATCTCGACACAGTCGCCCTGGTAGTCATACGTCTGCGCAGCGCCGCGCTCCGTACGGATGAGAAGTCCCTTCTCCATCATCTCTTCAAAATTCTCGCTCTTGCGGTCGACGCTCGGCCACACGGAGACAACGACCTTGATGCCCATCGAATGGAGTTCATCGATCATCGCCTTCGGATCCGGCCAATACTTCTTGTCAAACTTCCAGTCACCCTGGTACGTCCAGTGGAAGAAGTCGATGACGATCTGGTCGATTTTAATGCCTTCCTCCTGATATTTCCTCGCGACCGCCAAAACTTCATCCTGCGTGCGGTATCTCAGTTTGCACTGCCACATTCCCATACGGTCTTCCGGGAACATCGGGGCACGTCCGGTGACTGCCGTATAGCTCTCGAGGATCTGCTTCGGCGTGTCGGCAACCGTGATCCAATAATCCATCTGTTTTGTCGAGCGCGCGATCCACTCGGTATATGCCTTGCCGAAAGTAACCTGTCCCACGGACGGGTTGTTCCAAAGAAGACCATAGCCCATGTTCGAGACCATGAACGGAACAGAGACCTGGGAATTGCGCTGTGCAAGCTCAAGCTCGCATCCCTTGAGATCCATGTATTTCTGCTGGTATTGACCCATGCCAAAGATCTTCTCGCCGTCGATGCTGTCAAATTTCATATTGAGAGAAAACTCATCGCCGCCGATGATGCCCTTCCACTCGCGGTTGACAGTCTTCAGGCAGCGGCTCTCCTGGGAGAGCGTTCCAACATACATACGATAGTACTCGCGAAGAAGCAGCTTTTCGTCGCGAAGGAACATGATGATGCCTGCATCATTGACTACTGCCGCAATCCTTCCATTCCGGATAATTCCATAGGATTTGCTGTCCGCGCGTACATCCATGCAGCCTTCCGGTGCTTTATCCGCAATGGTCACCTCTGCCCCGGATTCCGGAACAGCCTCGGTCAGTGCCCAGTTCTCGTCCTGAATCTGTGAGAGACGTGTTGCGCGCACACGCAGAGAATCTTTTCCCCATGCCTCAATCCGAAGCGTCTCGCCGTTATGTCTTGCCACGAGTGCTCCGTGATCAATCTGAAACCTCATCCTTTATCCTCTCTTCCTGCCGCAAGTATACGGCCTGTGATTATGAACCGATGCAATCTTAACACGGAAAGCAGACAGGATGGAGCTTTGAAAACGACTTTTACAAATATTTTTTTCAAAAGAAAAATGCGGCCGGAGAAGATCCTGCCCGGCCGTGCCTGTTTCAGAAAAAAAAGCCATTCCCCGCATTTTCTGTGGGAATGGCTCTGCATTTACGGCATCCTGTCAGCCGTATCAGTCTTCTTCATGATAAGACTTCTCAACATCCGCGTTGATCGCCTCATTTGTTTGTGCTGCATTCAAAGTTCCCTTGCTCGATTCTTCGGAAAGGCAGGGATCTGTAGGTTTTGCCGGAGATTTCGGAGCCGATCTGTCGACCGGAAGCGCATCCCCGATGCCCATTGCCTCGCCGATGGCACCGGCAGAGGACAGGACATTCGTGACATCAGAGGGAAGGAAAATCTTGGTTGCCCTCCCATCTGCCACATCCTTGAGTGCATCAAGCGTCTTCAGCCGGATAACAGACTCGTCTGCCTTTGCATTCTTGATAGCCTCAAGGCCTTCCGCCTCTGCTTCATAGACCATGCGGATCGACTTTGATTTGCCTTCCGCAAGAGCGATCTGCGCATCTCTCTCCGCCTCAGCTGCCAGGATTTTGGCCTTCTTGTCGCCCTCCGCACGGGATACAACCGCCTCCTGGTGTGCCTGCGCCTCCAGGACCACCTGACGCCGTTCGCGCTCAGCGCGCATCTGCTTTGTCATGACTTCCTCAATTTCCTTCGGCGGCTGAATATTTTTGATCTCGACTCTTGTGACCTTCATGCCCCACGGGTCCGTAGCCTCATCCAGCGTTGCCTGCATCCTTGCGTTGATCGTCTCACGGCTTGTCAGCGTCTGGTCGAGTTCCATGTCGCCGATGATATTGCGGAGCGTCGTCGCGGAAAGATTCTGAAGGCCTGCGATCGGATTTTCCACACCATAGGTATAAAGCTGCGCATCAAAGACCCGCATGAACACAACCGAATCGATCTGCATCGTGACGTTATCTTTTGTGATAACAGGCTGCGGCGGAAAATCAAGGACCTGTTCCTTAAGAGAGACTATCCTGGCAACTCTCTCGATGAACGGAACCTTCACATGGATGCCTGCATTCCAAATTGTTTTGAATTTTCCGAGATGTTCGATGACCGCGACCGTACTCTGAGAGATGATCCGCACATTGGAAAAGAAAATAAGTGCTCCTCTCAATTTTTACAGAATCCGGTGAAATGTAAAATATCTGTTTCTATAGTAACATACCCGCCCATTGCTTTCTATAAATTTACGTCATCGATTGGAATGTTCAAAATATAATACTGCAGACGGCGTCTTTCATAATTTGCCCCGCTTCCCTCTCCGAAAAGTCTGCGAGCATCCGCGTTTTATGCGGTTATCCACGTTATTGACTGAGTTTTCCACATTTCCAAAAATGTGTGCATTTCAAAAATGCAGTTTTCTGTAAATTTATTATTCCTTTAATCATCATATTTGTTCCCGATTTTGCATATTGTACAGGACAGATTTTGCATAATATTTATTAGTTCTGCAATTTAATATGCACACAATTGAGCCCAATTGTCTTAATGAGTCAACGATTATTTTGTTCATTATTTGTCCGCGCCGGATACTGCGTCCGAACGGTCCTCCGGCCTGTCTGCCCTGCTTCCGCCCCGGATAACATCCGGGATTTCATCCCGGATACCATCCGGGATACCATCCCGGATACCATCCCGGATTTCATCTTGGACATCATCCAGGATTTCAACTGGAATACCATCCGGGATACCATCCCGGCTGCCTTCGAGGACCGCACTCACTTCCTCTGCCAGGCAGCCACATCT
>ONGY01000050.1:30060-32651 GCA_900317475.1 uncultured Lachnospiraceae bacterium | reverse complement strand
GTCAACATAGCAGGATGGTTTACCACATACAAAAGGAGGTCACCAATGAATAGAATAGTCAAAATCGGAATGGATGTCCATAGCACCAACTACACTTTTGTACAATCAGCGAGACTATTTTGCCCGGAATCCGTCCCTCACGGAGTCCCCCATGGATTCCGAGCGCTCGATCATGAACTTGTAGCTTGTACCCGGTGTGACGTAGTAGCTGTTATTCTCAGTGGCATCCGCATTGTAGTACACGATCACGCCGTTCCCCATGTCGTACGCTTCCATGTCCGCTTCATCAAACGGCTTTTGAACAACGTAGTAGTTTTCCGCGAGATGATGTTTCGCAAAAACGAGATCATCCGTAAGGTAATGGTCCAACCAGGGAGCAAAATCCATGACTGCCAGCATGGAAAGAAAGACGCCCGCCACGGTAAACAGGTTCTTCGTATACCGGTAGTTTTCAATGAAAAGAGCAATCGAAAGCAGAGGCAGCCCGAGAAGGAACCCCAGGCCGTACCGGACGAATGGTGCTGTCACAAACCACATCGCAAAGGAGGCAAACATCATCACCACAAAGACTGCAATCTCCGGCCGGATTTTCTTTTTCTTTTTCCGGTCTGCCGACAGAGCCATGAAGAAATCGCAGATATAGAGGGGCAAAGAGAGAACCGCCGCATAGATCAGCATCTGTTCATAATGCTCCTGCCCTGCCCACCAGATCGGGACCCAGTAGCTCATCGGCCTGTCCACAAGATTGATATCGTAAAGACATCTTCCCCACGCTTTGATCTGATTGGAATCCACGAGAGAATATGCCGCCGGCACCTTCCACTCGACATCAAACAGATCGATTGCCTCGAACGGATAGAACAGCCAGCCGCTGATCTTTACGTTCCTTGCAAGGAACGGCAGAATAACGATCACACACAGCAGAACATACCGCATAATCTGCTTTCCCTGCTTCCCGCGGATCAGCATGACCAGCGGGCAAAGGACAATCAGGAAACAGACCGCGGCGGACAGTTTTAACGATACACAGAACAGGGCGAGAACAGAGAGCATGCCGTATCTTGCAGTTTTGGCGGGCGAGCTTCCCTCCGTCTCTGCATTGTCCAGAAATGCACAGAACAGGTACAGAACCATCAGCATGGTTCCGTAATCGGTAGCGGGAGACATGGCATAGTAGAGCTCTGTCAGGATGTAAATCAGCATGCCGATCTTCATCGCATCCGCGCCGTATCTCTTATGCCGCTGTATTCCGGCAAGGCCGTGCAGTGCATAGCAGGAAAACAGCGCCATCAGGAACCCTGTCGTCGTGTGCAGCGCGTGTGCCGTTCCGACAAGCCAGCTCATGGTAAAGAAGGCGCAGAACACAAGATAGCTGCTGTTGTAGCCAAAATGGAGCTGAACATTGGCAAGGCCCCGGACCGATCCGTACTCCTCGATCACCCGGATCGCCTGGGCATGATACATCTTCGTATCCGCATGAAAATCTCCCCGCGATGCGAAATAGGCTATCACCGCGATGGTGATGAGATAAAAAAGACCCTGCCAGGAAAAGAAGAGACGGCGGATGCGCCGGATGAGGCTGCAGAAAAGCCTTCTGTTTTCGGGAACGGCGAAAACGGCAATACAGGACAGGATGACCGCGCACAGATGGCAGGCCGCGGAAACTCCGCCGAAGAGGCTCCAGAACTCACCGAATACCGTAATTGCGGCGATACCGTAAACAGCTGTCTCCGTCAGATGCGCCGATGCGCTGAGCGGAAACCGCCCCGACAGCAGCCCCCGGACTGCGGTGCCGGCAAGCAGACAGATAAATCCGATATAAATCCAGCTGACCAGAACCTCTACCATTAAACTCTCCCTTTATCATGACTGTCTGCTCCGCATGAGAAGTCAGGGACGGCCATCGACAGAAGTGCTCCCCGATCAATTTTACCGTTCTTGTTCATCGGAAGAAAGTCCATTCTGGCTGTCTTTCCGGGCATCATGTAAGGGGGAAGGTTCACGCCGAGCTCTTTCTTCACAGTGGACTCCTCCTTTTCCCCGGTATAAAAGAGCAGGATTTTCTTCTTCGCCGGATCATAGACGCAGGCGGCTCTGGATACGCCGTCCAGCGCCATGGCTGCAGCCTCAATCTCCCCAAGCTCGATCCGCTGTCCCATCTGCTTGATCTGGAAGTCTTTCCGGGTGTGATAGACAAGATTCCCGTCTGCATCGTATGCTCCGAGGTCGCCGGTTCGGTACATCCGCTCCGGAAATGCCTTGTTCAGAGGATTCTGCACAAATACCTGTGCTGTCCTCTCCGGATCATTCCAGTAGCCGAGCGCGAGGGCCGTCCCGCAGACGCAGATCTCTCCTTCGATCCCCGCATCCGTCACGGGACGGTCATTTTCATCGAGCAGAAATACCCGCTCATTCGGGAAAGGCCTGCCGATCGGGATGATTTCATTTTTCTCAAAAGAACGGTCCAGGACATAATACGTGCAGTTGCAGGTGATCTCTGTAGGACCATAGAGATTGATGTATCTTGCATGCGGCAGAAACTTCTGCCAGACGTTCAGCTGCCGGATCGGCATGACTTCGCCGGAAAACAT
>ONGY01000050.1:16419-30038 GCA_900317475.1 uncultured Lachnospiraceae bacterium | reverse complement strand
CGCGGTAGCCAAAACCATTCATGATGGAAACAAAGCACATGGCAGAGACGGCCCAGCAAAGACTCGTCACCTCATGGTCACAGATATAGTCCATCAGCGTCGTCGGAGCCGAGAAATACTCTCTCGGAATCAGGACCGTCGCCGCTCCGGTATAGAGGGTTGTGTAGATGTCCTTGACGGAGACGTCGAAATCAAAAGGCGCCTGATTTCCCAGAATATCAGATTCGCTGATGCCGGATATCTGCACCAGAAAAGGAATGAAATCCAGTACGGAGCGATGGCAGACAGCGACCCCCTTCGGTGTTCCCGTGCTCCCGCTGGTGAAATTGACGTACAGCGGGTCTGTGTCAAGAAGTCCGTCCCGGATGGCTGCAAGGGCCGCCTCGTCCGCATCCGGAAGCGAGTTCAGGACATCTTCAAGACAGAACTTCGGGCAGCTTACCGAAAGCGATGCCGCCTTCCCTGCCTGTGCCCGGCTGTAAAAAAGAACTGCCGGCTTCAGTACGGACAGTGCCTTCTCCGCTCTGGCCGCCGGCTGCCGTACATCCACAAAGCTGTAAAAACCGCCGGCGTAGACTGCACCGAACATTGCGCAGAGTGCATCCACACTCTTTTCCATATAAAAGGCCACCGGACTTCTCCTCGTGATTTTGCCCGCAAGGAAGGTGCCGACTCTCCTGGAGCATCGGACGAGGTCTGCAAAAGTAATCTCTTTATCCGGATCAATGAAAGCAATTCGGGACGGCTCTTTTGCTGCCATCCGCTCGAGACCGTCCAGTATGGTTGTATCCCTCATGATTCCTCCACGGATCGTTCCGAATCCGATTATTCGTCTGCCTCCAGTGTTTCGAGCTTCTTTGCAAAGGCACTGGAGACCTTGGCGGCGCCGTCTGTATTCAGGTGCTCTCCGCCGTCGTAGGTATCCTTGTTCCAGTCGATACCGATATCCTCTGTGTTGAAATCAATATACGCAACTCCCAGCTCATCCGCAAGCCGGCTCAGGGTGTTGTGCTTCTCCATGCTGCCGTCGGTGACGGAGGGTGCGCTGAAAAGAATTACCTTTATGCCTTCCTTCCGGCACTGCTTACAGATTTTTGTAAGAATCGTCCTGCTGTAGTCCGAAAGAGGTGCACACTTGTCTGTCTCTTCCATGTATCCCGCCGTATCCGCCGGCACCGATTCGGAAGAATTTTTCTCAATCCGGAATCCGTTTTTTCTTATCTCATCGGATTTCTCATGCGGAAAGAACGCCTTCCAGGCATCATGTGTTTTGACGATCGGAAGAATCTGTGCGCAGACCTCTATGGCCACATCCTGAATCTCCTGTGCCTTGCTGCGCTCCTGGAAGAGCATATCGCACTCGATGCCGACGACCTTCAGATTCTGTCTCCTGTCCGCAAGCCGGAACAGGTGATACGCCTCCGCCATCTTCTCCTCCGGAAGTCCCAGCACATAGAACTTCTCGCCCGTTTCCTTTTCGATCACTTCCGGGTCAATGCTCATATAGGCGAGTGAACTGCCGAGAACCACGCCGTCCAGCGAGTTTCTGCGCACCCGGACGAAGTCGAGTTCCGTCGCGTTTCTCTTCTGAATCGTCCGATCGGAGTGCATGAGAATTACGATGCTGACAAAGGACAATGCTTCGAGAATAAGGAACAGTCCCAGCACAAAGCAGAGGATACTGCGCCATCTTGTTTTCTTCATCACACAGATTCCTCCTAGAAGTTCGCGTAGATCATGTCTACTGCCAGATATCCGGTTCCGTATGCGCCGAAGACAAGCACCAGCGCCACGGCCGCATAATACAGAGCCCAGCGGACAGCCCGCTTCTTCCCGGACAGCCATGTATTCACGTCAAAACCATGTTCGCGCATCAGATCATAGGCAAAAACCAGAATTGTCCCGAACAGGATCACGGCGTAATCCGCCGTGTCGAGGCCGAACGTATGGAGATTGGTGAGTGTAAGCTCGGAAAGGTCGAAATCCCGGAAGGTCTGGGCAATCATGAAAAGTCCTGCTCTCGTTCCTTTTGCGCGGAAGAAAAGCTCACCGGTGACCACGATGATCAGCGTGCGGACGATCCGGAAGACTTTGAAGAACGCACCCTCCCTGCGGAATCCCGTCCTGCGGTAGAAAGCAGTTTTAGCGGGCTTCAGCGCCTCATTCAGAAGAATCATGACAAGGTAGTAGACACCGTAGAGAATATAGTTAAGATGCGGCCCGTGCCAGACGCCGTTGAAGAGCCAGACCGGCGTCAGCGCAAGGAAGCTTACCAGAAGCTGCGCTGCATATTTTCCATGTTTTTTCTTTGCAGATTTCATCAGCCGGAGGACGCGCTTCGATGTGACAATCGGGTAATAGACATACGTCTTCAGCCACACGCCCAGGGTGATATGCCAGCGGCGCCAGAATTCTCCGGCGTCCTCAGACAGGAAGGGCTGACGAAAGTTCTCGGGAAGCGTGATTCCGAAGAGCTGTGCCGAGCCGATGGTGACATCAATCATGCCGGAGAAATCCATGTACAGCTGCAGGGTGCAGCAGACAGCGGCAAACGGAATCCAGGCTCCATGGTAGTTCGTATACTCACGGAAAAGCATGCCGACAACCATATTCAGGCGGTCGGCGATGGCAAGCTTCTTGAAAAGTCCCCAGAGGATCCGCAGCAGTCCGGCCCGGATGTCGCTCCGGCGCACAGCAGAAGGGTTTTTCATCTGTTCCAGCGTGTCCTGCGGCCGCACGATCGGTCCCTGCAGAACCTGCGGGAAGAAAGCAAGGAAAAGAAATGTATCACAAAGCCCCATGGGAGAAAGTCTCCCCCAAAAGACCTCGATCAGACAGGCTGCCGCCATCAGGGTGTAATAGGAAATTCCTGTGGGGCTCTTCGGAAACAGCCGGAGGAACCGGAATGCGAAGAGCGTCCCGAACAGAACGATGATTCCGGCAAGGAACCACGCGGTTTTCCCTCTGCCGGATGCACTCCCGATCCGTCTCTCCATCCACCAGGTAAAAAGGCATGTGAGAAGAAACACTGCTGTCAGCTTTCCTGCCAGCAGTGTATAAAAAATGAGATCCGCCAGCAGCAGAACAATCCGCTTCCGTTTCTGCGGCGCATAGTGATAAAAAAGTGCCGCCATTGGCAGAAACGCGCACAGATACAACGGCTTATTGTATTCCATTCATATCCCCCATGCCGCCGCTTTGCGGCATCCGATTTCTTTCTGATCACGCAAGGCCCATTATAATTGAACGGAAATATAAATACCATCCGGAAATGTGGAACGGCCGGGGGAATTTACATCTGTTTTGTTTTCATGAGCGCTAAAATTGGTACAATGAAAAAATCAGCCGGGTTGATACCCGTGCGCGGCTTCTCCCGGTTTTAACGTTTTCCTTATAAGAGGAGTTTCAATTGAAAAGCTTGAATAATCAGGACTGCCTCATTCTGATGGCAGTGTACAATGGCGAAAAATATCTTCGCGAACAGCTGGACAGTATTCTGGCGCAGACGGATAACACGTGGGAACTGATTGCGCAGGACGACGGCTCTAAGGACAGCTCTCTTTCCATTCTTGAGGAATATGCAGGAAAGGACGGAAGAATTCATGTCCGCACCAATGAGAGCGGCATACAACGTGCTCATCAATTATGCCCGTTCGCTTCCCGCCCGCGCGTTTTACCTGTTTGCCGATCAGGATGACCGGTGGGACAAAGACAAGCTTAAGACGATGAAAGATTTCTTCTGCCGGCATCATTCCGATTCGTCCGTGCCCGCCCTTCTCTACGGTGACATGCGGGTCATCGATGAGAACGGAAAGGTGTTTATCCCGAGCATGAACGCAGAGGATAAAATCCGGCGGAGCCCTGTGAGTATGTTCTTTGACCCGTCCGTGTGGGGCTGCAATTTCCTTTTCAACCGGGCACTTCTCGATGACATTCTTCCGGTTCCGGACAATGCCGGAAGGGTCTGGGGACATGATCAGTATTTCGCGCGCTGGGCCGGAATACGCGGCAGCCTTCTTTTCCTCGATGAGCCGGTGATGGATTACCGGCGGTATCGCGGCAGTGTAACCTCGGAACACGACCTTACCGTCAGCACATCCCGGATTCTGCGCCGGATGCGCAAAATCGACCGGCTCGCGGCTGATCACGCGGTTGTCTATAAGAGTGCGCAGTTTGTACTTGACAATCTGTCGAGGAAAGAACTGACTCCATTGCAGAAAGAAACGGTGACGGCCATCGGAAAATGTATCGACCGCGGCGGATTGTACGCTCTGTATTTCTTCGTGGCGCATAAGGTGAATCTCGGGCGGAAGATCCGGACGGCTTCTCACTTACTGATTCTGATCTCCGGAAAATACAAGAAGCATCTGAAAGCGCTTGTTTAAATGACAGGCTGCCCGGGAATATAAGCAATATTGGAAGACGCACGGTTAAGAGCCTGTCTGTCCGCAGTCTGTATGTACTGCCGGCTCCGGCAGTGTCAAAATTAAAAATGATTGAATTGCAGGTCAAATCGCTGTACTATTGAATCTAATTATATCTCTTGTTAGCTGTATATAATTTGCAGCATATTACACTTTTATGCCCGGCCCCGGCAAAATCCGCGGGAGAGCCCCTCTGGGTTTTCTCCCGGTTTTTAAAAAGCATGAATACTGCGGCGGAGCCGCCGCACAGGGAGGTGATTTCATGAAGCGCGTAGAAGAAGATAACAGCACGCAGAAGACAGTGGAGGATTATCTCGAAGCCATTCTGCAGATTCACGACCGTCAGGGTTATGTCCGTTCCATCGATGTGGCAGAGCAGCTCGAGGTGTCCAAACCGAGTGTAACCTATACGACCAAACGGCTCCGCGAGAAAAATTACATCACTACGGACCACGCAGGAATGCTGGTACTGACAGATACCGGGCGTGCCATCGCAGAGAACACACTGAACCGTCATCATGTTCTCACACGTTTTCTTGAACAGATCGGTGTGAATCACGAACAGGCGCAGACGGACGCCTGCAAGGTTGAGCATGATCTCAGTGAGGAATCTTTCCAGGCAATCGTACGGCTGGCAGCTTCCATGGAAAACAAGGGATAAAGAGTGTTCCTGGATAATCGCCGGTAAACACGGACCACTGCAGAGCCCCTGCCGCAAAGGCAGGGGCCTTTCTATTGACAATAAAGAAAGGTCCGGTATAATAATGCTGTACTAAGTCATTTAGTACAGTTGTTACATGATTGTGAACGCAGAAACAATCCCGCAACAATTTGCAGCAGGAAACATCCGGCAGACATTCCCGTCAGCATCGGGAAGGATGCCGGAAAATGATTGAAAAAATCAGGAGAAGATTTACAGGTTTTAAAAAGATCCAAAAAGAAAATTCGAGGAGATTATGAAGAAAAAAACCAGAATCACAGCAATTATCGCAGCGGCAGCTGTCGCATCCGCTCTCGCGGGCTGCGGCAGCAGCACGGGAACTGCCGGAACATCTTCATCGCAGCAGGCATCGTCTGCCCCGGAGGAAACACAGACCGGAGAAACATCTGCTTCCGCTGACTCCGCGGCCTCCGGAAATGCAGACAGCAGTTCAGGCTTCGGACGGCGCTTCCATTACCGCATCGGACGGCACAACAATTGTGGCTTATCAGGGCCCGGCCTGGCACATTGACAGGGTGTATGACAATGTCGCTGAGGGCGATAAAGACTATGTTGCGCCCGCTACGATCTACTACCCGGTGATTTCGCTCGGCAGAATTGAAAACGGCTATTTCACGGCCGACGCATCCTCCATCCCGACTGCCTCCGGCACGCAGGATTTATCAGCACTCCAGAATTCACTGAACAGCCTCTCCGACTCTCTCCATGAAAGCGACCGGAGCACAGCGGCCATCGCGGCGGACGGTTCCTTCTATGAAGAGGACGGAATGAGTTACCTCGCAGAATCGGACGCACAGATCACGCGTTTTGACGGTGACTATTTCGGAGTGCAGGTCACAACCGTTTCGTTTACTGGCGGTGCCCACGGCTACACGATGCATGCCGGCTACAACTACAACACAAAAACAGGTAAGGAAGTGTTCATTTCCGATGTGCTGAATGACCCGGACTCGTTCCCGCAGACTCTGGCGGATGCTTTCAGCAAAAAATATCCGGATGCAGCTTCCGGTGTGATTGTCGATGATGTTGCTGGCACGTTCCGGCAGGAAATGGCTGAGGATGACGGCGTCCCGCTGCAGTGGAACTTTACAAACGATGGCATCCGCATTTACATCAATGCCTATGACATCACTGCTTATGCTGCCGGTTCATTCACGATCGATTTCAGCACGGATGAATATCCGGACCTGATTAAGAGTGAATACACGGCCGCGCTTTCGGATTCCGAAAGCTTCTTCGAGCCTGTCGAATACGGCTCCATTAACTCTCCTGTCGATAATACGGTCACGCTTTCGGACGGCAGCACCAAGACTCTCCGCATCAATTACGGCGATGAAATGTATGACTTCTATTCGAAGGATTCTGTCCCTGTGACGCTTGAATGGGGCTCGGCAAAGCTCGATCTCGGGGATCTTTCCGGCACGTCCGGCTGCTCCGCATTTGTTGCTCATCTCGGCAGCAGGCTTTTCCTGTACCTTGATTTCTCTGAGGGGCAGGATCAGTATTCGCTTTCGATCTATGAACTTGGCGATGAGATTAAAGACGTAAAGGCGGACTCTCCGACCGTCATGAATGAAACGGATGCGCTGTACGGGGATGCCCCGTCAAGTCCGGAGTACTTCCGTGTGACAAGCCCCTGCTCTCTTCTCGGCACATCCCTCGCATACCGTTTTGTTACGATGAATGAGGACGGCTCCTACAGCCCGGTTGAGAGATATTACACCTTCGAAGCTTCGGATACCGGGGCGGTCACCCTCACAGCCAAAACAGACATCGCCGCAAAGGTTCTCTCCGGTGATGCGGATGAAGAAGGAACGGACGGTACAATTCCGTCCGGAACGAAGCTCTCGCTTTATCGCACGGATCTTAAGAGTATCGTCGACCTGAAGGCGGAGGACGGAACGCTCTACCGCGTGACCGTGGAGAGTGACGGCAGCACAAGTACGATCGCCGGCACAGATGTTCATTCGCTCTTTGACGAAATCACAGATTCCGGTGCGGGCGGAAACAGTGAGTCCTGATTCAGCCTTCTCAATGGATTTATTTCTTCTGCATATGGGTTTGCGGAAGGAAAAGACAATAAGGCTAAAAAGGCCTGCGCTGTGATTTTACAGCGCAGGCTTTTACTATTCTCCTGCATGCAGCAATCCATTCGGCTCGTACGGCGTGCCGTTCACCGCCGGATCCGATGAGGCATCCGGCCTGTAGGTTTGTCAATAACCGTACAAATTCAAAAGCCATGAGAGCCCCAGATCATTCAGGATATTAACGGACATTTCCTCGACATCGTCTTCACTGGCTGCTCCCAGATCAACCGCATCGCTTCCAACCTCGATTCTGCTTACATTTGCCTTCTTCGAGAAGCTGACTCCTACGGAAAGACTGTTCAGTATTTCTCCCACATCGCCGGCAAAATCCTCCATGCCATCCTGCAGGACATAAGGAAGGACTTCCGATATCAGGCTGATAATGTCAATACCATCTACATAAATCGTATCGAATGTGATGTTAAAATTGTCTTTCGTTCCCGCCAGCGTTCCTGTAACAGAAATGGTTGCATTGTCATATTCATCCTGTACGGAGAGTGAATAAGAGTCACTGTCTGTATCATAAGTAAATTCCGCAAGAGGCTGAAATGAACCGTCACTGTAAAAATTCAGCTGTTCTGTCAGCACGTTTCCATCTGTCCAGCCGGATACATTACAAAAAGGAGTTTTAGTGTCATCTGTCCAGTACACATTGATATTTTGAAGCGGGAAATCACCGCCGGCAAACTCAACATAACAGCCATATCCGTCCTCTTCCAGACGCAGGGCTGCGATTGTGTTTCTGTTCAGGAAAATGTCAAGAGTATATTCCGAATCATCAGAGCTGTAGACATCATCCAACACGTACTCAGCGTAGCTTTCTGCCTCGTCGCTGTCCATATAAAGCGAGAAGATTTCTTCCGCATACTGCAGGGCCTCGTCCCTGTCAAGCACGATCTCATAGCCCTGGCAGTTTACTTCTTTGCCATTGATCGTGACTTCCTCGGGATCAATTTCATCAATTTCGAGATTCTTGATGATATCTTCAACTTTATTGGTTGTGTCGGAAATTTTCTTCCCATTTACCGACTGCAGGATTTTATTCAGCTCTTCCTGTGTGAGGCCTGCCGAATCCAGAAAATCTGCCAGCAGCTCACCGTCATTTGTCTTCGTGAAATCGTAATAATATACGGTTCCATCGCCTTCTCCGAACTGCATGGCGGCCTTTGAATCATCCATGTACGCATTTGCAGCGGCACTGATTCCAAAATTGGGTAAGCTCACATTTGCAGCAGCGGAAAGATCATCTTCCACCCTATCAAGCGTGACATCCGCGGTCAGAATACTGCTGTCGACGCTTAATCCAATCTCGCCCTGTCCCTTTGATTTTGTAACAGCAGAGAAATCCGTGATTTCATCCGCGGATTTCGAGAACGTATTCATCGCAGCTCTGGCAATCTTCACCTTCGGATTTGCCATCACGACACTGCCCGCAATCACAAGGACCAGAACAACTGCCGCAACAATGCAGACCGGAATAATCCATTTTCTTTTCTTTTTCGGAGAGTGCAGTGCCTGTCTTCCCGCCGAGATTGGTCTCCCCGTCTGAGGGTCGAAGCGCGTCTGCGGACCCGGTGTTCCTGCTCCCGCTGCGTTTATCGGTCTCCCCGTCTGAGGATCGAAGCGCATCTGCTGCTCATTCAGCGGCTCTCCCGTTATTGGGTCAAAGCGCGGAACATCATTGCCTGTTCTGCCGTCATTTTCCATAGGGCCCTCCCTCTCCGGCTCTTCGCCGGTTAACATCTGTATTATTTTAAAGCCTGCGTCGTGTTAACACAACGCAGGCTTCACCAATTTCCGGGTTTTCAAGGGCATCCGCTGTCTGCTGCCTCAATTCCTGTTCCGATCTGCTTTCTCCGCCTTGTCTTCTTTGCCCGCGTTCCTGATTATTTCTTCAGATGCTTCCAGATTCTTCTTTGTCAGATACATCCGGTACCACAGGGCACCGGCACCGCAGATGACGATGAGGAGAAGGATTATGATGACCGCGGCCAGGTAATTGCGGCTTTCCAGTGCTCCTCCTGACATGGCGGAAAGAAGGATGGACGGGAATCGTCCGACAAACGTGATGAGAAACCAGAGGATGACCGGCATATCTGTAAGTCCCACAAAATAAGTAAGAAAATCCTTCGGTGTGCCGGGGATCAAAAACAGAATGAAGAAAACGAGACGTCCTCTCCTTGTTGTCTTCAGAAACTTCATGGAATCAATTTTATCTCTTGGAAAGAAAATTCCGACGAGATTCATGCCGAATCTCTTCACAAGAAGAAAGACTGCAAGACTTCCCGCAGACATGCCGATGTCGCAGAGCAGAGAACCCCTGAGAACACCAAATGTATAACCGGCTGCGATTTCAAGCGGGCCGCCGGGGATAAAGGCCGCGATTACCTGAAGAAAACTTGCAAGCAGGAACATGAAAATGCCCGTCGCTCCCTTTTCTTCGATGTATGCGCGGAACTGCCCCGGCTCCCTCGCCATCCGGATCATCGGTTCCACAAACCACCAGCATATATAGAGAATTATGCAGACGGAAACTGCCACGGCAATCAGCACGAGGATCTGCTTCCACGTCAGTTTTTCTTTTCTTCTGTGGAAACCTGCCTCCTGAAAACTCCGCACAACGCTTTTCTTAATCTCATCTACAATCGTGCGCTTCTTTCCGCCTTCTTCATTTTTGTCGTTTTTCTTCTGCATATTGTAACCTCGCGGATTCCCTTATCTTACACCCAAAGTCGGGTTTTCGCGCGGCTGTGTTGCCACAACCCCCATGGATTGCCGTGGGGTTAGTGAGCATCAGTTGCTGACATAGGAGGTCAGGTCATGCACCCAGCTTCCCCGCTTCACGAGCACATAGCCGATCATGCATTTGATGAGCTCGACGGACTGCACCAGGGCGAAAACAGGAAGGATCGTAAGGCCGGTGAAATGCGTCAGAACGAAAGCCACCGGAATGGAGAAAATCCATACGAAACAGGAATCAAAGAAGAACGTGATCCATGTTTTGCCGCCGGAACGGATGGTGAAGTACATCGCATTCTCACAGGCATACATCGGCATGCACACGGCAGCGATGCGGATGAGCCCCGCGGCAATCGCCCTCACTTCTTCCGATGTGTTGTAGATCAGCGGGAACAGTCCCGAGATGAGGAACAGCAGCGCACCGGATACGACGCACAAAAGCGACGAAAAGACGATGAGCTTTCCGGAGTCATCCTTCGCATCTTCCATCCTACCGGCGCCGAGCTCCTGCCCGAGAATAATGGCCGTCGAATCACCCATCGCGATAAACGCGATATTGAAGACGTTCGAAATGGTATTGCTGATATTGAATGCCGCGACAATATTGAGTCCGAGCGTCGAATACTGCTGCGAGAGCACTGTCTGCCCGAGCGACCAGAGCGTTTCATTGAGAAGGAGCGGAAGAGCTTTGACGATAACATTGCCGAACAGTTTTCCGGGGATATAGAAACTAGCAAAAACACCGTGCGCAAACGGGAACCGCTCCTCGTGCCGGAACGTGAACCTTGCGACAAGGAAAAGCTCGACAAAACGGGAGATGACCGTCGCGATGGCGGCGCCTGCGACGCCGAAGGCCGGCGCCCCGAGCTTTCCGTAAATCAGGATATAGTTTCCGACGAGATTTACAAGGACCGCGGCCGCGCCCGCCTTCATCGGGGCAACCGTCTCTCCGTTTTCACGGAGCGTGCTCGCAAAAACCTGTGTGTACGCGAAGGGCAGCATGCCGAAATACATGACAAACATGTAATCCATGGCCGCCTTCATCGTCGCGGCGGTATCGCCCGAGCCGCTGTCGCCGGTCAGCCAGAGGCCCACGAGCGGGCGTCCGGCGAAGATAAATACCAGCACCGCAAAAACTGTGAGCACCGTGGAGAGCCACATCTTCATGCGGACCGTGTAGCGGATTCCGTCCTGATCTCCTTTGCCGGCAAACTGCGCCGTGAAAATCCCGATGCCGGCGAGACCGCCGAAAATCATCAGATTGAAGACAAACTGCAGCTGATTCACGATGGCAACGCCCGACATCTCGTTCGTGCCGACCTGGCCGACCATGATGTTGTCAAGCATACCGACAAAATTCGTGATGCCGTTCTGAATCATGATCGGAATCGCGATCTGCAGTGTGTGACGATAAAAATCCCTTGTTCCGAAATAACGTGATTTACGTGAAGACATTGATATACACCCTATAAAAGATCTGAAAATTGGAATAATGAACGATTGTGATTACAATTATGCTCCTGCATGCAGACTGACACCTGTATCCGCAGGATGTCAGCCATTCCAGCCATTCCCGCTGATGGCGGACGCGCTGCCTGTGCTGCTTTTGCTCTAAGCACAGCCTCCCCCGCGTTTCTTCCTTCTCAGGAGCACCGCCGCAGACAGGAGAATAACAGATATACAGCTGATCCAGCATCCGGCAGCAAGCCCCGGCGTCACATATTTCATATGGACCTCGTGTGTGCCTTCGCGTATCATAAGGCAGCGCAAGCACGAGCGTCCCGCTCTCTTTGATGTCCGGAACCGAGAGTTCAAACTCGGAGGATTTTACCTCTGTGACAGCACAGGCATTTCCCGAGAGGCTGTCCGCTATCTTCTTCAGTGTATTTCTGTTTTCCGTGACAACCAGCACCGTTCCGCGCACAGGCTCATCCGTGTTCGAGTGCACCCGCAGTGTCACGCTCTCCCCTTTCCTGCCCTCTCCAAGGTCCTGCACTTCCTTGCACTCGCCGCCAGGAAATGTCAGCGTGATATCCTGTGTGTCATCCAGAATTCCCTGCAGATAGAAATACAGCTCGCCGTCTGACTGCGGCGTAATTGTATAAGTCTCTCCGTCATCTGCGCACTCGAGCTTTGCCTCTGTGAACACTTCTTCGTCCGTGCCGGTCAATGAGGACAGAATGGCACTCTGATATTTGAATGGATTTCCATTGAAAGCCCGTCCGGCAGAGGCTTCACTGTCCGACGAAAGAATCGATTCCGTGTTTGCCTGCGTCGCCTTCACCGATGCACCCGTCATATAGAAAACAGGAAGAGCGGCAAAACTTTCATGGTACCCGTCCTGATCATAGAGATATCGGATTCCGAGAATCATGTCCTGGGCCGCCGTGTTGCCGGGATCGTATTCCGGGTACAGCCGGTTGTCGTTATTGCCCATGTTCAGAAGAAAATTGCCGAGCACGTTCTGCTCAATCGAGCTGTACGAATTGACTCCGTGATAATCAAACTGCATCGCATCGTTCTCGGTGCGGGGCGCCGTCGATTCAATCCGATAAAAGCCGCTGTCTGCAGATTTGATTTCCTTCACGATGCCGCCGATTCTCTCCGAATCCGAGCGGTACTCGGACACTTTCACCTGCAGCATCGAGCCGTAGGCATAGGTGTATCCTTCATTGACTAGAAGGTCTGCAGCCTGCAGAAGAACCAGCGCGGCCGCCGCGGCGCTGAGGATCCGGTTTGTGTTCCGTATTTTTACTGCGGCAGGTTTCTGTTCTGCCCCCGCGCCTGCCCCGCATGTTTCTGATGCGGCAGGATTTGCCGCTGTGTTCCCTCCGCCCCGGCCGGCAGAACGATTTTTCTCCTTTGCGTCCTTCTTTCCCGCATGGATCAGCAGCACGAAAAGGACGAGCGATGCCGCAATCAGCGCTGCATTGTAGAAGATCTTAAAACCCTGAAGGCAGGTGAAGTTTTGACGCTTCACAAGGACAAGAAAACCAAGAAGCAGTGCCGCGGAAATCACCGCGTCCCGCACTTTCAGTCCTTTCCGTTTCAGGATGCATTCACAGGCCGCCGTCACCATCACAAAGGACAGCAGCACGGATTCCCGGTACGGGTAGCCGCTCGGATGCACGCCCGCATGCCAGATGAGATCAAGCGCCGGGACGCAGAAGCTCGCCGTCATGAGAATAACGACCGTTCCTGCGAACACCCTTCTCCGGACAGGAATCTCCCGATTGAAGAAGAAAAGGATCACTGCCATCGTGCATGGGATTCCGATGCACAGGGCGGGCGTGCCGAAATAGAGCGATTCGGTGTCAAAGGCAAGCGAGAAAATTCTCGACAGCGCCTTCACCGGAGTGAGCACGCGCTCCGCGCCGACCTCGGACTCAAAGGGCTCCCGCACTCCATTGAAAAGCGAGAGGAAGGTAGGGAGCGTAATCCATGCCGACAGCGCGGCTCCCATTATCTCCGCAAGCACCCAGATCAAGAAGCGTTTCAGCCTGGTGCGGAAATTTCCCGCGGTACCGGCTTTCCTTCCCGCCGGAAGGAGCAGATTCACTACGGCCAGCAGGGCAAGAAACAGCAGGCAAATATACGCAATGTAATAGTTGAGGTAAAGCATCAGCGCCGTAAAAACTGCCGTCAGCA
>ONGY01000050.1:15833-16380 GCA_900317475.1 uncultured Lachnospiraceae bacterium | reverse complement strand
CCTCTCGGCCTCAAGGTACAGAAGCGGCATTACAACCAGCGGATCAAGCCACATGAGATTGATCATATAGCTGAGAATCCACCCGCAGAATGCGAACGAGGTTGAGAAAACAAGAACGACAGGGCTCTCCCGGTACCGGCACCGCAGAAAATGATACATCGAAAGCCCGATCAGACTCGTTTTGACCAGAATAAGAATCGAAATGGCAGCCGGCAGCGCCAGGGACGGGACCAGCAGCAGAAACAGAAGCAGCGGACTTGTGAGATAATACGCTGCAAAGCCGAAAATCGGCGTCCCGAGACTGGCATCCATCGTATATGTGAAATCATTCGGCCCCGCAAACACCGACTTATAATAATTGTAATAATTGATGTACTGCCGGTTTGTGTCGTCGTAAAGAAACGTCCTGTCGCCGAAAGGAGTAATGCCGAAAAGGATCATTACGCCAAGCAGCATCAGAAACGGAACCAAGAACGAGGCAATATACAGGCGGGCGGACCTTCGCATGAAAAACCTGGAAACCTCCGAAAAATACGCAAAAGCACAG
>ONGY01000050.1:13757-15805 GCA_900317475.1 uncultured Lachnospiraceae bacterium | reverse complement strand
ATTATCTAAGTATATAATGACTTAGGCGCGATGCACACACCGCAGCCATATTTTACATAAACAATTATACCCGCAGTGGCCCGTATTCTGCATCTGGGGGTTTGCTGTAATACTGTATATAGAAAGGATCTTATGCTTTCCGTCGTAGTTCCAGCATACAACGAAAACGAAAATGTGTCCCGCGCCGCCAAAACCATCTCGCGCATCCTTGAGGACGCCGCCATCCCGTTCGAGATTATCTTCATCGACGACGGATCGCAGGGCGAAACCTGGGGCCGGATCTGCGAGGAATCTTCAAAACACGATTTTGTCCGGGGCATTTCGTTTTCGCGGAACTTTGGAAAAGATGCAGCGATTTTTGCGGGGCTGTCCGAGGCGGACGGGGACTGCTGCGCAGTTATGGACTGCGATCTGCAGCAGCCGCCGGAGCTTCTTCTCGAAATGTACCATCTCTGGGAGAGCGGCTATGAAGTCATTGAGGGCAGAAAAAAGAGCCGCGGCAGTGAAAGTGCCGCCCACGGCCTGTTTGCGAAGCTTTTCTATAAACTGATGAGCGGTGCGGTGCACACGGATTTTCACGATGCTTCCGATTTCCGGCTTCTCGACCGCAAGGCCGTAGATTCTCTTCTTTCGATGCCGGAGAAACATCCGTTTTTCCGCGCGCTCTCCTCGTGGATCGGTTTCCGTGTGACCTATGTGGAATACGACGTAAAAGACCGGGCCATCGGCCATTCGAAATGGTCCGTTATCAAGTTATTCCGCTACGCCGTCACAAACATTACGTCCTTCACCAAGGTGCCGATGCAGATCGTCACCTGCCTCGGCGCCATCACATTTCTCGTGAGCATTGTGACCGGAATCTGGGCGCTCTATCAGAAGTTTTTTCTCACCCCGCCGGACGGCCTTACAACGCTTACCATCCTCATCGGCTTCATCGGAAGTATTCTCATGATCAGTCTCGGCATCGTCGGCCTCTATCTCTCGCGCATCTACGACGAAGTTCAGAACCGGCCGGTCTATATCATTGCAAGAAAGACAAAGAGACTAAAACAGGCGAGGATGTTTCTGAGGAGGCAGGTCATGATCGAATTTCACGCTGACGACTACGGCCTCTATCGTGCTCAGAGCAGACTCATCCTCGACTGCATTGAAAATGGCCGCGTTTCCGGAATCAGCCTCATGCCGAACAGCCCTCACCTTGGCGAGTGCATGGAGATGCTGGCGGGCGCACTCAAGAATCACCAGCGGAAGCAGACTGAATCTGCTTCCGCTGGTGACCCTTACGCCGGTATAAAGCTCACAGTTCATCTCAACTTCGTGGAGGGCAGAGCTCTCTCCGGCCCCAGTGTGCTCACTGACAAAGACGGTATCTTCCGCATCTCGTTTCCGAAGCTTCTTTTCGTCTCCTGGTTTTCTCCGCTTCGTGCGGAATATAAGGCTGCACTTGAAAGGGAAATCTCAGCTCAGATTCATGCATGCCTTCCGTATTTCGGAAGCCGCCCGCTGCGCCTCGACGGGCACTGCCATTATCAGATGGTTCCCGTCTTTTTTGACGCCATGATGGACGTCTACCGCCGCGAAGGACTGTCGGTCTCGTATATCCGGATTCCATACGAGGAAATGTCCATCTACAAAAAGCATGGAAAAAACTTCGAGCACGATAAAAAAATCAACCTCGTGAAGGTTTTTCTCCTCAACCGGCTTACTGCACGGGCAGAACGAAAATATCCGGACTGGTTCCGTGATCATCCCCGTGTTCCCTTTGCCGGCGTACGTCTGTCGGGTTCCATGACAAAGCATAACGTTGATCTGATTCTGCAGGACTTTGAAACACTTTCAGGCAGTTCTCCTGCGGGCTGGGGAGAAATGCTCTTCCATCCCGGTGCTGTCCTTGAGCCAGGAGACAAACGTGCCCTCACCAGCAAAGACGACTATGCCTTTCTTACCAGCCCGCTCCGCGCTGAGGAGGCGGAGGCACTGAAAAGGCAGTGAACGCAGTGGCAAGGCAGTAATAGCATGGGGAGAGCAATAATCCGTGAGGAAGGCAG
>ONGY01000050.1:0-13714 GCA_900317475.1 uncultured Lachnospiraceae bacterium | reverse complement strand
ATGAAGACTACTTTGCTGATTCAGCATTTTCCGCTTTATCTTTGTCTGCTGCTTCCGTATTTTCTTCTTTATCCTTGTCCGATTTCTGTCCGTCCATAATTCCGACAGCCCTGAGCACATCGAGTACGGTGTCGACCGGTGTGATCTCGAGGTTCTTCTTTACTTCCTCTGCTACATCGGAAAGGTCATCCAAATTTTCTCTCGGGATGAAAACATGTTTCACGCCTGCTCTCTCCGCTGCCATCAGCTTCTCCGGGAGTCCGCCGATCGGCATGACTGTTCCGCGAAGAGATACCTCGCCCGTCATTGCAATGTGCGGATCCACCGCATGTCCGCTGACAAGCGATGAGATAGCTGTCGTAAGCGTGATGCCGGCAGAAGGTCCGTCCTTCGGAACGGCACCTTCCGGCACGTGAATGTGCAGATCGTTGTGTTCAAACACATCCGCCTTATCCGGGAAGAGGCTCTTCACAAGGCTCACCGCAATCTGCGCGGATTCCTTCATGACATCGCCGAGCTGTCCGGTGATAATGAGTTCTCCCTTGCCCTTCGTGAACAGAGTCTCAATATAGAGGATTTCTCCGCCGACCTGCGTCCAGGCAAGTCCTGTGACAACACCCGGCTTCGGATTCTTAAGAACACTGTCATGGTGAACCGGATGCATATCAAGGATTTCACGGAGCATATCCTTTGTCACCGTAACCGGCTTCACATCCTCGCTTATGACAAGTTCATGCTCTTTGGCGCCCGTATCTGCCGGCTCTGCGGATGTCCCGGCTGCAGCTGACTTAAGATCATCGATCGACATCGCTGTGCCCGGAGTTTTGACGTCGCCTGCACCTTCCGCAGGGGAGGGAGCTTCACTGGAAGACACTGCCTTTTCCTGCGGGGAAGCCGCACCGTCAGCAGTTTTGACGGCGGAATCCCTGACTGCAGTCTTCTCAAGCATGACGGCGGTGCTGCGGCAGATGGTATCGATTCTCTTGCGCAGACCGCGGACGCCGGCTTCCATCGTGTAGTCCGAAATAATTTCATTCAGGGTTTCGTCCGGAATAATCAGCTTTCCTTCCGGAATACCCATTTCTTTCATCGCCTTCGGAATCAGGTGCTGCTTCGCAATCTGCAGCTTCTCTTCCGGTGAATATCCGGTGAACTGGATGACTTCCATTCGGTTGAGCAGCGGCTCGGGAATGGTATCCGTTGTGTTCGCCGTGCAGATAAACATGACGTTCGACAGATCGTACGGAACGTTCATGTAGTGGTCCGTAAACGTATTGTTCTGCTCGGGATCAAGGACTTCAAGGAGTGCGCTCGCCGGATCGCCGTTGTAGCTCTGTGAAAGCTTGTCGACCTCATCGAGGACCATGACCGGATTCGAGACGCCGCTCTTCTGGATTCCGTCCATAATACGGCCGGGCATTGCACCGATATAGGTGCGGCGGTGACCGCGGATATCAGCTTCATCCCGAACGCCGCCGAGACTCACGCGGACATATTTGCGGCCGAGAGCTCTGGCAATACTGCGGCCGATCGAAGTTTTGCCGGTGCCGGGAGCGCCCACGAAGAGCAGGATCGAGCCCTGCTGCTGCTTACGAAGGTTCATGACCGCGATCTGCTGAATGATACGCTGTTTGACTTTCTTCAGTCCATAATGATCCTCATCGAGAATCTTCTGCGCCTCGTCAAGATCAATATATTTCGGCGCCTCTGCCTTCCAGGAAAGGCTGGTCACAAAATCGAGATAATCATAAAGCATGCCGGACTCCTGCGTATCCGAGCCCTCCTGCTTCAGACGGTTCAGGACTTTCTCCGCCTCGGCCCGCGCCGTTTCATTCATGCCCGACTCTTCGATCTTCTTCCCGAATTTCTGCACATCGGTCATGTTCTCGGGATGCATCTGGTTCAGCTCATTCTCGAGGTATTTCATCTGTTTCTTAATGGCTGCCTCGCGATACTGATCCTGATATTCCTTTTCCTGTGATGCATTCGCCTCGCCGGTAACTTTTGTGACCTCCAGGTATTCATAAAGGAACTCCGCAAGTTTATCGGTTCTCTTCGCTCTGGAGTCCTCCGCCAAAACCTGGTATCTCTCCTCATTGCTGATCCGAAGCCACGGGGAAAGTCCTGCCGCGAGGGCATCAATCGAGTTCATCGGTGCAATGAACTGCCGGATAAAATCCGCATATTGTGTGCCTGACGTGAGGTCAATGACCTCATTCTTCAGGGCCTGGAGTTTTTGCGATGCAGCGGCCGCATCTAAGTCCTGAATATCATCGCGGCGGGAAATCGTAAGGTCGATTGAATGGTCCGGGTTGACCGTAATATTTCCCGCGTTGATGCGGTTTTCCGACTGGATGCCGATGTAGTTTGAATCCGTGCTGATCTCATTGATAACACCGACGACGCCGATCGGATAAAAACTGTCCGCTGTCCACTGCTCCTTCGTCTGGTCTTCTTTCAGCGCGAGAAGGACGACCTTCTCACCGACTGCCACCGTGCGGCCCGCAACCGCTCGGAATTCATTTGCCTGAAAATACAGCTCTGCATAGGGAAGGATTAACTTGTTGTAGGAAGGAATAACTAACATATATGTAAAACCTCCGATGTTTCTTACATCTTGTCCCATGACTGCCGCATGTGTTATTAGCACTCTGCTTTGATGAGTGCTAATATACTCCGAACAAAAGTTTGCGTCAAGTAGAATGCGTAGGATTTTAGAAACGCTTAAGAATTCACCGGGAATGATTCGTGCAGGCCCGTTTCATGCATCCCGGTGGGCTCCAGGCCCAGTAGACACCCCCGATCGATAAAAAGATTTCCCGCCCGAGATAAAAAATTCCCCGCCCGGTCAAAACCGGGCGGGGAATCTTCAGTCCTTTGCTTCTTGCCTTAGTCCTTTGCTTCCTGCGTATTCTTCCGTTCCTGTTCCTTTTCTATTCCGCTTCTTCAGTTTCTCTCCCACTTCCAGTCCGCGACTTCCGGAAGGTCCTGGCCATACTCGTGGATGTAGCTCTTGTGCTCAACAAGCTTGTTGCTCATCTGCTGGTAGAGGTATGCGCCGCGGTTGCCAAGCTGCGGAAGATTGCGGAGTGCGAGCTGAACGAGGTGGAACCGGTCGATGTCGTTCTGCACACGGACGTCAAACGGTGTCGTGATGGTCCCCTCTTCCTTGTAGCCGCGGACATGAATGAGACGGTTGTTATGTCTGCGGTAGGTGAGCTCGTGGATCAGTCCTGCGTAGCCGTGGAAATTGAAGATGACCGGCTTATCCTTCGTGAAGAGCATGTCGTACTCTTCGTCGGTGAGCCCGTGCGGATGCTCGCTGTGCGGCTGAAGCTTGAACAGGTCGACCACGTTGATGAAGCGGATCTTCACTTCCGGAAGCTCCTTATTCAAAATGTCCACTGCCGCAAGTGCTTCGAGCGTCGGGGTCTCGCCTGCGCACGCAAAAACGATATCCGGCTCAGAGCCCTGATCATTCGATGCCCACTCCCAGATGCCAATACCCTGCGTGCAGTGCGTGACTGCTTCATCCATCGTAAGCCACTGCGGGCGAGGGTGTTTTGACGCCACAATGACGTTCACATAGTTCTTACTGCGCAGGCAGTGATCCATGGTCGACAGCAGGCAGTTGGTGTCCGGAGGAAGATAAATGCGGACGACGTCTGCTTTCTTGTTCGCGATGTGATCCATGAAGCCCGGATCCTGATGCGTAAAGCCGTTGTGATCCTGCTGCCAGACCGTCGAGCACATGATGAGATTGAGCGATGCAATCTCCTCGCGCCACGGAAGCTGATTGCAGACCTTCAGCCATTTTGCGTGCTGCGCCGCCATCGAATCGATGATGCGGGCGAAGGATTCATAGGTTGCGAAGAAACCATGACGGCCGGTAAGAAGGTAGCCTTCAAGCCAGCCCTCGCACATGTGCTCGGAGAGCATCGAATCCATGACTCGGCCGTAAGGGCTGAGATGATCATCCGTGTCAAGATGCTCGGAGTTCCAGTCGCGGTTCTGCACTTCGAATACAGAATTGAGACGGTTCGAATTCGTCTCGTCAGGCCCAAAGATACGGAAGTTCTTTGCATCATCATTGAGCTTGAAGATATCGCGGACAAACTTGCCGAGCTCGGTCATATCCTGACCGTCCTTGCTGCCATGCTTCTCACCGATGTCAAAGGCGTAATCGCGGAAATCAGGCATACGCAGATCGCGGAGCAGTTTGCCGCCGTTGCCGTGCGGATTCGCGCCGATGCGATGTTCGCCGGTCGGTGCAAGTGCCGCAAGCTCCGGAAGGAGATGTCCTTCAGAATCAAACAGTTCTTCCGGATGGTAGCTGTGCAGCCAGTCGGAGAGAATCTGAAGATGCTCCGGCTTGTCCATCATGATCGGCACCTGGTGTGCCAGGAAGTTGCCTTCAATACGGTTTCCGTCAACCACCTTCGGACCGGTCCATCCCTTGGGAGTGCGGAGAATGATCATCGGCCATACCGGTCTTGTCGTATCTCCTGTCTCACGGGCATGCTTCTGGATCGCTTTGATGGATTCGATGACCGTATCCATCGTCTCAGCCATCTTGCGGTGCATCGTCATCGGGTCATCGCCTTCGACGAAATAAGGCTCCCATCCGCAGCCGTGGAAGAAATCCGTGATTTCCTCGTGGCTCATGCGGGCAAAAATCGTAGGATTCGCGATCTTGTAACCATTCAGATGAAAAATCGGAAGAACCGCACCGTCGCTCACCGGATTGAGGAATTTGTTGCTCTGCCAGGAAGTTGCCAGCGGACCGGTTTCTGCCTCACCGTCGCCGACGGTGACAGCCGCAATCAGGTCCGGATTATCGAAAACAGCGCCGAACGCATGGGCGATGGAGTATCCGAGCTCGCCGCCTTCATTGATGGAGCCGGGTGTCTCCGGAGCGCAGTGCGACGGCACGCCGCCCGGGAACGAAAACTGCTTGAACAGCTTCTGCATACCCGCTTCATCCTGCGAAATGTTCGGATAAATNNNNTAGTCATTTGCAATGTAGAAGTTTCCGCCGTGACCGGGTCCGGAGAGAAGAATGAGGTCAAGGTCATACCGCTTGATGACACGGTTTAAATGAACGAAGACAAAATTCTGTCCCGGAACCGTGCCCCAGTGTCCCACGATCTTTTTCTTGATCATGTCCCATGTAAGCGGTTCCTTAAGCAGCGGATTCTTCAGGAGATAGAGCTGGCAGGCCGAAAGATAGTTTGCGGCGCGCCAATAGCGGTTCATCTTCTCCAGCAGTTCATCGGTGATCGGGCCTTTTTCTTCTATGGCCTGATTCGTGTTTAAATCACTCATGAGTGTCCCCCTTTCAAAGGCTTGGATGAAAATCCAATGCAGAATGAACAGCCGTTTCCGGATGGCTTTTGGAAACATACTTGTCAAAACTATCCGCTACTAGTATATGCCATGCCGATCCTTTTCGGGATAGGCATTATATCCAAAGATTCCGTGATAATCCAAGGCCATCTGCACCCATGCACACCGTCTGTTTCGGGTGTATTATTAGAGTGTATTCGTAAAAACAAAGACCGGCTGGATAAGGCCGGCTGGAATCAATACCAGGTTTCAATCCTAAGACTCAATACCAGGATTCAATACTTAAATTCACCCCGCACCAGCGGAAGGAGGAGACATCATGTGCACGTGTGCGACTTACAAGACAAAAGATCATTACTTCGGGCGCAATCTGGATCTGGAATTTTCCTATCAGGAATCCGTGACAGTCACGCCGAGGAATTTTCCGATTCCGTTCCGTACGAAGGAAACCCTCACACATCATTATGCCCTGATCGGCATGGCGTTTGTGTGCAGCGGTTTTCCTCTTTATTATGATGCAACCAATGAGTTCGGCCTTTCGATGGCAGGCCTCAACTTCCCGGGAAATGGCTTCTTCGGTGAGCCGGAAGCCGACGGGAAGGACAATATATCCCCGTTCGAATTCATTCCGTGGATACTGGGCCAGTGCAAAAACCTTTCCGAAGCCAAAACTCTGCTCGGCAATATTCGTCTCGTGAATATTCCTTTCAGCAGCCAGCTTCCGATCACACCGCTTCACTGGATGATCGCTGATCAGAACGGATGCATCGTTGTCGAGTCCGTCCGGGACGGCCTTCATATCTACGACAACCCGGTCGGTGTCATGACGAACAATCCCACCTTTGACATTCAGCTTTTCCGTCTGAACGACTACCGCGGTGTATCGGCCGCTGCGTCCGAAAATACATTCGCAAAAGGCCTTGATCTCGATGCCTACAGCCGCGGCATGGGCGGAATCGGCATCCCCGGTGATCTTTCCTCCGGTTCACGCTTCGTAAAGGTGGCCTTCACAAAGATGAACTCTGTCTCGGACGACAGCGAGGATTCCTCTGTCAGCCAGTTCTTCCATATCCTCGGCTCCGTCGAACAGCAGCGGGGCTGCTGCGATCTCGGAGACGGGAAATATGAGATTACAATCTATTCCTCCTGCTGCAACATGGATCGCGGTATTTATTATTACCGCACCTACGACAACAGCCAGATTTCAGCAGTGGATATGCACCGTGAAAACCTGGACGGCAGCAGCCTCGCATCTTATCCTCTGATCACGAAGCAGCAGATCCGCCAGGTCAACTGAGCCATGTGCAAGGCCCGGAGAACTGCATGGACACTGTGCCAACATTGCGCCGTGCCTTTGAACCGGCATTTTGAATGACAGAACACTGACATAGCAGAAATAACATCAAAAAGACATAAAAACAGCAGCTGGAGCTGGCCATTGCCTCACTCCCGCTGCTGTTTTTTGCTGTTCGATCTCGTGATGCTGTTCGCTGGACGGCAGATGCATTAAATGGATTCATCTGCTTCCTGTTCCTTTCTATACCTGCAGATGTCGCAAAGACAGCATTCGCCGCATTTCGGGTTTCTTGCAGTGCAGACAGCACGGCCATGATCGACGAGCCGGTGGCAGAGCTGGTTTCCTTCTTCCGGCGGGACTATCTCCCGAAGTGCTTTCTCGACTTTTACCGGTTCTTTTATATCATCCACAAGTCCGATTCTGTTTGAGAGCCGGATGCAGTGTGTATCCGTGACAATGGCCGGCTTGCCGAAAACATCGCCGAGCACAAGGTTTGCACTCTTGCGGCCGACTCCGGGGAGCTTCAGGAGTTCTTCCATCGTATCCGGAACGTGATCATTATATTTCTCGTGCAGCACCTTCATGCAGGCGGAAATATCCCGGGCCTTGCTGTTGCCAAGCCCGCACGGCTTCACAATCTCCGCGATCTCCTCCACCGGCGCGTCCGCAAGAGCTTTGACGGTTGGAAACTTTGCATAGAGCAGCGGCGTAGTCTGATCCACCCGTTTGTCCGTGCACTGTGCTGCGAGCCGCACACTCACCAGCAGCTGCCATGCATCGTCGTAGGAAAGCGTGCAGTGCGTATCCGGATATTCATTTTTCAGGCGCGCGATAACTTCGAGCACAAGTTCTTTTTTATCCATAGTTTTCTTTCCGTGAGCCGGGCTCATCAGAGAATTTCTCTGACCAGTTCCTCGGGCCGGTCGATGATGATGGAAGCATGATGTTTCTTAAGAAACTGTCTGCCCCGGAATCCCCACGAGACGCTGATGCAGGGAAGGCCGGAGGCTTCCGCGGTCTGCATATCAACCTCGGAGTCGCCGATGTAAACGGCATCCTCCCGATTGACTCCGAGAATGCGGAGGGCTTTGTCGGTCATGTCCGGAGCCGGCTTTCTCCTCACTTCAGGAAGCTCGCCTATGGAAACATCAAAGGAGCCGGGGAAGATCTCTTCTGCCAGCTTCTGCACGGCGATGTCCGGTTTATTCGATACGACCGCCGTTTTCACGCCTGCTGCCCGAAGCCTGCCAATTACCTCCGGAATCCCGGCATACGGACCGGTTTTCAAATTGCAGTGTGCTGCATACCAGGGAGTGAAAATTGTCTCGATCCGCTTCACTTCTTTCTCGTCTACACCGTAAATCGCGGGATCTGTTCCCGCGCCGATCCCCTCGAGTCCGGACGCCGGAGCACCGAGCTCCACGGCCAGCGCCCGCTGAATCGCCACGTGCGCGCCGCTTCCGAAAAATGTCCTGACATCTTCTTCTGTAAAATCATGACGATGGCCGGTCTGCGCGAACACATGATTGAGTGAATCCGTCAGATCGCCGATTGTGTTGAGAATTGTTCCGTCCATGTCAAAAATTGCTGCTCTGTATTTCATCTGATGTTGTCCTGTTTAGTCTAAAATCCTGATTTCCGGCGCTGCTTTATCCTGCCGCAAGGCCTCATTTCCTCATTTCCGCCGCTGTCCTGTACTGCCTTCAGAGTCTCATTTCCGCCGCTTTCACCACATGAGCGCAGAGAACCGCTGTCGTGACGGATCCGACTCCGCCGGGAACCGGAGTGATACGGGAAACGATCTTCTCTGCCTCGTCAAAACGGACGTCGCCGACGAGTTTTTGCTTCTCTTCGCTCCAGTTGATGCCGACATCCACAACGGTCTGGCCTTCCCGGAAGTAGTTCCCATCCAGAAATTCCGGCCGGCCGAGCGCTGCGATGACAATGTCCGCCTCTCTCGTAACGGACGGAAGATCCACTGTTTTTGAATGGCAGACCGTGACGGTCGCATTCTCATTCAGAAGCAGCATGGAAACCGGCTTTCCGATGACAAGGCTTCGGCCGACCACAACGATGCGGCTTCCCTTCATCGGAACCTGATAATATTTCAGCAGTTCGATGCAGGCTTCCGCCGTGCAGGGAGCAAACCCGGTACCATAACCCGAATAGAGATACGCACAGGACCCCTGCGTCACACCGTCCACGTCCTTGGAGGGGCTGAGTTCCTCACAGGCTTTGCGGGTATTGAGATTTCCGGGGAGCGGCAGAAGCATCAGGATTCCGTCCACGTTTGGGTCTTCATTCAGGACATCAATGGAATCCATGATGGTTTCCTGACGGACGCTGTCCGTAAAAACAACGTTCCGGACAGAAATTCCCAGCCTGCTGCAGCGTTTCATCGCGCCCCGCTCGTAGGCACAGTCGTCGGGGTCGTCTCCGACGCGGATAATTGCAAGTGTCGGCGCGATGCCGCGCTGAATCAGTGCATCCGCCCGTGCCTTCACCGCCGTATCAATTGCGTCCGCAGCCGGTTTTCCCTTTAAAATTTCAGCCATTCCATTCTCCGTCCATTCTGTCAGATTCCCGCCTGAAGCGCTCACCGCACGGATTGGGTTCATGCCCGCCCCAAAATCCGCTCTCTCACCGACTCAGCAGTTTTCCCGGCTCTGGGAACGTACTCCTCGAGGAGGGACTCCGTCTCCTTTTCCAGTGCATCCGCCGTTCTCCGGTCCTTCAGCGTCTTCGTGTTGACAAAAACATTCAGAGCAGCACTTTTCAGCGCTGCCTCCGCCAAATTTGCCCCGCATCCGACATCCGATATCATCATCACGCTGCAGATCTTCTCAAGCCGCTCAAGGATGACGATTGACCGGACGATGCAGCGGCACATATTCAGCGGGGGATTGATTGCCTCCCGTGTCGCCTTCTCGAGAATTTCCGGGCGCGACGGGTCATCCTTCGGAATCGAATACGCCTTCGAAAGCGGCTCAAAGCAGGCGGCATCCTGCCCGACGAGATCAAGTAGCTGTTCCCGGATTTCTTCGGATTCATGAATCAGGTTTTCCAGTTCATCCTCATAGGGGGCATACTTTTTCTTTCCCGTGGTGAAATTCGCCGCCATTGCGCCGAGCGAAACAGCGAGAGCTCCTGCCAGCGCCGCAGCCCCTCCGCCCCCGGGGACAGAAACCTTCGCCGCGAGCTGCTCCGTGAAATCCCGGACGGAAAGATCCGTCATCTGTGTCCCTGTTTTTCCGTTCTCCATGCTCTGTCCTTTACACTCTGCGCCGCGCCTGCCGCAGCCTTTGCACTATTTCACCACACCTGCTGCAGCCGCTGCGCTATTTCACCGCGCCTGTCACAGCCTTTGCGCTATTTCACAGCATCTGTCACAGCCTTCACCGCATCCTGCAGCCGCGAAACACGATCCGCAGAAACCTCTGCGCTGTCAGAAACTGCGTAGTAATAGAATTTGATCTTCGGCTCAGTGCCGGACGGGCGGCACGCGAACCAGCTTCCGTCGGTCATGCAGAAACGAAGGCAGTTCTGCGCCGGAATATCCCCGAAGCCGTGAATATAATCAATAACCTTGTCGATGGTGAATCCGCCAAAGGTTTTCCCGCTCATCTTCGCTCTCATGGCATCCATCATGCGGCCGATGCGCTCCTGCCCGGCCTTTCCCTTGAGAACGATGCTTTCCGCGCCGTCCGCATAATATCCATATTTCTTATAAAGCGCATCGAGGAAATCACCAACGCTCATTCCTTTCTTTCGATAATAGGCTGCCATCTCGGCGATGAGCATGCCCGCGCAGATTCCGTCCTTGTCGCGGACCTTCTCGCCGGGCGCGCACCCGATGCTCTCCTCATAGCCGAAGAAATACGTATAGCCTTCCTTCTGAACTTCCGGAATTTTGCCGCAGATGTTCTTGAATCCGGTGAGTGTCTCGAAGACCCGGATGCCGTGGTTTTCGCAGATCGCCTTCCCGAAATCGCCGGTGACAACCGATTTGATCATCGCTGCATGCTTCGGAAGCGTGCCCTTCTCCGTCTGCGCCATCGCCATATAGGCAATGAGCAGTGCGCCGGTCTGATTGCCGTTCAGAGCCCTGAAACCGCCTTTCCCGTCGGCAATTTCGACAGCCATGCGGTCGCTGTCCGGGTCGGTTGCAATGAGGACTTCCACATGCTTCTCCTTCCCGAGTTTCTCGGCAAGCCCGAATGCAGCCGGATTCTCCGGGTTCGGGAACGGCACCGTTGTGAAGTCAGGATCCGGATCCTTCTGTTCCGGCACAACGTAAAAACCGGTGAAACCGCGCTCTTTCATGACAGTCGCGAGCGGTATGCTGCCCGCACCGTTGAGCGGGGTGTAGACGATGGGAACCGAAAGGTCCAGTTCGTTATCCGGGCGCTGGCGCATGGATTCGACATAATCAAGATAGTCGCGGTCCATCGCTTCGCCGAGAATGGTGATAAGCCCTTTTTCCTTCGCTCTCTCCATGGAAAGCCTCGGGAAATCGTCGAATAACGAGTGACTCTGAATTTTGGCGAGAATGCCGTCGGACACGGCGCCGGAAATCTGCGCGCCGTCCTCCCAGTACACCTTGTAGCCGTTGTATTCCTTCGGATTGTGGCTGGCCGTCATGTTGATGCCGGAGACACAGCCGAGTTTCCGGACGGTATAGGAAAGTTCCGGTGTCGGCCGAAGCGACGGAAACAGAAAGGCATGGATCCCGTTGCCCGCAAGGATCTCGGCTGCAAGCTCTGAGAATTCCTTCGAGTGGTGGCGGCAGTCGTAGGCGATCGCGACACCGCGGCTCGGGTCTTCTCCCGACTCTTTGATATAATCAGCGATTCCCTGCGTCGCGCGGCCGACCGTGAGCTCGTTCATCCGGTTCGTGCCCGCACCGCAGATGCCGCGAAGTCCGGCGGTCCCGAAAACTATTTCCTGATAGAAACGGTCCGTGATCTCGGCGTCATTGCCGCGGATCGCTTCCAGTTCCCTGTGCATATCGCTGCTCTCCGGCAGCTTCTTAAGCCAAAGCTCATAGGTTTCAGATGCACTCATCGGTGCTGACATAGGTTACACCCCGCTTTCCTGATTACTGATTTTTACAGCGTATACTTATGATACCATTTTTGCCGCCTGCTTTCTTGAGACATACGCAGCCTTCCATGTTGTAAAATATATTTTGCCAGGTGTCTGAAGAACCCGAAAGAATCTCTGCAGATACTGCTATGCCAATGCCGGGCCGGAAACCGTTTTGGCGCAGAGCCGGCTGCACGATCCGCAGTCTCCATTTCTGATCGGAAACTACAGAGAAGGCGACAAAATTCATGATGTTCAGCAAAAATCATGGACCGATGAACAGCTGAGTTTTAACATAGGGAAAAGTGAATTTCCGGGCGGCTCAGCGTTATAATATTTATATAATATTTATATGTGTGCAGTACCCCAAAAAATCGGCGTGAAAGGCGAATGACCTATGCGAATGATTGATCTGATTGAAAAGAAAAAGCACGGTGAGGCGCTCACCGATGAAGAAATTGATTTTCTCATCCGCGGCTATGTGGACGGATCGATTCCGGACTACCAGATGTCTGCCATGGCCATGGCTATTTATTTCAAGGGAATGGACACGGAGGAGATCACACATCTGACGATAGCCATGGCAAAGAGCGGCGACACATACGACCTTTCCGGCATCAGGGGAATCAAGGTTGATAAACACAGCTCCGGCGGGGTCGGCGACAAAACTTCGATCGCACTCATTCCATGGGTTGCCTCCTGCGGCGCAAAGGTCGCCAAAATGAGCGGCCGCGGGCTCGGCTTTACGGGCGGAACGCTCGACAAGCTGGAGAGTTTCACAGGATTTCAGTCCGGCATGACAAAAGAGTACTTTGTCCGCCAGGTCAACGACATCGGCTGCGCAATTGCGGCACAGACGGGCAATCTGGATCCGGCCGATAAGAAGCTCTATGCTCTCCGCGACGCAACGGCAACGGTCGACAGCAAAGCCCTCATCACCAGTTCCATCGTAAGCAAGAAACTTGCGAGCGGCGCGGACGCCGTCGTCTTTGACGTCACCTGCGGGAGCGGCGCCTTCATGAAGACTCCGGAGCAGGCTGTCGATCTGGCACAAACCATGATCGAAATCGGCCGCAAGGCCGGCCGGAAAATGTGTGCCGTCATCTCCAACATGGATGAACCTCTCGGATATGCTGTCGGCAACATCCTTGAGGTACAGGAGGCTGTCGCGACCCTGCGGGGCGAGGGGCCCGCGGATGTCCTGGAAATCTGCTATGCACTCGGAAGCCGCATGCTCGTTCTTTCTGACATCGCAGGGACGGTTGAGGAAGGCCGCGCCGTTATGAAGCAGCATCTCGAGGACGGCAGCGCCCTGAGGCGCCTTGCGGAAATGGTGAAGGCACAGGGCGGCGACGAAGATCTTGTATGGCACCCTGAAAAGATGCCGGATGCAAAAATTCACAAAGTGGTCACGGCACCCTCGGACGGCGTCATCTCCCACATGGAATGCGATGAAATCGGCAATGCTTCCATGGTGCTCGGCGGCGGAAGAGAGACGGCCGACGACGTCATCGACCTCTCGGTCGGCATCATCCTGAAGAAGAAAACCGGCGAATCTGTAAAAAAAGGGGAACCGGTTGCCGTTCTTTACGCAAACGACGAGAAGCGGCTTGCCGATGCGGAAAAGCGTTTTGACTGTGCCATCGATTATGCACCGGCCGGAACCAGGGTAAAGACATATCCGGTCGTGATCGAGACCGTGGACTGAAACTGATGCCGGCGGCATTTCAGCCGGCAATCAGTTTGCCGATGAGAATGAGTCGATCCTTAATTATACATACCCGGTTCTGTATTCTTATACCAGCCGCCATGAACCACAGGTACAGGAAGAAAGAGAATCTTACGCAGAATTAAAATATCAGCATCTTCCAATATTTTCCCCGTGGCAAACAAAAAGTATCCTCGTCATAGAAAACTTACTTCCTCAGACGCCGCAAAGCGCCGTGTTCTGCGCTCTTTTGCGGGATTTCTTCTTCTCTTTTAAAT
>ONGY01000019.1:63855-67125 GCA_900317475.1 uncultured Lachnospiraceae bacterium | reverse complement strand
CCTCCTGTCTTCTTATGACTGAGTGTTCAGAGAATTTAATTCCTGCTGTATTTTTTCCCGGGATTACAGTCTATAATTAGATTGTCTAATCATTCGGAGCCGCTAAGGATGCGGCGGAAAGGATACTATGTCCAGGACGACAGACCTAGAGAAAGAACTGAAGAAAAGTGCGAGGAGAGCTCTGACGGAAAAGATCACAGCGTCGATTCTGCTGATTGTTTTCGGCGTGATTCTTCTTGTGTATACAGATGCGGCAGTTGAAATCGCGGTGAAAATCCTCGGCGCCTTTTTTGTCATAAGCGGAGCCGTGCTGATTGTCAATTTTCTGATGGACCGTTCAGGATGGCGCAGTGTGGCAAATGTCGTACTGGGGACGATTCTGATCATTCTGGGTGTCTGGATATTCATGAAGCCGCAGTATCTGGTCGCGGCATTCGGCATCATAGCGGGTGCGATTATTGCGGCAAACGGCGTCATTGATATCAAAGATACGATCACAATCGTGAAGAAGGGCAATAAGAAGTGGTATATCCCGCTGATCATCGGGCTCGCCGCGATTGTATTCGGCCTTCTGTGCATCTTCAAGCCGTGGGGAATCTCGAACATCATCGTGACATTTGTCGGTGTGATCATGATTATGACCGGCGTCACGGACCTTGTTGTCATCGGGACCGGTGTCCAGACGGTGAACGCGGTAAAGCAGGATCTTACGGCGGTGGATACAACCGCAGAGGAAATCACTCATGAGGAAGCCAAAACCGCGGACTCTGCGGCACCTCAAGAGGACAAAGGACCGACCGAGCAGAAGTAAGGAATGCGCGATGGGCTGCTGTCTTAAGGCAGGGTTTCAGAGGGAAGGACTGTTTGCAATATCCTGAAGTTCCGGAGTTTTCTGCCCCGGCCCGAGTTTATTTCGCTGCAGGTTCTGAACTGTAAAAATTCGCTCCGCACGAAGAAATTCGTGCGGAGTTTTTTACTGTGTGCGGTTTGTCTCAGGTCCCGTTCATACTTTCTTTACAAACTATTGCTTGACTATTTGATTGCATGTGTTATAGTACCAGTAGAACAAGTGAAACAGGGATTTGAAAGCTTGTTTTTCTTTATGAGAGAATGAACGAACAGGAATTTGCGGGCTGCCGATCAGCCGGCATGATATGCAGGCGATACAGCCGGTATGATTTGCCGGCAGTGTCTGCCGGACAGATATGCCGGCACTGCCCGGAATGACCGAGGAGGAAGAATGAACATTAATAAATTTACACAGAAGTCAGTCGAGGCTGTGAACAACTGCGAGCAGCTTGCTTATGAATATGGCAATCAGCAGATCGAGCAGGAACATCTGCTTTACTCTCTTCTCACGATCGAGGATTCACTGATCGCGCAGATGATCGAGAAGATGGGCATCGACGTGAAGGAATTCACGAACCGCAGCAAACAGTTGATTGAAAACCTGCCGAAAGTGCAGGGCGGCAATCAATTATACGTGAGCGGCGACTGCAACCGCGCACTGCTTGGCGGCGAAGACGAGGCGAAGAAGCTTGGCGATGAGTATGTCTCAGTCGAGCATTTGTTCCTCTCGCTCATCAAGAATGCAAACAGCGCAGTCGGCGGACTTTTCAGGGAATATAACATCGACCGCAACAGTTTTCTCAAGGTCCTGCAGACTGTCCGCGGCAATGTCCGTGTGACAACGGACAATCCGGAAGCAACATACGATACGCTCGAGAAGTACGGCGAGGAGCTCGTCGCCAAGGCACATGACAACAAGCTTGACCCTGTCATCGGCCGTGATGATGAAATCCGCAACGTTATCCGTATTCTCTCGCGCAAGACGAAGAATAACCCGGTCCTCATCGGTGAACCCGGTGTCGGCAAAACCGCTATTGTCGAGGGACTTGCGCAGAGAATTGATAAGGGCGATGTTCCGAACAACCTGAAGAACAAGAAGATTTTCTCGCTGAACATGGGTTCTCTGGTCGCGGGTGCAAAGTACCGCGGCGAATTCGAGGAACGTCTGAAAGCGGTTCTCGAGGAAGTAAAGAAAAGCAATGGTGAGATCATTCTGTTCATCGATGAGCTGCACACAATTGTCGGTGCGGGCGCAACCGAAGGATCGCTCGATGCCGGCAACATGCTCAAGCCCATGCTCGCACGCGGCGAGCTGCACTGCATCGGTGCCACAACGCTGAACGAGTATCGTGAACACATCGAGAAAGATAAGGCACTGGCACGCCGTTTCCAGCCGGTTATGGTCGAGGAGCCGACCGTGGAGGATACAATTTCCATTCTCCGCGGACTGAAGGACCGCTTTGAGGTATATCACGGCGTTAAAATTCAGGACTCCGCTCTGGTATCGGCTGCGACGCTTTCGAATCGTTACATCACGGACCGGTTCCTTCCGGACAAGGCCATCGACCTTGTGGATGAAGCCTGCGCAATGATCAAAACGCAGATGGATTCCCTTCCGGAAGATCTCGACGAGATGAACCACAAGATCATGCAGCTGCAGATTGAGCAGACTGCACTGAAGAAGGAAGACGACCAGCTCTCGAAGGAGAGGCTTGACGATATTAACAAAGAGCTTGCAGAACTGCAGGAGACCTTTACGGCAAAGAAAACCCAGTGGGAGAATGAAAAGGCGAACGTCGACAAGGTTCGCAGTCTGCAGGAGCAGATTGATCAGGTCAGGCACGACATCGAGATCGCTCAGCAGAAGGGCGACTACAATAAGGCTGCGGAGCTGCAGTACAGCACGCTGCCGGATCTGCAGAAGCAGATGAAGGCGGAAGAGGCCAAGACAAAGGACGAGGACCAGGCGCTGGTTCATGAGAAGGTCACCGACAATGAAATTGCGGCGATTGTCTCCCGCTGGACCGGAATTCCTGTGACAAAGCTGACGGAGTCTGAGCGCAACAAGACCCTGCATCTCGATGAAGAGCTTCATAAGAGAGTGGTTGGCCAGGATGAGGCGGTCAGCAAGGTTTCCGAGGCCATTATGCGGTCCAAGGCCGGCATCAAGGATCCGACGAAGCCGATTGGCTCCTTCCTGTTCCTCGGCCCTACGGGCGTCGGCAAAACCGAGCTCGCAAAAGCTTTGGCACAGGCGCTCTTTGATGATGAGAAAAACATGGTCCGTATCGATATGTCGGAATACATGGAGAAATATTCTGTGTCCAGACTGATCGGTGCGGCACCGGGATACGTCGGGTATGAGGAAGGCGGTCAGCTGACAGAAGCAGTCCGCCGTCACCCGTATTCGGTCGTACTGTT
>ONGY01000019.1:0-63828 GCA_900317475.1 uncultured Lachnospiraceae bacterium | reverse complement strand
GATTCACAGGGCCGCACGGTGGACTTCAAGAACACGATCATCATCATGACTTCGAATATCGGTGCACAGGAGATCCTGGCAGATCTGGAGAGCCAGGAGACGGCGGCGAGCATGTCGTCCGTAGACCACAATAATGTCATTGAGGTGGACCCGGTGACCGGACAGAAGATTGTTGACTCTTCGGAGAATGTGGGACGCGGCGACAAGAGCTTCGTGATTTCCGATGCTTGCCGTGCTGCGGTTGAGGCGGAGCTTCATAAGCACTTCCGCCCTGAGTTCCTGAATCGTCTGGACGAGATCATCATGTTCAGGCCTCTCTCGAAGGAAAACATCAGTGCCATCATCGATCTGCAGGTGAAGGATATCAACAGACGTCTCGAAGACCGTCAGATCAGCGTCGAACTCACGGACGATGCAAAGAAATACATCGCAGATCAGTCGTACGACCCGTCCTACGGTGCTCGTCCTCTGAAGAGATACATCCAGAAATATGTTGAGACGATGGCGGCAAAACTGATCCTGGAGGATAAGGTTCACGAAGGGAGCATCATCCACATCGATTGTGTTGACAATGGCCTGACAGCAGAAGTCAGGTAACGATCGGGGGACGGGTCCGACAGGATCCGGAACCGATTATTGAAAAAACGTGCCGTTCCTGTGCCGGATAACCGGCCGGGAGCGGCACTGTTTATATTCCCGGGCTAAAAAAGCCAGGTATTTTGCCTCCACCCGTTATTTCTGCCTCACGCTGTATACGGCGTCGGGGGCTTTTGGCGTTTTGCCCCATGAAGGCAATAAAGACAAAAAATTAGGCTCCGAAATTACCGTATCTGCGGCATTTCGGAGCCATTAAGTATAGTAGCGGGAGGGAGACTCGAACTCTCGACACTGCGGGTATGAACCGCATGCTCTAGCCAGCTGAGCTATCCCGCCACAGCGGCGCTTTTTCGCACTGCCTCACAAGTATATAAAAACGGCGGTTTCTTGTCAATCAGATTTTTTTAATAATTCTGCAAGGTCTTTTCACCTTTTCAGGACCTTTAAGACCGGATGCAGGGTCCTTCTGCAGGCCGCAGGTGCGGACTGCAGAGCAGACTGCAGGCAGCCCTGCACTTTGCATTTTTTTCTCATGGATCTGGTATGCGGTATAATTATACGAGTGTGAAAGAAGGAGAGTCTGGAATGCCAAGTATTGAAGCAATGCGGTTTAACAGAATTCTCGCGATGGCTTCCGCGCCGAAGAGCGTGGTGGATATTGATTTTGCGGCGGAGCGGGAGAAGAACAGACGGCGCAGGCTGCCGAAGTGTCCGGAAGGCATGAAGGTTGAAAGTGCAGATTTTTCCGGCCTTCATGCGGAGGTGATCACAAACACCACGGACAAAGCAAGGAAGGACACTGTTATCTGGTATATCCACGGCGGCGGCTTCACAACCGGGGCCGCCCGTGAGCGGAGGCAGATCACGCAGTATCTGTGCGGCAGTTACGGATATACCGTGGTTGCCAATGATTATCGTCTGGCACCCGAGAACATCATGCCGGCGGGTTTTGACGACTGCGTACTGTTCTATAAGGAGCTTGTGAACAGGGCAGGTGCAGGACACATCCTTGTGATGGGTGAAAGCTGCGGAGGAACGCTGGCACTTTCTGTCTCACTTGAGGCGAAGAGGGAGAATATCCCGCTGCCGTGCGGGATCGCGGCGTTTTCACCCTGTGTGAATCAGGCATATCGCTATCCGTCGCATCTTGGGAACGCAGGCACGGACTATATGCTTCATGACAGCGTCAACAGCGAGGGACAGTACGAGGTTGAGTTCGGGACAAAGCATCCGGACCCGGAGGTTCTGCACTCAATTTATGCATCGCCGATTTTCGGAGATTATAAAGGGCTTCCGCCGATCTTCCTCTCGGCAACGGACACAGAGGCGCTGTACGATGATTCGGTAGAGCTCTGCCGGAAATTGAAAGTCGGGAACCATCCCTGTGAGCTGGAGATAAAGAAAAATGTCTTTCATGCTTATCCGATGTTTCCAATCATTCCGGAGGCCAGGGAGACAATCGCGGATATGTTTGCGTTCTTCTATCGGCAGGGAGTGCTCGAGTGGCCGTGAAAAACCGCGCCGCATCGGCGAAGGCCGTCTCATCCGGGAGAGAATGAAGGCAGGAAGGCAGAGTTTTTGCGCACCGCGGCACTTTCTGGCATTCACGAAGCAGTCAGAAAGCAGAGGGAATGGAATAATGGGTATTCTGAAGTTAAAACCGGCCTGCAAGGATTATCTTTGGGGAGGCCATCGTCTGGTCGACGAGTATGGGGTCCAGTATGACGGTGATGTCTGCGCCGAGGCGTGGGTTCTTTCCTGCCACCCGGACGGACCGAGCACAATTGTGAACGGAAAGTATGCAGGCAGGACACTGCAACAGTTCATCGATGCAGAGGGAAAGGAAGTCCTCGGTACGAACTGCCGCCGTTTCCGCGAGTTCCCGATTCTCACAAAGTTCATCGATGCAAAGCAGAATCTTTCGATCCAGGTCCACCCGGACAACGCGTATGCTCTGAAAAATGAAAATCAGTACGGCAAAACGGAAATGTGGTATGTCATCGACGCCGAGCCGGGAGCATTCCTGTATTACGGATTCAAGAAGGAAATCAGCCGCGAAGAATTCGAAGAGCGTATCAAAAACAACACACTGACGGAGGTTCTGAATGCCGTCCATGTGAAGAAGGGAGATGCGCTGCTCATCGAATCCGGCACGCTGCACGCAATCGGCGCCGGCATCCTTATTGCGGAGATTCAGCAGAATTCGAATGTCACGTATCGCGTCTATGATTATGGCCGCATCGGCAAGGACGGAAAGCCGCGTGAACTGCACATCGCAAAAGCTCTTGATGTGACGAAGCGCGAACCGGCAGAGCCGAAGAGTTCCTATCCCCATATTGCCGACTGCGACTATTTCACGGTCGACAAAATCAATCTCAATGGAAGTACGACGGATAAGGTTTCCGGCGAAGTGGGAGAGGAGTCCTTCCTGAGCATTCTGGTTCTGGATGGCGAAGGAAAGATCAGCTGCGGCGACGACAAGATGGATTACAGGAAGGGAGACAGCTTCTTCCTTCCGGCCGGCAGCGGAAAATGGAAGATGAAGGGAAGCGCGGATGTTCTTCTCACGACGGTCCGCGCGAAGAAAAATCCGATTACGATTCAGATAAAGCTTTCTTCCGATCTGGCAGTTTCACCGGCAAATCTCACGGCGGATATCCATCTTGTGAAAGAAGATGGAAGTGAGGCCGGCAGAAAGAAATTCGTGACCGATGGAGAAAAGGGCTGTGCGGGAAGAGCGGTGGAAGCTGCCCTGAAGCTTCTGGATGAGACAAAGGATTTTGATCTTCTCGAGAATGAACTGGGCAGGATTGCCAAAATTCCGGTTTCCGTAAAAGCTGCGGAATAATTCCGGCCGGGCTGCCGGAATTCCGGTTGGTGTTCAGGCAGCGGACAAAATCCGTAAAACAGATGTTCTTAAAACAGTGCGTCGGCGGGAGTTTCCGCCGGCGCATTTTTTCTTTTGTCAAAATCCTTGTTAGACTTGCGCCGGGCAGTATAATAAAAAGATACGCAGAAGTTTTGACGCACAGGAACAAGAAGAGGAACTGGAATGGACGAGAAAGTATTGAAAGAAGAGCAGAAACACCTGTCGGAGGTGTATCAGCAGCTTCTGATGATGAAAGTGGGACTCGAAGAGAGGTCGATGAAGCTCGATCAGGCGGCGTCGGAAGAGAAGAATGATATCCGTGACAATCTTCGCTTTGACACGGCGGACGATGAGGTAAAGACGGAGATGTACGCCGAAATCGAGACGTGGAACCGTTATATCGACAGTTACAACGTGCAGTCCGGAGTTTTGAGGGATAAACTGAAGAAGGTGGGGCTGCTGCTTGATTCGCCGTATTTCGCGCGGGTTACGCTGCAGTTTGAACCCGATGAGGAGCCGGAGAGTTACTATATCGGACGGGCGGCGGTCTCAGAGAAAGATGGGACAACTCCGATCGTCATCGACTGGCGCTCGCCGATTGCGGAGACGTATTACAATCAGGACAACGGAAAAACGTATTACACGGTGGATGGACGCCGGATTGATGTCGATCTCCTGCTGCGGCGGCAGTTTGACCTCGAGAAGGACCAGCTGAAATCGTATTTCGACACATCCGTAGCCATCGAGGATCCGATGCTGCTGCGTTCTCTCTCGGCGCGCCGCACCGATAAAATGCAGGCCATCACGGTCACGATTCAGAAGGAGCAGAATACGGTCATCCGCTATCCGGATGTGCCGGTGCTTCTGGTGAACGGCATCGCCGGCAGCGGCAAGACCAGTGTCCTCCTGCAGAGAATCGCTTATCTTTTCTATCACAAGCGCAAGACCCTTCGTCCGGAAAATGTCGTACTGCTCACGCTCAATCCGATTTTTGCGCAGTACATCTCCGGCGTGCTTCCGGACCTCGGCGAGCAGAATCCGACGACCGAGACGTGGCAGGAATTTCTGGCATCCGCAAAGGTTCCGGTCGGCGGCCCGGGTTACGACACGAAGGCAGAGTCGCTTCGGATGATTGATGAAAAGCTCTCAGAGCTGAAACTTGAGGAAGAGGATTTAAAGCCTGTCACACAGAAGGGAACCCGCATTCTCGGCCGCGGGCAGATTTATGACATCATAGGGCAGTACAGCAGCCGGATCCCGTTGGGCGTGAGGCTCGTGCAGGTTGTGACGGAGGACCTCATTGACCGCACGAAATCTGCGCTGCGCCGCAGAATGGAATCGGCGAAGCGGGAGGAGAAAGAAAACGGATACGATATGAGTTTTGACGCTTCCGCAGACAGCGATGAGGCGGAAGAGGCACGGGAGCAGGAGAAGGAAGAGCGGCGGCTTCTCTCCATCAGCGATGCGGATATGACGGCGAAGGAGGAGAATGCGTTGCTGAACGACAACGGCGGTGCGTTCAAAACGATTCGGGAGTATGGCTGGCTCAATATCGAGCGGATCGGGTGCCGGCTGCTCGGGAAGGATCATCTCACCTCCATCGAGTGGCTGTATCTCAAGATGGCATTGACCGGCCAGTGCGACCGGATGGCGCAGTATGTAATGATCGATGAAGTGCAGGACTACACCGAGTCACAGCTTATGACGCTTGCCCGGTTCTATCCGACGGCAAAATTCATGCTGCTCGGGGATGAATTCCAGTCCATTCACGAGAGCAATATCACATTCGAGAGGATTCATACGCTTTTTGACGGCTATGGGCGGAAAGTCACCGAACTGCCGCTGAAGACAAGCTATCGGTCCTCGCCGGAGATCACGGAGATTTTCGCGGGACTCCTTCCGGAAGAGCAGAAGCTCATGGCAAAATCGGTGCAGCGTCCGGGTACGGAACCGGTAATCCAGGGCTTTACGGACGAGAGCAGTTACACCGAAGCGCTGCGGGGGCAGATAAAAGATGCCGCAGAGCGCGCAAAGGACGGCGGACTTGCCGCAGTCGTGAGCATCAACCGCCGCAGTCTCAAGGCTGTGCAGGGTCTTCTCGGCGCGGATGCGCCGCAGCATCTGTCCGGGGAGAAGAGCCTGCCGAAGAGCGGTGTATTTATGATCGAGCTTGCTGACGCGAAGGGACTCGAATTTGATACCGTCATCATCCCCGATGCAACGGCACAGAATTATCCGGTGAACCTGCTCGCCCGGCACAGACTATATACCGCTGTGTCGCGTGCTACTGAACGGCTCATCGTCCTGTCGGACGGTCCGATGACGAAACTGCTCCCCGCCGGAGCGGTTTCCCAATCAGCGGAGAAAATGGAGAGTTCCAATGGTGAAAAGAAGTAAGTTTGCAGGAGCTATGGCGATTGCACTGGCTGCAGCTGCGGTTCTTACAGGGTGCGGCAGCAGCCTTCCGGATACGGGACGGTCCGTGGGAGAGACCTACACATTCGATACGCCGACGTCCGATGCGCTTTCGTACTGGATTCAGCAGGACTGGACCTTCAGCGGCCTTTATAACGCCAAAACTTCTGAGCTCACGACAGCCTCCGACCTGTCGGAGCAAAACATCCCGCTTTTCTCTGTGGGTTCGGACGGAACGTACGCGATGACGGTCAGTGGGGAGAACTATTCCGGCACATGGTGGTTTGCCGATGAGTTCAAAGACGATCAGGGCGTCATCGAGCAGCGATACGGACTGGTTTCAGACGGCCAGGCGCAGGGAACCGCATGGGCATTTGCGGACGCCGATTCTGCCGCAGAATACCTTGATATTTATATTTCTGAAGGCGATGAAAACTGGACAATCGAGTTTACCGGAACCGAAACAGGCACTTCCGATGGTGGAACCATAACTGCATCGAAGGAGGGCGCAGAACCGCAGATCCTTCACAGCTGGGAATTCATCGGAATGGGTGAGGATTCTACAAATCAATTCACTTACGAAACTGGTTCGGACGAGAATTCCTTCACTTTTGTTCCGACAAAAGACGGAAAATATACGATGAACATTCTCGGTCAGGAATACAGCGGCACATGGAAGGTTCCGGACGAAGATGAGCGCAGCACATACTCGGATGTCTGGCAGATTTTCCTGCTTTATGATTCGGACGGAAATTACGAGGGAAGCTGTCAGTTCCTTCCGTTCATGGTCAGCTCCGACGGGGTCGCAGACCGCATGATGCTGTATGTGCCCATTTCGGATGATGACGGCTATACATGCTATTTTAAAAACGCGGATTCCGATGAATCTGCAGAATGAGAATAAGATCACGCGGACAGAAAGTGAAAGAGTGAAGCAATAAACAGAAAAGAGGGTTCAATCATATGGAAATGAAGGAAAGAAAGAATATGGATCCCGCGTTTCAATGGGATCTCTCCACACTCTATAAAGATGACGCGGCGTGGGAGAAGGATTTTGCCGCGGTCGATGCGGATGTCGACAAAGTCGCCGCTTTTCAGGGAAAACTGAACACAGCTGCAGATATCCGTGCCTGCTATGATGCGAGTACGGCGCTTGAGCGGCGCTTCAACAATCTTCTGACCTATGCGATGCTGCGCGAGTCCGAGGATACCCGTGATCCTGCGGCCCAGGCACTCATGGCGCGCGGCATGTCGAAATATGTCGCGGCAGGAAGCCGCGTCTCCTTCGCAGAGCCGGAGATTCTCTCGCTTCCGGCGCAGCAGCTGAAGAAGATCGCCGATGACCCCGTCATGGAGCCTTACCGTTTCGCCTTAGAGCAGCTGATCGATGAGAAACCGCACGTTCTTTCTGCAGAGGAAGAACAGATCATGGCAAATTTCGGCGAGGTCTTCGAGGCACCGAAGGAAATTGCGAACAGTCTTCAGGATGCGGATCTCAAGTTTGCACCTGTAAAAGACAGCGCGGGCGAGGAACATGAACTCACGCAGGCAAATTTCATTCTGCTCGAGCAGTCCTCTGACCGGAGACTGAGAGAGCATGCATTCCGGAGTTTTTACGATGGGTTCAAGTCTCACAATAACACGTTTGCCGCGTCGTATTCGGGAATCGTGAAGAGCTGGATCGCGCAGGCGCGCGTGCGCCATTACGGATCTTCCCTTGAGATGGGAATGGCTATGGAACACATCCCGGTGTCTGTCTATGATTCCCTTGTTGACGCTGTCCACCGTCATCTTCCCGACATGTACCGCTATGTCGCGCTGCGGAAGAAGATACTCGGCCTTGATGAGCTGCATTATTACGATGTTTATGTTCCTCTCACGCATGAAGGCACGACGTCCTGGACATACGAAGAGGCGCAGCAGATGGTACTGAAGGCCGTCTCGGTGCTCGGAAAAGAGTACACAGATACCGTGAAGTCCGCTTTTGCGGGCCGCTGGATCGACGTCTATCCGAATTCCGGCAAGCGCGGCGGCGCGTTCTCATCCGGCACCTACGATTCCAATCCGTTTATTCTCATGAGCTATACCGGTGACTACGAATCCGTTTCGACGATTGCACACGAAATGGGCCATTCGATGCACACCTGGTATTCGAAACACCATCAGCCGGTTCAGTACGCCGACTACACGCTCTTTGTCGCTGAGGTTGCCTCGACGGTGAACGAGAATCTGCTTGTTGACAGCCTCCTGAAAGAGACAAAGGATCCGGCGGAGCGGCTCTTCCTTCTCAATCAGTATCTCGAAGGGTTCAAGGGAACGGTCTACCGCCAGACGATGTTTGCCGAATTCGAGCGCGAAGCACATGCAATGGCAGAGCGCGGCGAGGCACTTACTCCGCAGGCTCTCAATGACCTCTACCGCAAGCTGATTGTGCTTTACTTCGGGCCGGAACTCGCCGTCGATGACGAAGTGCAGTATGAATGGTCAAGGATTCCGCACTTCTACCGCCCGTTCTACGTTTACAAATATGCGACCAGTTATTCTGCAGCCGTGGCACTCTCCGAGGGCATCTTGAAGGCGAAAAGGGCGGCCGATGAAAAGGGAGAGTCGGCCGGAAACAGCAGCGCCGTGAAGAAATATCTCGAATTTCTTTCCATGGGCGGAAGTGCTTATCCGCTGGATGAACTGAAGCATGCGGGCGTCGACATGACGACGGCAGCTCCGATTGATGCAGCCCTCGATAAATTCGGCCGCATCCTCGATGAAGCAGAGAAATGTGTACAGGAACTGGAAAAATAATACAGGAATGAAAATCTGATTTAGATTTAGTTATGGCAGAAGAATCAATTCAGATACAGCTTTCATGCTCAGCATCGGGTGCACGATTCATGGATGAAGCAGAAGCCGTGCATCGCAAGCATATTTATAGGAGGCCTGAAATGGATCATGTGGATCATCCGGCAAATCCGGATCTTGGAGGCGGCGAGCAGATGCTCGACCGCATGAACTTATCTCATCAATATCTGAGGGATTTTGCGCTGCCAAAGCTGAAATTCCGGGAAGGAATGAAGATTTTGGATCTTGGCTGCGGCGGTGGGGCAACCATTGCCGACATGCGGAGATATGCGCCGGACGCGGAAATTGACGGCATCGATTATTCGGAAATCAGTGTGGCAAAAGCACAGCGCTTCAATAAGGAGGCTGTCGAGAGCGGGAAAACCAGAATTGTAAGGGGAGATGTTGCAGCTCTCCCGATGGGGGATGAGTCCTACGATCTTGCAACGGCCGTCGAAACAGTTTATTTCTGGCCGGATATGGAAAAGGCGTTTGCCGAAGTAAAGAGAGTCCTGAGGAGCGGAGGAGTATTTGCAGTGATCGATGAAGGCTCTGATCCGGGTCGCTGTGACTGGCCTGATCCGGACGGAAATCTTCATGTCTGGAGACCGGAAGAGCTTATGCACTTTATGAAGAAAGCCGGGTTTGCGGATGTAACGGTGGATCACGGCGAAGACCAGTTGATCCTGGTCCGTGGGGTAAAAATGTGAGCCGCGAAGAGGCGGGGCTGCAGGCGGAAGTATACAGATTCGGGGCCGCGCGGTATACTTTTATTGCGGTTTTCTAAGCCGTGTTTCCTGATTTTTCAATATCAGTTCTTTATTTTTACGCTGCAGTTTGGGCACAGCCGCCGGGCGGCCGGAACAGAAGTTCTGCCCGGGGAAATGGCGCGAAGCGCCGGAATGGACGTAAATCAATGAATTTTTCCAAAACTATGGTCGTGTGCGACTCGGGGTGTGATATTTCCGCAGAGCTCGCCGCAAAATACGATATCCGGATCATTTCGCTCGGCATCAATTACCGCGCGAAGACGTTCACGGATATCCAGCTTGAGAAAGATGACCCTCTGTATGTCTACAAGCACTTTAAGGAGGAAGTTCCGCACACCGCTTCACTCAACATGGCGGATGTTCTCGATGCGCTTGAGAAGGGATATGCGGACGGATACAGAAATGTCATCGGCATCACGATCTCCGGTGCAATGAGCAGCACTTTCAACGTCATGCGCAATGCGCTCGACGAGTATTCCGATGAGCATCCGGAGGCGCGCACTTTTGCATTTGACACAAAGAATATCTCCTTCGGAAGCGGAGTTTTTGCGGTTTATGCAGCGCTGAAACTCGCGCAGGGAGCTTCCTTTGACAATACCGTGGAGTCGCTTAAGAAGAAAATCTACGATTCACACCTCGCCTTCTATATGGACACGCTGGATTATCTGCGGAAGGGCGGGCGCATTACGCCGTCCGTGGCGCTGGTGGGAAAGCTGCTGGGTATTAAGCCGATCATCTCCTGCAACCATGAAGGAACGTATTATACGGTCGCAAAAATCCGCGGCATGGGGCGCGGTGTCGCGCATCTTGTTGAGTGCGTACTGCCGCAGGGACTCGATGACAGCAATCTGTGGGTTGCTATTCTGAACGGGTGCGGCGAAGAGCAGGCAGAAAGAGCCAAACAGCTCATCCTCGCGCGGTATCCGCATGTGCAGATCATTGAGGAAAAGCAGATTGTCTCGACGATGGCGATCCACACGGGACCGGGACTTGTCGGAATCATAAGCTTTGACCTCGGCGGAGCATATCCGAAGAATCCGATCCGGGAGAGCATCGACCGTATGGTCGACCGAAATTATGCACTTGGCGAGAAGATCTCCGAGCAGAAGGAGCGTTTCGACCGGTCTCTCGACAATATGAAGAAGAACCGCGAAGACTGACGGGAAAGCAAAGGCAGGGAGCAGTATGGCAATTACATTTGATGAACAGAACCGTGAATTCATGCTCAGTACGGATCACACCTCGTATGTGATCAAGATCACGGATGACGGGTATGCTGCCCATCTATACTATGGAAAGAAGCTGAATCATTTTCTGCAGGATGCGGGGCTTCGCGAGGGCGAGTTCCCTGCACCGGGAAAACTCCTGCGTGAGAAGGGCACGTATCTGTCCTCACTTCCTTTTGAGTATCCGACGGAAGGCGTCGGCGATTCGCGGCCGGGCGCGCTTTCCGTGCGAAATGAAAAAGGACAGTATGGATGTGAGCTTTTCTATAAGGAACATTCCATCGAACAGGGGAAACCGGGCATTCCGGGACTGCCTGCATCGTTTGCCGGCGGAGAGGATATTCAGACGCTGCGTCTTGTCCTCACGGACCCGGTTCTTGCGCTTACCGTGACGCTTTTCTATTCGGTTTTTCCGAAGGAAGATATCATCACAAGAAGTGCGGCAATTGCCAATGACAGCGCAAAAACGTATTCCATCGCGCGGGCACTGAGCGCGTCCTTCGACATGGACGACAGGAATTTTGAGATGCTCACGCTCGATGGAGCATGGGCGCGCGAGCGGCATATCTGCAGGCGTCCGATCGGATACGGCGTCACGGCGGCAAGGTCAGTCCGCGGTGAATCAGGGCACCAGGAAAATCCGTTCTTTGCACTTCTCGAGTCTGGAACCGATCGGGAGAAGGGCGATGTGTACGGACTTCTTCTCATGTATTCCGGCAATCATCTGGAGATGGCAGAGAAGAGCCAGAACAATATGATTCGTGCTTCGCTCGGCATCAATCCGAATTTCTTCTCCTGGAAGCTTGGCAGCGGCGAGACCTTCTATACACCGGAGGCCGTTCTTACGTATTCGGATTCCGGCCTCACTGCGATGACGCATTCGTATCACGATTTCATCCGGGGGCATATCATCCGCAGTCCCTGGAGAGAAAAACTGCGCCCGATTCTCATCAACAACTGGGAAGCGACCTATTTCAATTTCGACGCCGATAAAATTGTGAGCATCGCAAAGGATGCGAAGGACTGCGGCATCGAGATGATGGTAATGGATGACGGCTGGTTCGGAAAAAGAGACAGCGACAACTGTGCTCTCGGAGACTGGTTTGTCAACGAAGAGAAAATCGGAAAGCTTTCGGACCTGGTAAACCGCGTGAAGGCTCTCGGCATGAAATTCGGCATCTGGTTTGAGCCGGAGATGATCTCCCCGGACTCGGATCTGTACCGGGCGCATCCCGACTGGGCGCTTCAGATCAGCGGCCGCACGCCGACACTTGCGAGAAATCAGCTGGTGCTCGACCTGTCAAGAAAGGAGATCCGTGATGAGATTTATTCGCGGATTGCAAATGTCCTGAAGAGTGCGCCGATCGACTACGTGAAATGGGACATGAACCGGAATCTTTCGGATATCGGAAGCGCGGCTGCAGATGCTGAAGGGCAGGGCGAGCTTTTCCACCGCTATGTGCTGGGTGTCTATGAAATGCAGGAAAGGCTCATCACAGATTTCCCGGATCTTCTTTTGGAGAACTGCTCCGGAGGCGGCGGACGTTTTGACGCGGGGATGCTGTACTACAGCCCGCAAATCTGGTGCTCCGATGACACCGATGCCATTGAGCGGCTCCGGATTCAGGAGGGAACCGGGCTTGTTTATCCGCTGTCGACTATGGGTGCGCATGTCTCCAAATGCCCGAACGAGCAGGTCGGAAGAAATACGCCGTTTGAAACAAGAGCAAATGTGGCGCTGGCGGGAACTTTCGGATATGAGCTCAATATCGCGAATCTCCCGGAGAAGGACCGCGCTCTCATTCCGGAGCAGGTCCGGCGGTATCATGAATTCCATATGCTGATTGCGGACGGAGATTATTACAGGCTCCATTCGTGGAACGACGAAGAGCCGTATGACTGCTGGATGAATACGGAGAAGGACGGCTCCTGTGCGCTGATCACGTATGTGCAGGTGCTCGGAAGACCCTCGACGTGCTCGAGAAAGGTATATCTGCGGGGGCTTGTGCCGGATGCAGAGTATGAGATTCAGGAAGTGAATCCGTCCCGCGTGGACATGGGATACGGCAGATTCACCGCACAGAAGAGAGGCTATGGCGATGAACTCATGAATGCCGGATTCCTGGTGCCGTCGCTCGGGGATTATGAGAGCCGGCTGTACAGCGTGAAGAGGGTCCGGGAAAATTCCTGAGGAGAAGTTTCGGTTGATGGTGTCCTGAAGGGACTTATCAATAGAGTCAACAGAAGATGGCAGAGGAGCCGTGTGCTGCGAGTACATTGCAGCGGGCATCCGCAGCGGAGGAGGACTTAAGTATCATGGAAGAATTTAAACCGGTAAAAGAAGGCAAAGTCCGTGAGATTTACGACATCGGAAATGCTCTCGTCATGGTCGCGACGGACCGCATCAGTGCTTTTGACGTGATCCTGAAGAACAAGGTGACATCCAAGGGAAAGGTTCTCACACAGATGTCCAGGTTCTGGTTTGATTACACAAAGGACGTGATCCCGAACCATTGTGTCAGCACGGACGTAGAAGATATGCCGGAATTCTTCCGCACAGATGAGTTCCGCGGCCGCAGCATGCTGGTAAAGAAACTGCAGATGATCCCGATCGAGTGCATCGTTCGCGGCTACATCACCGGCAGCGGCTGGAAGAGCTATCAGGAGAACGGGACCGTCTGCGGCATCCGTCTTCCGGAGGGACTTAAGGAATGCGCGAAGCTTCCGGAGCCGATTTATACGCCGAGCACGAAGGCAGAAATCGGTGACCACGATGAGAACATCGATTTTGAGACCAGCATCGGTGTGCTCGAGAAGAAGTTCCCGGGCCGCGGCAGAGAGCTTGCTTCCGCGATCCGCGACGCGACAATTGCCCTTTATAAAAAATGCGCGGACTATGCGCTGACCCGCGGCATCATCATTGCGGATACAAAGTTTGAATTCGGCCTCGACGAGAACGGCAGGGTTGTCCTTGGCGATGAGATGCTCACCCCGGACAGCAGCCGCTTCTGGCCGGCAGAGGGATACAGTGCGGGCCACAGCCAGCCGTCCTTCGACAAGCAGTTTGTCCGTGATTACCTCAAGGCACACCCGGACTGCGATTATGATCTTCCGCAGGAAGTCATCAATAAAACGATTGCAAAGTACAAGGAAGCGTATCGTCTTCTCACCGGAAAAGAACTGGAAGAGTGAGATACAGCAGAGAGGATCCTGTTATGGCAAATCTTGAGGAAATTCTGAGGAATAATTCGTATCCCGGACGCGGAATCGTGATCGGCCGCTCTGCGGATGGAAGGAAGGCAGTTGCTGCGTACTTCATCATGGGACGCAGCGAGAACAGCCGCAACCGTATCTTCGTGGAGGAAGGCGACGGCATCCGGACAGAGGCTTTCGATCCCGCAAAAATGCGTGATCCCAGTCTTATTATCTATTCTCCTGTCCGGGTTTACGGCAACAAGACGATCGTGACGAACGGCGATCAGACCGATACCATCTATGACGGCCTGGACAGTCAGGCGACATTCGAGCAGTCCTTACGGAGCCGCGAATTCGAGCCGGACGCGCCGAATTACACGCCCCGCATATCGGGTGTCATGCACATCGCCGACGGAGAGTTCAATTTCGCGCTTTCGATCATCAAGTCAAACGACGGGGACCCGTCAAGCTGTGAGCATTTCACATTTGCGTACAATAATCCGGCTGCCGGTGAAGGACGCTTCATCCATACTTACAAGGGTGACGGCAGTCCACTCCCGAGTTTTGAAGGGGAACCGGTCCGGGTCGTCTTCGATGAGGATTTAACATCCGAGATTGATCATTTCGCAAACCGGATCTGGGCTGCACTGAATGAGGAGAACAAGGTCAGTCTCTTCGTCCGTTTCATCAACATTTCGGATGGAACCTTTGAATCGCGGATCATCAATAAAAATATCTGACATAAGCGCTGTGCACGGATCATCAGAAAATATACGCGGAGAGAATGCAAATGAATGAATTAACCCTGAAATACGGATGCAACCCGAACCAGAAACCTTCAAGAGTATATATGGAGGACGGAAGTGATCTTCCGTTTGAGGTGCTGAACGGGCGGCCGGGATATATCAATCTCATGGATGCATTCAATGGCTGGCAGCTCGTTTCCCAGCTTGCGAAGGCAGCGGGAAAACCTGCGGCGGCAAGTTTCAAACATGTTTCGCCGGCCGGTGCGGCAATCGGAAATCCGCTCTCGGAAGTGGAGCGCAGGATTTACTGGGTCGACGACTGCGGAGAGCTCACTCCGCTTGCAAGCGCCTATGCAAGGGCGCGCGGTGCTGACCGCATGAGCTCTTACGGCGACTTTATCTCGCTCTCGGACGTGTGCGATGAGTGCACGGCGCGGCTGATCAGGCGCGAGGTTTCGGACGGTGTCATCGCTCCCGGTTACGAGCCGGAGGCACTGGCAATTCTGAAGGAAAAGAAGAAGGGAAATTACTGCGTTCTGAAGATTGACCCGGATTATGTGCCGGCCCCCATTGAGCGGAGACAGATTTTCGGCGTGACATTCGAACAGGGCAGAAATGAACTGAAGATTGATGATGCGCTGTTTGCAAATATTGTGACGAAGAACAAGGAACTTCCGGCATCTGCAAAGGAAGATCTTGCGATTTCGCTCATCACGCTCAAGTATACGCAGTCGAATTCGGTCTGCTATGTGAAGGGCGGCCAGGCCATCGGCATCGGCGCCGGCCAGCAGTCAAGAATCCACTGCACGAGGCTTGCCGGTTCCAAAGCGGACAACTGGTATCTGCGCCAGAATCCGAAGGTGCTGGATCTTCCGTTTAAGGAAGGAATCCGCCGCGCGGACCGCGACAATGCAATCGACCTCTACATCGGCGAAGATTATATGGACGTCCTTGCAGATGGAAAATGGCAGAACATTTTTACGGTAAAGCCGGATGTTTTCACGCGCGAGGAGAAGAGAGCCTGGCTTGATAAAAATACGGGTGTCTCGCTCGGATCGGATGCATTCTTCCCGTTCGGCGACAACATCGAACGCGCCGCAAGAAGCGGTGTGAAATACGTGGCTGAACCCGGCGGATCGATCCGCGATGACAATGTCATCGAAGCGGCGGATGCGCACGGCATGGTGATGTGCTTCACCGGAATCCGTCTGTTCCATCATTGAGTGTGTTTCTTCCATCTTTGTAATAATCATGTTATGCTGATTTTCGCACAGCGGGCCCTGGGAGAGGGGACTGCTGTGCGGACTTGTAATGATGGCTGTATTCATTCCGCGCAGCGGACCGCGTTTTTATGGAAGCTATAGTCGGGTTTCTTCACTCAAAATTGTTTTCCATTATCGTGACGATTGCCATTACGGTGCTGATCGTCTATGTCGAGCGCAGAGTTTTCCGGCGGATCAAACAGATCCGGAACAGTGTGTATGTAGGATTTCTGCAGAGCATGCTCGAGGCGATCATCGTCATCATGGGCATTGTCTCACTCACGAGACTGTCCACGCAGGCGGATACCTTTGTGAACACCATGGTGCTCTCGAGCTCCGTCATCGTCGTTGTCCTCGGCTTCATCTTCCAGGAAGGAACCAAGAATATTATTCATGGTTTCTTTATATCGATCTACAGGCCGTTTGAGGTGGGCGACCGGATCAAGGTGACGGCAGACGGGAGGGTGATCGACGGCTACGTCGAATCGCTGACGCTGCGCCACACGATCGTGCGCAATGTCATTACAAATGTGACGGAGATTATTCCGAACTCCGTGCTCGACGGACTTTCCATCCAGAATTTCTCACGGCTCGGCCATGAGGCGAATATCCCGAACGTGGGCACGGATGAGAATGGAAATCTTCTCAGCACCGACAAGCTCATCATCGAGGTCACTTATGAATCCGATATCGACAGGGCAAAGGAGATCATGCGGAACGTTGTCACATCGCATCCGCTGTTTGTCGATTACCGCAAGGATAAATCGAAGCCGTTTCCTGTCTACATGGAGGATCTGGGACTCAATGGAATCGATCTCTCGATCCTTGTCGCCGGGGAGGACCGTGCGGCAGTCTATGTCGAGATGTGCGAGGACAGAGAGAATATTTACCGCGAGTTCAATAAGGCCGGTGTTGAATTCGCCTATGCGCATATGCAGATTCTCGGGGATCTGAATATTACAAAGCATAAAGAAGCATAGACCGGCATTTCCGGGATCGGATACTTTAAAGCGCCAGGATGCTCAGAACGGCGGTCCCGAATATTATATAGAATCTAAATTCAGAGGTAGTTATGAGAATCGGCACAGGTTATGATGTACATCGTCTCGTCGAAGGCAGAAAGCTTATCCTCGGAGGCGTTGAGATTCCCTATGAAAAGGGGCTTCTCGGGCATTCCGATGCAGATGTGCTCCTGCATGCAATCATGGACGCGCTCCTGGGGGCAGCGGCGCTCGGCGATATCGGGAAGCTTTTCCCGGACAATGATCCGCACTATGAAGGCGCGGATTCGATGAAGCTGCTGCGGAAGGTAGCGCGGCTCCTGATGGAGAACGGGTTCCTCATCGAGAATGTCGATTCGACGATCATTGCGCAGGCGCCGAAGATGCGCCCGTACATCGATACGATGCGTAAAAACATCGCCGGCGAGCTCGGGTTGGATGTCTCTTTGGTCTCAGTCAAGGCTACGACGGAAGAGCATCTGGGCTTTACCGGCGCAGGAGAGGGAATATCGGCGCAGGCTGTCTGCCTTCTTTCGACGCCGATGGATTCACCGTCCTTTGACGTCGCCGGTGCGGCAGTGCGTCCGTGTGCTTCGTGCCCGGGCTGTATCCGGCCGGTGAAAAGCACGGAAAAACAGGATCCTGCGACATGAGTTTTGACGATGGAGGTAATGTTCGATGATACAGATTTACAATACGATGTCGAAACAGATCGAGGAGTTTAAGCCGGTGCACCCCGGCGAGGTGCGCATGTATGTGTGCGGCCCCACGGTCTACAACCTCATCCATATCGGAAACGCCAGACCGATGATTTTCTTCGACTGTGTGCGCCGGTATTTTGAATACCAGGGCTACAAGGTTCTTTATATTTCGAATTTCACGGATGTCGACGACAAGATCATCAAGGAAGCCGCGAAGGAAGGCACAGACTGCTCAGTCATTTCCGAGCGGTATATCGCGGAGTGCAAGAAGGATATGCGTACGCTGAACATCCGTCCGGCGACGATTCACCCGCAGGCGACGAAGGAGATTCAGGGCATGATCGACATGATCAAGGTCCTGATCGACAAAGGATATGCCTATGTCGCAAAGGACGGCACGGTCTATTACCGCACACGTCAGTTCCGCGAGTACGGCAAGCTTTCGCACAAGAATCTCGACGATCTCCGGAGCGGCGCGAGATCCCTTCTTGTCACCGGTGAGGATCAGAAGGAGGACCCGCTCGATTTCGTTCTCTGGAAGCCGAAGAAAGAGGGCGAGCCGTTCTGGGAGTCTCCGTGGTGCGAGGGGCGCCCGGGCTGGCACATTGAATGCTCGGTTATGAGCCGCAAATATGCGGGGTCCACGCTCGATATCCATGGCGGCGGCGAGGATCTCATTTTCCCGCATCATGAGAACGAGATTGCGCAGTCAGAGGCGGCAAACGGCGAGACGTTTGCAAATTACTGGATGCACAATGCATTCCTCAACATCGACAATCACAAGATGAGCAAATCGCTCGGCAACTTCTTCACGGTGCGTGACATTGTCGCGCAGTATGACCCGCAGGTTGTCCGGTATTTCATGCTCAACGTGCAGTACAGAAGCCCGCTCAATTTCAGCAGGGAGCTCATGGAATCCGGCAGAGCGGCGTATGAGCGAATCTGCAACTGTGCCTCGAACCTTGATTATCTGCTCACGAAAAAGAGCGCGAAGGTAGAAAAGCTCACCGCGGGAGAAAGCATTCCGTCCCCGCAGGCCGGACAGGTATCCGCAGCTCCGGCGGTTCTTCCTTCAGGGACGGAAGTTCCTGTTGCAGTGACTGCAAAGGAGGCGCAGAAACTCATGACGCCGGGCGGCATCGTATCGGCATCGGATGGTCTTTCCGATGAGGAGAGCAGACTTCTGACCGAAGCAGACGCATATCGGAAGAAGTTTGAGAGCGTCATGGACGATGACTTTAATACGGCCGACGGCATTGCGACGATTTTTGATCTCGTGAAATGGATCAACAGCAATGCAGATGAGAATTCGTCCGCAGCATTCCTCGCTGTTCTGCGCGCAGAGCTGCACACCCTTGCCGGCATTCTCGGTCTGAAGGCAGCGCTTGACCGTCCGGGAGAGGAAGAGGATGCAGATCTTGCCTCCTATGTCGAGGGCAAGATTGCAGAGAGACAGGCAGCCAGTCAAGGCAAAGGGAATCATTCTGGAAGATACGCGTGACGGAGTGAAATGGAAGAAAGCCTGAACAGAAAGAGGGAAGTGCTGTCCGTGAGGCAGGAAAAACCGGATGAAAAGCCGGATGCGAAGCGGAATGAAAAACCGGAAGACAGTTTATACCAGAACGGGGGTAAGGAAGTCTCTGCCGGGAGGCCGGAAGATGCACCGGAGAAGAAAGGTCCGGGCGAAGAACAGGATCCGGACAGTTTCCGCCCCTTCGGTGTCCGGGATACCGATATCCGAAGCTACAGTCCGCTTGCGCTCGCGTTCCTCGGCGATGGGATCTATTCCGCCGTGATCCGGACACTGGTCGTGGAGAAGGGAAACCGGCAGGCGGCGAAGCTTCACAGGGAAGCGTCTGTTCTGGTCTGCGCAGAGGCACAGGCAAAGGTCGGGGATGCCATATTCTCCGATCTGACGGAAGAAGAGGCAGCGGCCTACCGCAGAGGCCTCAATTCGCACCCGTCCCACCCTTCAAGAAGCGCGGATATTCACGATTACATGAAGGCAACCGCCCTTGAGACTCTCGTTGCATGGCTGTATCTTACGGATCAGGAAGAACGCATGCTGGGACTCATCAACGATGGGCTTACGAAGACAAAACTGATTTAGAAATCAGGAAAATTATTTCCGCCTGAAGCGGATGGAGGAAATTGTGGCATACAATGTGAACAGAGAGGGAGGCTACCGCAGCAGCCGCGACAAGAGTTCGCGCCCGGAGCGCTCCTATAATGGCAGGAAAAGATCAGATAAGAAGGAAAGCCGCGGCGCGGGTACATTCGGCAGGCGCAAAAACGATTCGGGCAATGGCCGCAGAGGAGAAGCGGGCAAAGGCTCGCGTTTTGACCGCGAGGCAAGAGAAAGGCTTACGAAGATCAGCAGGAACGCTTCCGGTATAACAGCTCCGGAGGCTTCCGGGCAGGATCCGGACAGCTTCCGCATCGAAGGCCGCAACGAGGTCGTCGAGGCGTTCCGCTCGGGCAGAACGATCGACCGGCTGTATATTCTGGATGGTCTCAATGACGGTGCGATCCAGACGGTGAAGCATGAGGCGGCGAAGCACAATACGCCGATTCGCTATGTGACGAAGGAACGGCTCGATCAGATGTCCGAGACCGGCCATCATCAGGGCGTCATTGCCAATGCGGCCGCCTACAGCTATGCGGACATCGAGGATCTGTTCAGGAAGGCAGAAGAGAAGAAGGAGGATCCCTTCTTCATCCTGCTCGATGATATCGAGGATCCGCACAATCTCGGGGCGATCATCCGCACCGCCAATACGGTCGGCGCACACGGTGTCATCATTCCGAAGGATCGGGCAGTCGGACTCACGGCCACGGTTGTGAAGGCATCAGCCGGCGCGCTCAACTATACACCGGTCTGCAAGGTCACGAATCTTTCGCAGACCATTGATGAACTGAAGAAGAGAGGCCTGTGGTTTGTCTGCGCCGACATGGACGGAACAGAGATGTACAGCCTCAACCTGAAGGGCCCGATCTGCATTGTCATCGGTGCCGAGGGCAAGGGTGTCTCAAGACTGGTGAAGGAGAAATGTGACATGACTGCCGCCATTCCGATGAGGGGAGAGATCAATTCCCTGAATGCTTCGGTGGCAGCGGGGGTTCTGGCGTACGAAGTTCTGCGCCAGAGAAATGTATAATCCGATCATCGGATCGAAACTGAAGCGGCGTTTCCGGCTGACGGGACGCCGCGCGGCCGTCCAGGTTTCCTGTGGTGTCCTGTTACGATAGTATCCCTGTTTATGAATAAAAGTGATTCTCAACTGAATAACCGTGATTTTCAGCTGATGTCTGATGAGGAGCTGGTTCTTTTCCTGCGAGAAAGAGGACATCCGGAGAGCTCCGATGCGGCTGTTGAATATCTGTGTGGGAAGTACAAGAGTCTGGTCCGGAATCTGGCAAAACCCTATTATCTCCCGGACGGGAACACCGACGATCTCATTCAGGAAGGAATGATCGGCCTCTTCAAGGCGATCCGCGATTACGATCCGGGGAAGAAGGCCGCATTCCATACGTTTGCCACCCTCTGTATCCGGCGGCAGCTGGACACCGCCGTCAAAACTTCTGGCAGGGAGAAAAATCAGGCTCTTAACAATGCAATCTCCATTTACACCCGCATTGCCGGCGCAGGAGAGGATGGATCCGGGGGCAAGCTTGCCGACATCATCGGTGCGGAAGGATCTCTCGTTGAGACGAGTTTTGACGGGATGGCGGGAGACAGCCGAAGCCCGGAGGACAGAATTATTGAAGAGGAAAATGTCCGCTCTCTGGTACAGGAGATCACTGAGATCCTGAGCCCGCTCGAGAGTGAGGTGCTGAATCTCTACCTTGACGGAAACGACTACACGGCCATCGCGAAGATTCTCGGCCGGGATGAGAAGTCGACCGATAATGCGCTGCAGCGTGGACGCATGAAAGTCCGGAAGATCCTGAAAGAAAGAAACCGGAGAAGGGTATGAGCGGTGCTGCTGGTCTGAAGCCGTGTGCGCAGGGCCCTGGCAGGATATGGATTTTGTCCACCGTGGTTGGCAGAGGCACAATCAGCGGTCAATCAGCAGTCAATGCCAAAATACCTATTGCAATTTCAAAATGGTTCATGCTAGAATAAAAAAGCTGTTCTACAGACATATTTCACAGCGGGTCACCGCTGTTCGGTAAAGAGGTGAGACAGATGAAGGAAGGAATCCATCCGAAGTACTATCAGGCAACGGTTACCTGCAACTGCGGCAACACGTTTGTCACCGGTTCCACGAAGCCGGAAATCCACGTTGAAGTCTGCTCCAAGTGCCATTCGTTCTATACTGGCCAGCAGAAAGCAGCTTCTGCAAAGGGCCGTATCGATAAATTCAATAAGAAATACGGTGTCAAGACGGAGAACTGATCCGTTTACAGCAAGGAACGTAAGACCGGGATGGGAAACTGTCCCGGTCTTCTTTCGTATTAAGATATACTTATACTATCCGGAGAATTCATGGCGAAGAAAAAACAGCATTACTCAGGCATCGGAGGACAGGCAGTCCTCGAAGGTGTCATGATGAGAAACAGGAAAATGTATGCCGTGGCTGTCCGCCGCCCTGACAAGAAGATCGAGGTCGAGGTGGATGAATATCACGGTGTCCTCGAGAAGACAATCCTCCCGCGCATTCCGTTTATACGCGGTATTTTTGTATTTCTCGATTCTCTGATCCTTGGTACACGTTCCCTGAACTACTCCTCCACATTCTACGAGGATGAGGACTCGGAACCGTCAAAACTGGACCGGGCCCTGGATCGCGTCTCACGGGGGAACGGTGAGAAAGTGATGCAGACGGTTTCGATGATCATCGGATTTCTCATCGCGATCGTACTGTTCGTCCTCGTACCGTATTTTGCGGCGGAATGGATGGCAACGTACGTGCGGAACGACTCCGTCCTCGCTCTGTTTGAAGGGCTTATACGGCTGATGGTCTTTCTTGCGTATCTCATCGGCATCTCGATGATGAAGGATATCCGGCGCCTCTACCAGTATCATGGCGCCGAACACAAATGCATCAACTGCATTGAGTCCGGGAAGCCGCTCACAGTGAAGAACGTCCGCGAGTGCCGGCGTTTCCACAGACGCTGCGGCACGAGCTTCCTCTTCATCGTCGTGATTGTGAGCATCCTTCTTTTCTTCTTCATCCGTGTCGACAGCCGGGTGCTGCGGCTTGCAATTCGGATCATACTGGTCCCGGTCATCGCCGGTATTTCCTATGAAATTATCTATTTTGCCGGTCATTCCGGGAGCATCGCCGCAAAGATCCTCTCCGCACCGGGCCTCGGGCTGCAGCGGATCACGACGAAGGAACCAGATGACGGGATGATCGAGGTCGGCATCGCATCGGTGGAGGCTGTGTATAACTGGCGGAGATACCTTCGCGAGGAATTCGGCTGGACGGACGAAGAGATCGACGAGGAATTACATAAGGAATAATCGGCTTCTTTTAAATATCTTCGGTTCCCCGCAGAAGAATGCGTAAACCATACCGGGCAGAAAACTAGTCAGCATAACCTATGAACTATAAAGAAATATACAATGCAGGACTTGAAAAATTAAATGCGGCGATTCCGGAAAATCCGGACCGGAAGCTGGATGCAAGACTCCTGCTCGAGGCGGCCTGCGGGACGACAATCGAGACGCTGCTGGCCGACGGAGACCGTCCGGTGACGGAAGAGGAGAGGAAGAAGTATCTCGGTTTTCTTGCAAGGAGAGCCGCGCACGAGCCGGTAGCTTACATCCTCGGGGAGCAGGATTTCATGGGACTTCCGTTTGCAGTCACGCCGGATGTCCTGATTCCGAACCAGGATACGGAAAACCTCGTGGAAGAGGCGATGAAGGTGGTCTGCGACGGCTGGCGCATTCTCGACCTCTGCACGGGCAGCGGGTGTATCCTCTTAAGCCTCCTGCAGTATTCGAACGATACGACCGGAGTCGGAACCGACCTTTCTTCAAAGGCCCTTGCAGTAGCATCCGGAAATGCGCAAAAACTCGGCCTCTCCGGCCGCGTGCAGTGGCTCCGGGGAGACCTCTACGGAGCACTCGAGAACCCGGATGACGGAACGGTCCGGCCTGCAGATGGCAGAGCATCTGAAAATCCGGATGGAAAGACGGGGCAGGCCGACAGCCAGGGATCTGGGAATCCGGGCAGACTGGAAGAGCGAACAACGGACGGGAAGTTTGAGATGATCATCTCCAATCCGCCGTATATTCCGACGGACGTTATCCCGACGCTGATGCCGGAGGTGAGCCGTGAAGAGCCAATGATAGCCCTTGACGGCGGAAAAGACGGGCTTGATTTCTATCGACGGATCATCGACGGCGCGGACAAATACCTGGTCCATGGCGGAGTACTTCTGTTCGAGACGGGTTTTGACGAGGCCGGAGAGGTCGCAGAGCGGATGAAGAGAGCAGGCTTTCTGGAGGTCAGCATCTATAAGGATTATGGCGGGCAGGACCGCGTCGTGCGGGGAGAGAGAAGATAGAAAAGGAAATAGCGAAACGAAGAGCAGAGATGTGTTTTAACGGAGCAATGCGATATGCAGGACTCGATGAAAGAGAAACTGAAAGCGCTCGTAATGCGGAATGAGGACATCACGCGCGAACTGATGGCGCCGGGGGCGGCGGATGATTTAAAGCATTACCGTGCCCTGATGAAGGAGCAGAACGAGCTTGCGCCGGTCGTGGAGACCTATACGGAATACGAGAAGCAGGAGAAGAATATGGACGATGCGCTGTCGATGATGGATGGCGAGTCGGATCCGGAGATGAAGGAGCTTCTCCGCGATGAGCTTGCGGACTCGAAGAAGGCCGTGGGAGAGCTTGAGGAGAAGCTGCGGATTCTGCTGCTGCCGAAGGACCCGAACGATGACAAGAACGTCATTTTCGAGATTCGGGCGGGCGCCGGCGGGGAAGAGGCGGCGCTTTTCGCGGCGGACATCTACCGGATGTACGTGCATTATGCGGAGCGGCGCGGATGGAAGGTCGAGACGGAGAACGTGGAAGAGACCGGAATCGGCGGCATGAAATTCGTGACGTTCACGGTCAACGGGCAGGGAGCCTATTCCAGACTCAAATACGAATCCGGTGTGCACCGTGTGCAGCGCGTCCCCGAGACGGAGTCCGGCGGGCGCATTCACACCTCTACCTGTACCGTTGCGGTTATGCCGGAGATCGATGACGACATTGAAATCAATATTCCGGCGGAGGACGTCCGCATGGATATCACGCGCGCATCCGGCAACGGCGGACAGGGTGTCAACACAACTGACTCGGCGGTACGCCTCACGCATATTCCGACGGGAATCGTGATTTACTCGCAGACAGAGCGCTCACAGCTACAGAACAAGGCGAAGGCCTGGGCGCTGCTCCGCTCGAAGCTGTATGATCTCGAGCAGCAGAAGAGGCATGATGCGGAGGCGGACCTGCGGCGCAGTCAGGTCGGAACCGGCGACCGCTCCGAGAAGATAAGGACGTATAACTATCCGCAGAGCCGCGTGACGGATCACCGGATCAAGTTAACTGTCTACTGTCTTGATGATGTGATGAACGGAGACCTGGATGTCCTCATCGACCCGCTGATTGCGGCCGATCAGGCGGCAAAGCTGCTGAAGATGGGAGAGACGCGGTAGAGCTCCGTCCGGAATGCATTCCAGTTCCTGCGGAACGCAGCAAAGGTCCCTGCACTACCGGGACAAAGCAGAATCTGTACGGGAGAAACAAAGCAGAACCTGTACGGGTGAGAGTTTTCGCACCTGGCGTCTGATTCATCTTACATCTATATTACATTTCCTTCCCTGCGGCTTTGATACAATGATCAGGGCCGCTGTATAATCATTTCAGAATTTTCTGAAATGGGAAAGGGGCCTTGTTTTCATGAGCGAACTCGATCAGTATCGCGCGGAAATCGATGAGATTGACAAGAAGATTGTAGAGCTTTACGAGCGCCGCATGGCGGTCACGGAGAAAGTCGCATCCTACAAGATCCGCGAGGGAAAGCGTGTTCTCGACCCGGAGCGGGAGAAGGCAAAAATCGCGTCGGTTGAGGCGCTGACGCACAATGACTTCAACCGTCACGGCGTGCAGGAGCTTTTTGAACAGATTATGGCGATGAGCCGCAAGAAGCAGTACCAGCTTGTCGCAGAGAGCGGAAGCACCAACCGCCTGCCTTTCATTCCGGTCGATTCGCTTACCGGGAACGGTTCGTTCCGCGTGGTTTATCAGGGAGCGCCGGGATCCTACAGTGAAGCGGCGATGAAACAGTTCTTCGGTCCGGACGTGAAGAACGTCAACGTACAGACCTTCCGCGATGCAATGAGTGCTGTCGATGAGGGAAGCGCGGATTTTGCCGTTCTCCCGATTGAAAATTCGACGGCTGGCACGGTCGCGCAGACGTATGATCTTCTCACGGAGTACGAGAACTACATCGTCGGTGAACAGATCATCCCGATCCGCCACTGCCTGATGTCAGTGGAGGGAGCAACGGAGGAGACGATCCGCACCGTTTATTCCCATGCGCAGTCGCTCATGCAGAGCGAACATTTCCTGTCCGGCCATCCGGAATGGCAGCAGGTAAGCATGCAGAACAATGCCTTCGCGGCGCAGAAGGTCGCCCGCGATAAAGATATCACCGAGGCGGCCATTGCATCAAAGTATGCGGCTGAGGCATACGGTCTGAAGATTATCCGGGAAGGAGTCAATCAGTCCGAGTCGAATTCGACACGCTTCATCATTTGTACCAACCAGAAGATTTTCCTCCGCGGCGCGAAGAAAATTTCACTGTCCTTCGAGGTGAAGCATGAGTCCGGCTCGCTCTATCATGCCCTGAGTCACTTCATTTACAATGACCTCAATATGAATCGTCTCGAATCAAGACCGATCGAGGGAAGAAACTGGGAGTACCGCTTCTTCGTCGATTTCGACGGAAACCTTGAAGAGCCGGGCGTGAAGAATGCCCTCCGCGGCCTTCGGGATGAGACGATGAACATGCAGATTCTCGGCAATTATTGAGATGGGAGGAAACACATGGCTGCACAGTTATTCGGGGCCATCGACGTCGGAAGCTATGAAATAGGACTTACGGTCAGCGAATTCTCAAAGAAAAACGGAATCCGCGTCATCGACCGGGTAAGCCACCGCATCAATCTCGGAACAGATACCTTCCGCACCGGCAAAATCAGTCCGGAGCATGTGGAAGAACTTAAGCAGCTGCTCCTCGAGTACCGGCACATCTGTGAGGGGTACGGCGTCAAAACTTACCGCGCCTGCGGCACGAGTGCCATCCGCGAGATGGTGAACTCCACCGTGGTGCTGGATGCCATCGAGCAGCAGACCGGTGTCCATATCGAATGCCTCTCCAACTCGGAGCAGCGTTTTCTCGACTACAAGTCGGTCGCGGCCAGGGGCGAGGGCTTCGTGCGGTTTATAGAAAAGCCCACGGCGATTCTTGATATCGGCGGCTCTTCAATTCAGATATCGCTTTTCAACAAGGACCGGCTTGTCACGACCCAGAACCTGAAGCTCGGCGTCCTGCGCCTCAACGATGCGCTGAAGATGATCGATGCCGGCGAGAGACGGCGCGATTATGTCATCAAAGAGCTGATCGATTCGCAGCTCACCGTATTCCAGAATCTGTATCTGAAGGGGCATACGATTGAAAATATCATCCTGGTGGATGATTACATCTCTCCGATTCTGCAGCACACCGAAATCACCGGCCGTGATCCCGGCTACATCGACGCGGAAACCTTCCGGAACTTCATGGATACGGTCCACAGAACCAATGCGCAGGACCTTGCGAAGAAACTGCAGATTGCGGACGACAATATTCCGCTTGTCTATATTTCCGGTATGCTCCTCGGGTGCATCATTGAAGCCTGCGGTGCAAACATGGTCTGGGCACCGGGCGTCACGCTCTGCGACGGCATGAATTATGATTTCGCGAGCGCGAATGGTTTTCACGCTGCCGATCATGATTTTGACGAGGATATCATCGCCTGCGCATCCTCTACGGCGCAGCGCTATATGGGGCTTCCGGAGAGAGGACAGCAGATCGAGGACATATGCGTCAAAATCTTCGATGCCATGAAGAAGTATCACGGCCTCGGGGCGAGGGAACGTCTGCTCCTGCGGATCGCGTCGATCCTGTACGACTGCGGCAAGTATATTTCAATGACGGATGTCGGCAAATGTTCATTCGATATCATTATGGCGACGGAGATCATCGGAATCTCACATATCGAGCGCGAGATTGTTGCGAGCGTCGTGCGGTTCAATCATGACGAGTTCCAGTATTACGGCCAGCTCAAGGAGAAGACGGACCTCGATCCGAAGTCATATCTCACCGTGGCAAAGCTCACGGCAATCCTGCGGCTTGCAAATGGTCTCGAGCGTTCTCATCAGATGAAATTCCGCGACGTCAAGGTCCGCGTGAGCGAAGGAAAGCTCGTCATCACAGTGCCCGCAGGCATCGATCTTACGATGGAGAAGGGGCTTTTCCGGCACCGGGCCGAGTTCTTCGAGGAAGTCTACGGAGTCCGTCCGGTTATCCGGCAGACGAAGAAATAATATAAGGCACCCATTGATCAGACAAACTGAAAATCGGGGGTTACAGAATTTATGGCAGTACAGAAGACGGCAGCCGCTGAGGCGGCCGAGACAAAAAAGGCAGCTGCGGGCAGGAAGGCAGCTGCAGAAAAAGAAATCAATTACCGCGATCCGAAATATTATATCAACCGGGAGCTTTCCTGGCTTCAGTTCAACGGAAGAGTTCTGGGCGAGGCAAGGCGTCATGATATCCGGCTTTTCGAGAGGCTCAAGTTCCTTTCGATCACGAGCTCAAACCTCGATGAGTTCTTCATGGTCCGTGTCGCAAGCCTCAAGGACATGGAGCATGCGGGCTACAAGAAGACGGACATCGCCGGCATGACGGCATCGCAGCAGCTCGAGGCGGTCCTTAAGGCTACGCACGATTTCGTCGGCCTGCAGTATTCGACTTACAATCGCATGCTGATTCCTGCTCTGGAACAGGAGGCAGGACTCGTCGTAAAGCAGTATGAAGACCTTACGCCGGAAGAAGAGGCGTTCGTCGAGCAGTATTACGGCGAAGAGGTTTATCCGGTTCTCACACCGATGGCCGTCGATTCGTCGAGACCGTTTCCGCTGGTGCGCAATAAAACGCTCAACATAGCAGCTCTTCTGACACGCCGCGAAGACGCGGGCCCGAGCATTCTCAGAGCAAAACGTGGGAAAAAGGGCGAGGCCTCCGAGATTGACCTTGCCGTCGTACAGGTTCCGAGCGGTCTTAACCGAATCGTTGTTCTGCCGGCGGAGGAAGGAAAGCCCGTCAGGGTCATCCTGCTCGAAGAGATCGTGCGCCACAACATGCCGCAGCTCTTCATGCATTACAACGTTCTGACGACGGCGGTATTCCGCGTCATGCGCAATGCGGATCTTTCCATCGACGAGGATGAGGCGGAGGACCTTCTCAAGGAGATCGAGAAGCAGCTAAGGCGCCGTCAGTGGGGCGAGGCAATCCGTCTCGAGGTGGAGTCCTCCATTGATAAGCGGCTGCTCACCGCACTGCAGAAGGAACTTGCCGTCACGGACAGCGAAGTGTTCCGGATTGACGGACCTCTTGACCTGACTTTCCTCATGAAAATGTACGGGCTCGAGGGTTTTGACGATTTCAAAGAGCATCGCTACGCAAAGCCGCAGCCGGTTCCGGAAATCCCGGCCGGAGCAAATGTATTCGAGTGTATCCGCAGGGGCGACATTTTCATGCATCATCCATATGAGACCTTCCAGCCAGTCGTCGACTTTGTCGCACAGGCTGCGGTCGATCCGGACGTACTCGCCATCAAGCAGACCCTGTACCGCGTCTCCGGTAATTCGCCGATCATCGCGGCCCTCGCAAAGGCCGCCGAGAACGGCAAGCAGGTCATGGTTCTGGTTGAGCTGAAGGCCCGCTTCGACGAGGAGCACAACATCGGCTGGGCAAAGATGCTTGAGAAGGCGGGCTGCCACGTCATTTACGGTCTGGTCGGCCTCAAAACGCATTCGAAGATCACGCTGGTTGTGCGGAGGGAGGAGGACGGCATCCGCCGTTACGTCCATCTTGCGACCGGCAACTACAACGATTCGACGGCAAAACTTTACACGGATGTCGGAATGTTTACATGCCGCGAGTCATATGGTGAGGACGCAACCGCCGTCTTCAACATGCTTTCCGGCTATTCGGAACCGAATCACTGGAACCGCCTGACACTGGCGCCGCTCTGGCTGAAAGACCGCTTCGTCTATCTGATCGGAAGAGAGGCAGAGCACGCAAAAGCCGGTGAGGCCGCACATATTATGGCGAAGATGAATTCGCTGTGCGACCCGGATATCATGGAGGCTCTGTACAGAGCAAGCGCGGCCGGTGTCCGCATCGAGCTGATTGTCCGCGGCATCTGCTGCCTGCGGGTCGGCATTCCGGGCATTTCCGAGAACATCGAAGTGCGTTCGATCGTCGGCAACTTCCTTGAGCACAGCCGTATTTTCTATTTCGAGAATGGCGGCAGTCCGGAAGTGTATGCGGCATCGGCCGACTGGATGCCGAGAAACCTTGACCGCCGCGTCGAGATCATGTTCCCGCTTGAGGATCCGGAGATTCAGAAGAAAGCGATCCACATCCTGAAGACCGAGCTTGCTGATACGGAACAGGCCCGTGTCATGAATGCAGAGGGAGAGTACGAGCGCGTCGACCGCCGCGGCAAAGAGCCGGTCAACTCGCAGCTGCAGTTCTGCAACGAGGCGGTGGCGGCTGCTGCCGTTGCAACCCACAAAGACACCCGGGTTTTTACACCGGAGATGGCACCGTCTGAAGACAAATAAACCGGGGCAGGGGCAAATACGTTCCGCTGACAGCCGGAACCGGGAGAGTATATTCAATGAGCTATGATGAAAAGGTACTGCAGTGCTTCCTCGACAATCAGCTTCGTCTCTATCCGGAGCCGGTCGCGGAGACACTGGAAGAGGCGGAGAATTTCCTTGAAGATGTCTGCGCCGTTGTTGTGAAGGGAAAAAAAGAAGTCCTCCGGTATTTTGAGGAAGAGGGCGTCGACATCGGGGACGACGATGAGGATTCCATTTTGAACGAGGCAGAGGTCTTTGACGTCGGAGATGGACGCTATATTATCGTCGAAGGCTGAAAATAAATGCTGAAAATTAAAGACTGAAAGATAGGCCGAAACCGAATGGCTGAAAATTATATCTGAGCCTACAGGCTGAACAAAGAAAAACCTGGCTGAAATCGTTTTGGCGCTGATTCGCAGCGGCAGAATGTTTTCAGCGGCAAGTCCGTCGTGGTCGTTGTCCTCGTCCGTGATGATATCAGCGGCGTCCTTAAGGCGCGGCGTAGCCTCAATTCCGTTCTTCATCGCGATGCCGGTGCCGGCTGCCTCGATCATGCTGATGTCATTTTCAGAGTCACCTGCGGCGAAGGTGTTCTTGACCGGAATGCCAAGTCCTGCGGCGAAGCGGAGGAGTCCGCGCCCTTTGCCGGCGAAGGAGGAGACGATCTCAAGATAATATTCGCTCGACATGAAAACCTCGAGTGTGCCGTGATAGCGCTCCGCGAGAGCCTCGCGGAGACGGTCGATCGCGGCGGGATTCTTCATCTCGATCGCAATGCATTTGCAGGGACCGGCCGAAAGAACCTTTGTCATGTCGCCGCCGGCAGGATTCTCCCGGAAGTCCTCGATGAAAGCGCCGCGGATCGATGCACCCTTCCGGTTCTCCGGATCCTTAAAATATTCATCCCGCGCTTCGAGGTCCTCAGGAGAGAGAGGGTACAGGGCCGCCTTCTTTGCAGACAGTCCGGCCTCGATTACCTTCATCCTGTGAAAACGCTGGTAGAACTTTGTCTCTTTCCGGTAGACGCGGACGGCGATGCCGATATCCGTATACGTGTGAACGTATTCGCCGTATTTCTCACATTCATCAAAAATATCGTTGACGATGTCAAGCGGCACACCCTCACGGTAGAGGACCATCTTATTTCTGCAGTCATAGAGAAGGGATCCGAGGTGAAGTTCGTCCGCGACCATCTTCATATCCGCGAGGGCACGGCCGGAACTCAGAACGAGGATGTTGCCCTTCTTATCCCATTTCTCGAGGGCCTCCCGTGTTTTCGGTGTTATGGTCTTCTTTGCATCGAGCAGTGTTCCGTCGAGGTCAGCGAAGAACACCTTCGTGTTTTCGCTGGTACCGTACAGACGGCGGCGCATATTCGTGAGCAGACGCTCCGGGACATAGAGCTGATTGTTATAGCCGGTTCCCATCTCAAGACCCGGTTTGTTATTCCCGTGAAAATCCGAGCCGCCCGTTTCCAGAAGTCCGTATTGATCGGCAAGCTTCTCGAGCTCCCTTGTTTCGGCGGGGGAGTATTTGGAGTAGAGGCATTCAAGGCCCATGAGCCCTTCCTTTGTGAGAAGAGCGATCAGCGCATCGAGACCGGAAGGTGTCAGTTTATACTGATACGGGTGCGCGAGCACGGGGACGCCGTGGTAGTCGAGGATGAACTTTACCGCCATCTGCGGTGAAATCTTCTCGCGCGGCACGAAATATCTGCAGTCGTCTCCAATGTATTTTTCAAACGCCTCGGCGATGCTGGAGGTGATGCCGTGCTCGAACATGTAGCGGCCGATCTGCGCGCGGGTGATGACGGCGCCGGGATTGTCCCGGATGAGCGCCTCATACGGGACATTTATGCCGTCCGCCTGCAGGAGCGCACACATCTTTTTATTGCGCGCATCGCGGGCATCCGCGAATTCGCGGACCCGTTTCGTGAGTCCTTCGGCTGCATAGTCAAAACAATATCCGAGGATGTGGATGTCTTTTCCCTGGTACTCGGTTGAGAACTCGATCCCGGGGACAACATCAATTCCCTCGCGGAGCCCGGTGTGGACAGCCTCGTCAAGTCCCTCCGTTGTGTCATGGTCAGTCAGTGCAAAGGCGGAAATACCGAGCTCCTTTGCATGATAGACAAGTTCGGACGGAGTGAGTGTTCCGTCGGATCGGGTTGAATGTACATGAAGGTCGATTTTTGGCATAATTTTCAGTTTTCGTCTTCAGTATCGGTGTTGACGTAAACGGTTCTCTTTCTTGCATCCGCATCCTGCTCAAGATACGAATCGTAGTCGGTGACTTTGTCGATGTATCCGCCGCCCGGCAGGAATTCGATGATGCGGTTTGCAGTGGTCTGTACGACCTGGTGGTCGCGGCAGGCGATGAGCTCTACGCCCGGGAACTTGATCATGCCGTCATTGAGGGCGGAGATAGATTCCATGTCCAGATGGTTCGTGGGTTCATCGAAGATCAGCACGTTGGCACCGCTGATCATCATCGAGGAGAGCTGACAGCGGACTTTCTCACCGCCGGACAGAATGCGGACCTTCTTTACGCCGTCCTCGCCGGGGAAGAGCATGCGGCCAAGGAATCCGCGGACGTAGGTGACATCCTTGTTTTCGGAATAACCGGAGAGCCATTCCGTGATGTTGAGGTCAGAGTCAAAGAGCTCGGTGTTGTCCTTCTTGAAATAGGAGCGCTTCGTTGTGACACCCCATTTGTAGGTTCCCTCATCGGGCTCCAGATTGCCCATGAGAATCTCAAAGAGTGTAGTTTTGGCGAGTTCCTGTCCGCCCACGAAGGCAATCTTGTCATTGTGGCCGACGACGAGACTGAAATGGTCGATGACCTTTACGCCGTTCACGGTTTTGGAGAGGTTTTCGATGGTGAGAACCTCATTGCCGATCTCGCGGTCCGGCCGGAAGTCGATGTACGGATATTTGCGGGAAGACGGCCGGATATCATCGAGCTGAATCTTCTCCAGAGCACGCTTGCGGCTCGTTGCCTGCTTTGATTTGGATGCGTTGGCCGAGAAACGGGAGATGAATTCCTTGAGTTCCTTGATTTTCTCCTCTTTCTTGCGGTTTTCCTCCTTCATCTGCCGGATCATCAGGCGGCTTGACTCGAACCAGAAATCGTAGTTGCCGGCGTAGAGCTGAATTTTGCCGTAGTCGATGTCGGCGATGTAGGTGCAGACCTTGTTGAGAAAGTAGCGGTCGTGAGAGACCACGATGACCGTATTTTTGAAATTGATGAGGAATTCCTCAAGCCACGCGATTGCGTCCATATCCAGATGGTTTGTGGGCTCATCAAGAAGAAGAATGTCCGGATTTCCGAAGAGTGCGCGTGCGAGAAGAACCTTGACCTTCTTGGCGCCGTTAAGTTCGCCCATTGTTTTCTGGTGCAGATCTGTCTCAATGCCGAGGCCGTTGAGCAGTGATTCTGCATCCGACTCAGCATTCCATCCGTCCATGTCGGCGAACTCCGTCTCGAGCTCGGCAGCTTTCTCGCCGTCCGCATCAGTGAAATCAGCCTTTGCGTAGAGCGCGTCCTTTTCCTTCATGACCTCGTACAGCCGGGCGTTGCCCTGCATGACGCAGTCAAGCACGATCTCATCGTCGTATTTGTTCTGATCCTGTTCGAGGAAGGAGAGACGCTGACCGGGGTCCATTGTGATTGTGCCGTTTGTGGTTTCGAGCTGGCCGGAGAGTATTTTGAGAAAAGTCGATTTGCCGGCTCCGTTCGCGCCGATGATTCCATAGCATTCGCCCGGAAGAAACTTGATGTTGACATCTTCGAAAAGAGCTTTCTTGCCGACGCGGTAGGTGACATTATTTGCTGCTATCATTCGTATTTGCCTTTCATTAGTGGAGGTCCGGGCAGAAAAACACCGGGACAGACGTGTAAACCTGCGAATCAGCATAACTTAAGAAGAAACTTTATGCAAGGAAACTTTGGAGAGTCTCCGGATTCTCTTTGTTTTTTCCGGATTTTACAGAATCTTCACTCTGCTCTGCCGGCGCCGGCAAAGGTGTGCTTTTGCGGATACAGATAGTATTCACACTTAACTTATGTTAAAATTGTGAGGAAAAACAAAGGTTTTACGGAGAAAATCTTGGAAATCATCAGGGTAGTTTTCACAGTCGTCATAGTTCTTCTGATCCTGTATTTTGTGCTGATCTGTCCGCGGATCTTCGGGAGACCGAAAAGCAGGGCACTGGGGACAAAGCTCTTTGCACACAGGGGACTTTTTGACAGCAGGGCAGGCGTGCCGGAGAATTCCATGCCGGCATTCAGACGGGCAGTGGATGCCGGCTATGGAATTGAGCTCGACGTTCAGATGACAAAGGACCGCGTGCCGGTTGTTTTCCATGATTTTACACTGAAGCGGATGTGCGGCGTACCCGGCCGAGTCCGCGATTTTACGTTTGAGGAACTTCAAAAGCTTTCTCTTGGAGAGAGCGGGGAGAAAATTCCGAAGTTCAGTGACGTCCTTGCTCTGGCAGACGGAAAAGTTCCTCTGATTGTTGAATTCAAGTCGAATGATACGGACATGTCGCTTTGTGCGCCGATTGATGCGATGCTGACCAAATACAGGGGGGATTACTGTATCGAGTCATTCAATCCGCTGGTTCTTCACTGGTACCGCAGACATCACAATGATGTATGCCGCGGTCAGCTCTCCGACGGGTTCCTGCATGACCCGGAAATACACGGCGTTTTCTACAGAACCTGGTTTCTGTTTGCACTTCAGTTTCTCCTCACCAATATCCTGGCAAAGCCGGATTTCATCGCTTACAACCAAAAATACAGCGGCAATATCTCGCGAAGACTCTGCAGAAGTCTTTTCCGGATCCGTTCGGCAGCCTGGACAATCCGGAGCGAGGAACAGCTCACGCGGGCAAGGAAGAGTTTTGACGTATGCATTTTCGATTCGTTTATTCCGGCTGAGAGCGACCGCTGCTGAATTTCGGGCGCCGGTGCCGGGGCGTCTTCGTTTTTTGAATCATTCAGTTGGACAAACCGCGGAAATGCGGTGTTCAGTATATAGCCTTGTGCGAAGTCACGGCACAGTTTCTTGTGCAGAAAGGGAGAACAGATGAATAAGAGGGTGTACAAGTTCGAAGAAGGCAACGCAAAGATGCGCAATCTTCTCGGCGGCAAGGGTGCAAACCTTGCGGAGATGACGAATCTCGGAATGCCGGTTCCTCCGGGATTTACGATTTCCACGGAAGCCTGCACGGATTATTACAACGAGGGGAAGGAAATCAACAGCGAGACAAAGAAGCAGATTTTTGACGCACTTTCCTGGCTCGAAGGCGTGCGCGGCAAGAAGTTCGGCGATGAGAATGACCCGCTGCTTGTCTCGGTGCGTTCCGGCGCCCCGGTCTCGATGCCCGGCATGATGGATACCATCCTGAACCTCGGACTCAACGATGTTTCGGTTGTGGGCTTTGCAAAGAAGACCGGCAATCCAAGGTTTGCCTATGATTCCTACAGAAGATTCATCCAGATGTTCTCCGACGTCGTCATGGGTCAGCCCAAGACGCTGTTTGACGCCATTCTCGAGGAAGAGAAGAAAAAACACGGATATGTTTACGACACGGAGCTTCAGGCAGAAGACCTTAAGTCTGTCATCGCAAGGTATAAGGAACTCTACAAAAAGCAGCAGGGCGAGGACTTCCCGCAGGATCCGAAGGTTCAGCTGATGGAGGCCATCAAGGCTGTCTTCCGTTCCTGGGACAACCCGAGAGCAAATACCTACCGCAGGATGTATGATATCCCGTACGAGCTCGGCACAGCCGTCAACGTTCAGTCGATGGTCTTTGGAAACATGGGCGATACCTCGGGCACCGGCGTTGCCTTCACGCGTAATCCGGCTACCGGTGCGAAGGGTATTTTCGGTGAGTATCTCATCAATGCACAGGGCGAAGATGTTGTCGCCGGCATCCGCACGCCACAGCCGATCACAAAGCTGGCAGAGGACCTTCCGGAGTGCTATGAGCAGTTCATGAAGCTCGCGAAGGGACTTGAGAATCACTACAAAGACATGCAGGACATGGAGTTCACGATCGAGGACGGCAAGCTCTTTTTCCTGCAGACAAGAAACGGAAAGAGAACCGCACAGGCTGCCATTCAGATCGCCTGCGATCTTGTGGACGAGGGCATGATTGACGAGCAGGAGGCAGTGCTGCGCATTGAACCGCAGTCCCTCGATCAGCTGCTTCACCCCGGCTTCGATCAGTCAAAACTTAAGCTTGCAAAGGAGATCGGTCAGGCGCTTCCGGCATCCCCGGGAGCTGCGGCAGGAAGAGTTTACTTCAATGCAGAAGATGCAGTCGCTGCACATGCGCAGGGACAGAGAGTCATCATGGTTCGTCAGGAGACCTCTCCCGAGGATATCGACGGCATGCACGCCGCAGAGGGCATCCTCACGATGCGCGGCGGCATGACAAGCCATGCTGCCGTTGTCGCGCGCGGCATGGGAACCTGCTGCATCTCCGGCTGCGGAGATATGACCGTGCACGAGAAAGAGAAGTATTTCGAGCTCGGCGGACATGAGATCCACGAGGGAGATTTCATCTCCCTGGATGGTTCCACCGGCAAAATTTATCTCGGCGATATTCCGACGGTCGAGGCGACCATTTCCGGCAACTTTGAGCGCATCATGAACTGGGCGGACAAGTACAGGAGACTGAGAGTCCGCACGAATGCAGATACACCGGCGGATGCGGAAAATGCAGTCCGCCTCGGCGCCGAAGGCATCGGCCTTTGCCGCACGGAGCACATGTTCTTCAACCCGGACCGGATCCCGAAGATCCGCAAGATGATTCTTTCGGACACCACGGAAGAGAGAGAAGCGGCTCTGAATGAGCTGATACCATTCCAGAAAAACGATTTTAAGGGCCTTTATGAGGCGATGGAGGGCCGTCCGGTCACCATTCGTTTCCTGGATCCGCCGCTCCATGAGTTTGTCCCGAATACGGAAGCCGAAATCAGGAGCATGGCCGATGAGATGGGTCTTACGGTCGACGAAGTGCGCCGCCGCTGCGACGATCTCAAGGAATTCAATCCGATGATGGGTCACCGCGGATGCCGTCTTTCCGTTACGTTCCCGGAGATCGCGCGCATGCAGACCAGAGCCGTCATGGAAGCCGCGATCGAGGTGAAGAATGAGAAAGGCTATCCGATTGAGCCTGAGATCATGATCCCGCTTGTCGGCGATGTCAAGGAGCTCAAGTTTGTAAAGAACATCATCGTTGATGTCGCGGAGAAGGTAAAGAAAGAGAAGAACTCCGACATTCAGTATCATATCGGTACGATGATTGAGATTCCGCGTGCGGCCCTCATGGCAGATCAGATTGCCGAGGAGGCAGAGTTCTTCAGCTTCGGAACGAATGATCTCACGCAGATGACCTTCGGTTTCTCGAGAGACGATGCGGGCAAGTTCCTCACCGACTACTACAAGTCCAAGATCTATGAACAGGATCCGTTTGCACATCTTGACCAGAACGGCGTCGGTCAGCTGATTCAGATCGCCGTCGAGAAGGGCAGAAAGACCCGTCCGGATATCCATCTCGGAATCTGCGGCGAGCACGGCGGCGACCCGGCTTCCATCGAGTTTGTCAACCGTGTGGGTCTTACCTATGTCTCCTGCTCACCGTTCCGTGTGCCGATTGCAAGACTTGCGGCTGCGCAGGCAGAGATCAGACTGAAGAGAGAAAAGTGACTAAAGATTGATTGATATAAACCGGAAGGATGTCAGCAGGAAAATGCTGCGCCTTCCGGCTTTTTTTATGCGCGGAAGCAATTCAAATTCGGCATCAATGCTTTATGAATCCGAATTGTTCGGAGACAGAACTTTCAATAAGATGAGGTGAGGAATGAGTTGCACTGGCATTTCGCATGGCGGGAGTTCTCCACCGATATAGAGAGTTCTGCATTGCAAATCGACTGTAAAAAGGTATCATTATTGATGAATATTCGGCGTGCCGTACAGCGGCAGGCTGACCGATGTCTGCGCAGTCCGCGGCAGACCATTTGTGGGAAGCGGACATTCAAGGAGGGAGAGAAAATGACATATCAGGAACTGCTGGACAGGGCCAGAGAATGTATGGGGCCGTGCAAGGCCTGCCCGGAATGCAACGGAAGGGCATGCGGAGGACACATTCCCGGACCGGGGGCCAAGGGAGTCGGCGATGTTGCGATCCGCAACTATGACGAGTGGAAGAAGATCCGCATCAATATGGATACGATTCACCCCGGTTTTACACCGGACACGAGTTTTGACTTCTTCGGGTACAAAATGAAATACCCGATCTTTGCCGGTCCGGTCGGCGCCGTAAACCTTCATTACGGCGACAAACTGAATGATCTTCAGTACAATGATATTCTCGTGAAAGCATGTGCAGACGCGGGGATTGCAGCGTTCACGGGCGACGGGACCAATCCGGAGGTTATGAAGGCAGCCTGCAGTGCGATCCGCAGCGCCGGCGGGTGTGGAATCCCGACGGTCAAGCCGTGGGATGTGAATACGCTCCGCGAGAAATTTGCACTCGTAAAGGAGTCGGACAGTTTTGCAGTCGCGATGGACGTCGATGCGGCAGGCCTTCCGTTCCTTCAGAATCTCAATCCGCCGGCCGGCTCAAAGTCCGTTGAGGAGCTCGGAGAGATCATCCGCGAATCGGGAAAGCCATTTATTGTCAAGGGAATCATGACCGTGAAAGGCGCCCGCAAGGCCAAGCTTGCCGGTGCCTCGGCCATTGTCGTATCGAATCACGGTGGCCGCGTCCTCGATCAGTGCCCGGCGACTGCGGAAGTTCTTTCGGACATCGCATCGGAAGTAGGCGGCGACGTCAAGGTTCTCGTCGACGGCGGCATCCGCAGCGGAGTTGATATCTTCAAGGCGCTTGCACTCGGTGCGGACGGCGTTCTCATCGCCCGCCCGTATGTCACAGCGGTTTACGGCGGCGCGGCAGAGGGTGTTGCGCTCTACACGGATATTGGCATCGACAATATCTATCGCTGACAGAAAGAAAGTCAAACAGCAGCATCGGTGCTGAAGCACCGGCGTGCCTTTTTTTGAGACCTCTGTATTTATAATGAAGAATGCAATTATTAAGCGCCTCTGACCGCCCACAATCGAGTACGGGGAACTGAATAGATGCCGCAGTATTCACAATTTCCGGGATTACAGAGAATTTACAATTACCGGTTGCATCTGCACTGTTCTCATAGTAGGATATATGTAGTATTAAAAACTACGTAAAGCGGTTTCGAAAAATATAATTTATCCATTTCCTGCAGCAGTCCGCAGGGCTGTAGAAAGAGAGGAGTATATGAATACAAGGGAGCTTAAGAAATTCTTCAAGGGGCATCTTGTTCCGAGTCATCTTTATCACATGAACGGCCGGAAGAATGGCCGCATCTGCCTTGACAAAACGAAGGAAGGATGGGAAGTTTATTTCAGCGATCACAAGATGAAAGTCGGAACGATGCTGTATAAGGACGAACAGTCGGCCTGCGACGGAATGAAGGATGAAATCCGCAAGATGATGGAACAGATCTTCGGAATCAGCTGGAAATTCGCCTGATACACTGTAATTCGTTCCGGGAAGGGAATTTTACATGAGAATCACGGTCTATCTCGGTTCGAACGAAGGAAAAAATCCTGTTTATGCAGAGGCGGCAAAGAAGCTGGGAACCTTTATCGGCACATCCGGCCTCGGCCTTGTCTATGGCGGCAGCAACGTTGGATTAATGGGAATACTGGCTGGCGCGGCTCTTGAATCCGGTGCAGAAGTCATCGGAGTCGAGCCGCGTTTTTTCGTGGAATCGGTGCCGCAGCTCCCTGGACTCTCCAAGCTGATTGTGACGCCGGATATGCAGACGAGAAAGAAAAAGCTCATTGAGCTCGGAGACGCTTTTATTGCTTTCCCGGGCGGGACCGGGACTCTTGAGGAAATATCGGAGGTGATATCGTCGAACTCCATCGGCATCATGGAAAAACCCTATGTATTCTACAGCCTCGGGGGATATTACAAAGACCTCGGGCGCTTCTTTGATCATGCGGCGGCTGAGGGCTTTATTGCGGAGGAGAAGCGCAGAAACATCCGGTTTGCTTCTTCTCTCGGTGAAATCAGGGAAGCACTGGGACTGTAAGAGAGCAAAGACCTGTGGACTGCTTTGCAGAGCTTATAGAAGGCAAAGACTTCAAGCTGCCGGCGGCCGACGGCATTATTGGAAGAAATGTGAATGAATGTAAGAAGGCAAAGATTGCGCATAGTGGGCGGTAATTGCATTTCTGAACAAAAGTCATTCGTCTAATTCTTAACAAAAAATAAAATGTCAAATTCGTTCTTGCATTACATCTTTGATGTGTTATTATGTGCAATGTAAGTTAGCACTCAGGAAGAATGAGTGCTAACAATCGGAAAGAAACTTGAATAAGATCAAGGCCGGTCCGCTTGAGCAAATCAGTGCCGGCCGGTCATGTAAGGAGGCATTATCATGAAGTTAGTTCCGTTGGCAGACAGAGTTGTTCTGAAGCAGAAAGAGGCAGAGACCAAGACTTCTGCAGGCATCATCATCGCTGGTGCTGAGAAAGAAAAGCCGCAGCAGGCGGAAGTAATCGCGGTCGGTCCCGGCGGACTGGTCGATGGCAAGGAAGTCAAGATGACCGTAAAGCCCGGTGATACCGTTATTTATTCCAAATATGCCGGAACGGAAGTCAAGTTTGATGATCAGGAATATGTCATCTGCCGTCAGAGCGACATTCTGGCGATTGTGGAAAACTGACTTTCAGACCTTTATCAGATATCGTAAGTAATCACTTGTTAGTGGAGGATAATAATCATGGCAAAAGAATTAAAGCATGGCGATGATGCAAGAAATGCTCTTGCAGCAGGCATGAACAAGCTTGCGGATACAGTAAAGATCACCCTTGGACCGAAGGGCAGAAATGTTGTCCTTGACAAGAGTTATGGTGCTCCCACAATCACAAACGATGGTGTCACGATTGCAAAGGAAATCGAGCTGAAGGACGGCTTTGAAAACATGGGCGCTCAGCTCGTAAGACAGGTTGCCGAGAAGACAAACGATGTCGCAGGCGACGGCACCACGACCGCTACCGTTCTTGCGCAGGCGATGATCAACGAAGGCATGAAGAATCTGGCTGCAGGCGCCAACCCGATGGTTCTGCGCAAGGGTATGAAGAAGGCAACCGATGCAGCGGTTGAATCCATCAAGAAGATGTCCACTCCGGTTACCGGAAAGAATCATATTGAGAAGATCGCTACGGTTTCTTCCGGCAGCGAGGAAGTCGGCAAGATGATTGCCGACGCAATGGAGAAGGTTTCTAAGGACGGTGTTATTACCATCGAGGAATCCAAGACCATGCAGAACGAGCTTGAACTGGTCGAAGGCATGCAGTTTGACCGCGGCTATGTCAGCGCATACATGGCAACCGATACCGAGAAGATGGAAGCAAACATGGAAGATCCGCTGATTCTCATCACGGACAAGAAGATTTCCAATATTCAGGATCTTCTTCCGCTTCTTGACTCCGTTGTCAAAATGGGACGTCAGCTGCTCATCATCGCCGACGATGTCGACGGCGAGGCTCTTACGACCCTGATTGTCAACAAGCTGCGCGGCACACTGAACGTTGTCGCTGTCAAGGCTCCTGGCTATGGTGACAGACGCAAGGATATGCTTCAGGATATTGCGATTCTGACCGGCGGTCAGGTTGCAAGCTCCGATGTCGGCATCGAACTCAAGGATGTAACGGTTGATATGCTCGGCCACTGCAAGAGCGTAAAGGTAGGCAAGGAGAAGACCGTCATCGTCGGAGGCGAGGGCGACAAGAAGGCAATTGCGGACAGAGTTGCTCAGATCAAGGCTCAGATCGCAGAGACCAAGTCTGATTTCGACAAAGAAAAGCTGCAGGAGCGCCTTGCAAAGCTTGCGGGCGGCGTAGCTGTCATCCGTGTCGGCGCTGCTACCGAGACAGAGATGAAGGAAGAAAAGTACCGTATGGAAGATGCTCTCAACGCTACCAGGGCAGCTGTTGAGGAAGGTGTCATCTTCGGCGGCGGTTCTGCTTACATCCACGCAATCAAGGATGTGAAGAAGGCAACTGAGAATCTGGAAGGCGATGAGAAGACCGGTGCAAATATCGTTCTTAAGGCACTGGAAGCTCCGCTGTTCAACATTGCTGTGAATGCAGGTGTCGACGGATCGGTTGTCGTCAACAAGGTAAAGGTACGATGCTTACAACGAAGAGTATGTCAACATGATTGATGCCGGCATTATTGATCCGGCAAAGGTTACGAGATCTGCTCTTCAGAATGCAACCTCTGTTGCAAGCAGCTTCCTGACCACGGAAGCAGCGGTTTCTACGATCAAGGAACCGGCTCCGGCTGCACCGGCAGCTCCGCAGGGTGATATGTATTGATAAAGGGCATACTGCCTGAAGCATAAAGAATGTACTGACCTCCGCACAGACGAAACGCAGTCTGTACGGAGGTTTTGTTGACTTTTCACGGAAATAAATCTAATCTGTTTTCTGTATCCACGGAAGAAGTTACTTCGGAGTGAGTTTATGGCAGACAAAGACAGGGAGCAACTGAATATGGAATCTGCATCCGCGGACGCAGCCGTCGACAGCCACGATGTGGATGCCGGCTCTCTGACGGAGATGGATTCCGCGACTACAAAGGTTCTGCGTGACGCGGAGGCGGCAAAACGCGCGATCGAGGCCAAGGCACCGGCGTCGCTCACGGACGGGCGCACGACGGAGCGCACCGAGGAAGAGAAGAAGAAGCTGGACGAAAGCATCGGGAATACTTCCTCCGGACGCAAAGGCATCGGTTTTGACGACGGGCGGATGGAATCCATCGCAGAGTATGTCTCCCCGGACGTTCTTTACAAGGATCTCATCGAGCGGGTCAGGAAATATCACCCCTCGGATGATATCTCGCTGATCGAGAAGGCCTACCACGTTGCCATGAAGGCGCACGAGGGCCAGTTCCGCCGCTCGGGCGAGCCGTATATCATTCATCCGCTCTATGTCGCCATCATTCTGGCAGACCTGGAAATGGACAAGGAGACGATCGCGGCAGGCCTTCTGCACGATGTCGTCGAGGATACGATTTTCACAAAGGATGAAATCGAGAAGGAGTTCGGACCGGATGTGGCGCTCCTGGTGGACGGCGTCACAAAGCTCTCCAAGCTCGAATTTGCAAAGAATTATAACAACGGGACCGGCGATGAGAAGGAGAAGACAGCGGAGCAGCTGGAATATCAGGCACTGAACCTTCGGAAGATGTTTCTTGCGATGGCAAAAGACATCCGTGTCATCCTGATCAAGCTCGCTGATCGTCTGCACAATATGCGTACGCTTGGCCATCAGCCGCCGGAGAAGCAGAAACGGATCGCGCAGGAAACCCTGGACATCTATTCGCCGATTGCACAGCGCCTGGGGATCAGCCGTATCAAGGTCGAGCTCGACGATCTCTCGCTCAAGTACCTCAAGCCGGAAGTCTATTATGATCTGGTTGAGAAGGTTGGTGAGCGGAAACGGGAACGCGAGCAGTATGTCGCCGAGATCGCGGAGCAGGTGCGCGCGAAAATGGCGGAATCCGGCATCGATGCAAAGGTTGACGGCCGTGTCAAGCATTTCTTCAGTATCTATAAGAAGATGGTCAATCAGGGCAAGACCCTGGACCAGATCTATGACCTGTTCGCGGTGCGAATTATTGTCAATACGGTGAAGGACTGCTATGCGGCGCTCGGTATCATCCACGAGATGTATACTCCGATGCCGGGCCGGTTCAAGGACTATATTGCGATGCCGAAGCCGAACAACTACCGGTCGCTGCACACGACTCTGATCGGTTCGACCGGCCAGCCGTTTGAAATACAGATCCGCACGTATGAGATGCACCGCGAGGCGGAATATGGTATCGCCGCCCACTGGAAATACAAGGAGACGAGCAACGGGCAGAAAGTGGACACCTCCGAGGAGGAGAAGCTCACATGGCTCCGCCAGATCCTTGAGTGGCAGCAGGACATGCCGGACAACAAGATGTTCATGGACGGGCTCAAGTCCAATCTTGATCTTTTCTCCGACGATGTGTACTGCTTTACCCCGAGCGGCGAAGTCAAAACGCTGCGCGCCGGCTCCACGCCGATTGATTTCGCATATGCGGTCCACACGGCCGTCGGAAACAAGATGATCGGCGCCCGTGTCAATGGAAAGCTTGTCACGCTGGATTACCAGATTCAGAACGGTGACCGCGTGGAGATCATGACGAGCCAGAATTCCAAGGGTCCTTCGAGGGACTGGCTCGCCATTGCCAAGAGTCCGCAGACCCGAAACAAGATCAACCAGTGGTTCAAGCAGGAACTGAAGGAAGAAAATATCGAGCGGGGCCGTGATCTCCTGCAGACCTACTGCAAGACGAAGAACATCAGCCTCTCCGAGATCAACCAGCCGGCCTATCAGGAGGAAGTCGAGCGCAAGTATGGATTCCGCGACTGGGATGCAGTGCTTGCGGCCATCGGGCACGGCGGACTTAAGGAAGGTCAGGTCGTCAACAAGCTGAAGGAACTCTACGAAGCGGATCACGCCACCGTGATGACCGACGAAGAGGTCATGAAGCAGGTCGAGGAGAATGCGCGCAAGATGCAGCCGCGCGGGAGCCGCAACCCGATTGTGGTCCGGGGTATTCACGATGTCGCGGTCCGGTTCTCCAAATGCTGCAACCCGGTACCCGGCGACGAGATTGTCGGTTTCGTCACCCGGGGGCGCGGCATCACGATTCACCGAACGGATTGTGTCAATATTCTTCATATGCCGGAAATCGACCGCGCACGTCTCATCGAGGCGGAGTGGGAGGAAGGTGTCGACACGACGCTTGCCGGCGACAAGTTCGAGGCGGAGATCGTCATTTATGCAAACGACCGCAGCGGACTTCTGAACGATGTTTCACGTATTTTCACGGAGTCGGGAATCAGCATTATCGGCATCAATACACGCACGAGCAAGCAGGGCATCGCCACGATGGAGGTTAACTTCCCGATCACAGGCAAATCCCAGCTGAACGATATCATTGCAAAGCTTCGCCAGGTAAAGAACGTCATCGACATCCAGAGAAACGCGGGATGATTCTAATGTAATGAACTGTGAGCCGCGGGGATTTCATTTCCCCGCGGCTTTTCAATCGCAAAAAAAGGAAGTAAGGGCTCAATGAAGAGAGTAAAAATCGGCGGCTATCAGGTCGGAATGCTTCCGACCAATTTTTATTATCTCAGTACAGAGGTACCGGAGACTGTAGTTTTTGATCCGGGGGATCACGGACACGAGCTTTATCAGGCGCTTTCGGAGAGCGGCCGCATCATCCGCGCCATTTTTCTCACACATGCTCATTTCGATCATATCTGGGGAGTAGAAGACCTTCGAAAGGAAAGCGGCGCACCGGTATACATCTGGGAGGGCGAGCACAGGCTCTGCTCGGATCCCATGCTCAACGAATCTGCACTGTACAATCGTCCGTGCACGGTTGTTCCGGATCGATATTTAAAGGACGGGGAAGAGCTCAGGATCGCAGGCCTTTCCATTAAAGTTCTTGCAACACCCGGACACACGGAGGGAAGCTGCTGCTATTTTATTGAGGCACTGGAGCCTTCTGATCCGGAAGCGGATAAGGATAAAGCCGCCGCAGATCTTAAGCCGGAGGAGGAAAACAGACCGGACGGCGACAGCGCCGGGAGCGTTCTTGTATGCGGAGATACGGTGTTCCAGGGATCAGTCGGGAGGACAGACCTGCCGACCGGATCGCAGAGCGCTCTCGTCCGCTCCATACGGGAGAAAATCCTGCCGCTTCCGGACAGAACGATCCTCTTGCCCGGCCATGGCCCGGCTTCCGATATGGCATCCGAGAGAAGGCTGAATCCTTACTTTGGATAAGCGCTGCGCCCGTTTTAAAGACGCATGTCCGGAAGTTATTTTCATGTGTTTTGTCCCGGCAAACTGCCGGATTTTGAGGTTTTCATGAATACACCTGTTATTACAGCAGCCGTAAATATGGATCTGTACCGCTATGAAATCCAGGCCCTCATCCGCGAGTTTTTCCCGGGGTACGAGGTAAAAGTCCTTCTTTCTTCTCCGGACAGCGCGGAAACAAAAGATTCTTTTATCTCTGTCTGTTATTCGGAGGAGAGGGTAACTCTGACAGTTCGGGACATCCGCGGCGATGCAGTTCCGGAGCTTCCTTATTTCCGGAACGTGGGAGAAAAAGAGAAAAACGCAGATTCTTCACCAATATATATACGGGAGGCAGAGGCTCCGGCCGGCGGGAGTTTTGACGTTCGGTCAGGTGATCTTCGGACGGCACTGAAACATCTGCTTTACGATTCCTTTTCGGAAGTCACGGGGAAAAAGCTTCCCTGGGGTGAACTCATCGGGATCCGCCCGACCAAGCTGGCCACCCGGGAGATCGAAAAGGGCCGCGGGGCGGAGGAGACGATCCGGTATCTCGGCGACAATTTCCGCGTAAGCGAAGAAAAGGCCCGCCTTTCCATAGAAATTGCTGAGCGCGAGAGAAAGATCCTCTCGAGACTCACGCCGGAGAAGGGATACAGCCTCTACATCGGAGTTCCGTTCTGCCCTACGAGATGCCTGTACTGCTCTTTCCCGAGTTTTGCGATTGATGCATACAGAGATAGGGTCGGGGACTATCTTGCGGCACTGGAGAAGGAAATGAAGGAGTGCTCCGGGATGATGAAGGAGCAGGGGGCTGTACTGGACACCATCTACGTCGGAGGCGGAACACCGACTGCACTGAATGCGGCAGAGCTCGACCGGCTGCTCGACTCTGCGGAGAACTATTTCTGCCCCGGAGATTCGCTTCTTGAATTCACGGTAGAGGCCGGAAGACCCGACAGCATCACCAAAGATAAACTTGAAGTGCTGAAGAGCCATCATGTGAGCCGCATCAGTGTGAATCCGCAGACGATGAATGACAGAACACTTTCCCTGATCGGCCGCCGTCACACCGTTCAGCAGGTGATCGATGCCTATTACATGGCGCGCGGTGCGGGAATGGACAATATCAACATGGATATCATCCTCGGGCTCCCGGGCGAGACAGATGAGGATGTCCAGAGGACGATTGGGGAGATCGGAAGACTCGGACCCGATGACCTCACGGTGCATTCGCTTGCCGTAAAACGCGGCTCCAGGATGCAGGAATTCATCCGCGAAAACGGATACGACACGCTGCATACAAACAATACAGAAAAAACGATGCGTATTGCAGCGGAAGGCGCGGCTAAAATGGGACTTTCGCCTTATTATCTCTACCGGCAGAAAAATATGTCCGGCAATTTCGAGAATACAGGGTATGCGCGTCCCGGAAAATACGGCATCTACAATATTCTCATCATCGAGGAAGTCCAGTCGATCCTGGCGCTCGGGCCGGGCAGCGTTTCAAAGAGGGTAGTCAGAGAAGAAAACGACAATGTCACGATCCGCCGGTGCGATGATGCAAAGGACATCGATTCTTATATCAGAGGCATCGACGATATGATCGGGAGGAAAAAACGCCTTTTTGCGGCAGATGAGAGGGAGGGTGAATGATGATCTCAAACGCCTTCAGTCTTGCCAAGGCTGTTTTTTTGGTGTAATGTTCAGATTCGTCGACGGTCAGGCAATGAGCCAGGGGCCGTCCGCTGTCAAAGAAAGAGAAAAATCAGGGAGCAATTGTCCATGGCAAAGAATCTGATTATTGTCGAGTCACCCGCAAAAGCCAAGACCATACGGAAATTCCTCGGGCCCAATTATGAAGTGACGGCCTCGCAGGGACATGTCCGTGATCTTCCGAAAAGCCAGCTCGGCATTGATATCGAGCATGATTACGAGCCGAAATACATCACGATCCGGGGCAAGGGCGAGCTTCTGGCCAGCCTCCGCAGGGAAGTGAAAAAGGCAGATAAAATTTATCTCGCAACGGACCCTGACCGTGAGGGAGAGGCTATCTCCTGGCATCTTGTCACGGCCCTCGGGCTGAATGATGAGAAGAATAAAGATAAGAAGGTTTACCGGATCACGTTCAATGAAATCACGAAGAACGCGGTGAAGGAAGCCATCAAACATCCCCGCGATATCGACATGAATCTCGTCGATGCGCAGCAGGCGCGCCGTGTCCTCGACCGTATGGTCGGCTACCGGATCAGTCCGCTTCTCTGGGCCAAGGTCAAGCGCGGACTCTCCGCCGGCCGAGTGCAGTCTGTGGCACTGCGTCTGATCGCAGACCGCGAGGATGAAATTGCCGCGTTCATTCCGGAGGAATACTGGACGATGGACGCGGATTTTGACATCCAGGGAGAAAAGAAGCCGGTCACAGCGAAATACTACGGCACAGACAAGGGCAAAGCACAGATCCGCACGAAGCAGGAAGCAGACGCCCTGGCAGAGGACCTGGAAGGAGCTTCCTCGAGGGTCTCGGAAGTGAAGAAGAGTGAGCGCACCAAGAAGGCGCCGCTTCCATTCACGACCTCAACACTGCAGCAGGAGGGCAGCAGGCGTCTCGGCTTCTCAACGCAGAAGACGATGCGAATTGCCCAGCAGCTCTATGAAGGAGTCGAGCTCAAGGGACGCGGTTCTGTCGGTCTTATCACTTACCTCCGAACCGACAGCACGCGTATTGCGGACGAGGCAAAGAGTGCTGCATATGATTTCATCAAAGAGCAGTACGGAGAAGAGTACACCGAGGCGAATACGCAGCAGAAGAAGGCCGGCAGCGTCAAAATTCAGGATGCACATGAAGCAATCCGTCCGACGGACATCACTCTTACGCCGGCCAGGGTGAAAGAAGATCTGCCGCGTGATCAGTACCGTCTCTATCAGCTCATCTGGAACCGCTTCACGGCATCCAGAATGAGCCCCGCAAAATACGAGACGACGCAGGTGAGAATCGAGGCGCAGGGAAAGAAAGAAAAGCACATCTTCACAGTTTCTGCATCGCGTGTGAAATTCCAGGGCTTCATGGCAGTATACACGGATGAAGAGGAGGAAGGTCTTTCCTCCGGAATGACGGGAGGAATCGACGAGAATTCCTCTCTCACGCTCCGGAGCGTGCAGCCGCAGCAGCATTTCACGCAGCCGGCGCCGCATTACACCGAGGCCTCGCTTGTCCGCACGCTGGAGGAACAGGGAATCGGACGTCCTTCCACCTATGCGCCTACCATTACGACGATCCTTGCGCGTCATTATGTGGTCAAGGAAGACAAGAACCTTTATATGACCGAGCTCGGCACGGTCGTCAACAACATGATGAAGCAGGCATTCCCGCAGATTGTTGATCCGCAGTTCACGGCCAATCTTGAGACACTGCTCGACGGCGTAGCTTCCGGGGATGTGAAATGGAAGACAATTGTCGAGAATTTCTATCCGGACCTTGATGAGGCGGTGAAGAAGGCGGAGAAAGACCTTGCAGAGGTAAAGATCGCCGACGAGGAGTCCGATGTCATCTGCGAAAACTGCGGCCGGAAGATGGTCATCAAGTACGGGCCGCACGGCAAGTTCCTTGCATGCCCCGGATTTCCGGAGTGCAAAAACACAAAGCCCTACTACGAAAAGATCGGCGTCGCCTGCCCCAAGTGCGGCAAAGATATTGTCATTAAGCGCACAAGAAAGGGAAGAACCTACTATGGCTGCCTCGGAAACCCGGACTGCGATTTCATGGTCTGGCAGAGGCCGTCGAAGACACGCTGCCCCAAGTGCGGAAGCATCATGCTGGAAAAGGGCAGGAAGCTTGTGTGTTGGAATGAAAACTGCGGCTATACCATGGACAAGCCGGAGGAAAAGGACCAGTAATCAGTAATAAATCAGAAGACTGCTTCATGCTGCGTCATTGCGCAAAAGCGAAAATATTGTGCGAATTTTTCAGATTTGTACACCATGCAAGACACAATGCAGAATATATTTTCTGACTTTCATTTTTCTGCCGGTTAATTGAAAATATATGAAATGCAAGAAAAATCTGACAAATTCATTGCACTGTTGCTTTTCACGTGTTATAGTTACTTTGAGTTATAAGAGTTGATGGAACAGCTCTGCGGCCAAAGGACAAAACGGATGTGAGTTCCTCCTTCGTCCGTGAAGCGGCATCTATATCCCTGGTGATCGTCACAATCTTCATCACAGAAGAAAGGAAGAAAGCATGAACAGCAACGTGGTGCTACTGGATAAAACGAGAAAAATCGGAAAGCTTCTTCACAACAACAGCACCGGGAAAGTGGTCTTCAGTGACATTTGCTCGATTATGTCCGATATTCTTCGTTCGAACATTTTCATTGTCTCGCGCAAAGGCAAGGTTCTTGGAATAGGCAGGTGTGCGGATGTTCCGCCTCTGCAGGAGCTGATCACGGGTCAGGTCGGTACATTCATTGACGAGGATCTCAATGAGCGCCTTCTCTCCGTGCTTTCCACCAAGGAGAATGTAAGCCTTGTCAATATGGGCTTTGACCAGAATCAGAATGCAGACAGCATCGCCATTGTCTCTCCGATTGAAATTGCGGGAGAACGTCTCGGAACGGTGTTTATGTACCGGGAGCACGATTCCTATGACATCGACGATATCATTCTCTGCGAGTACGGCACAACCGTTGTCAGCCTGGAAATGCTGCGTGCAGTGACAGAGGAGAATGAGGAGGAAAACCGCAAGATTGCCGTTGTGAAGTCTGCGATCAGCACTCTGAGCTATTCCGAGATGGAAGCGATTGTATGCATTTTTGACGAGCTGCACGGCAAGGAAGGAATTCTCGTAGCAAGCAAGATTGCCGATAAGGAAGGAATCACCCGTTCCGTCATTGTGAATGCGCTGCGCAAGTTCGAGTCCGCCGGCGTTCTCGAGTCCCGCTCATCGGGCATGAAGGGCACCTACATCAAGGTTCTCAATGATGCGGTCTATTCCGAAATCGACAATATCCGCAAGCAGCTTCACGGCGAATAAGGGAAGAGCCTCTGCAGAAGGAGGGAGTGTCTCCTGCCTTTGCTGAAAAGTGAATGTTTATCGTTCGTGTTTATCCAGCAGATATCCGCAGCAAAGACGGTACCCGGAGGCTTCCGGGAGGCCGTACGATGCCGCGGTTTTTTTACTTGCAATGCTGCTGCGGTTCTGATAGAATTTTTACGTTGTGACTATAAAACACGCATTCTGCGCAGCTGCCGGTGCCCGTGAGGGTGGCAGAACAGTCCTTCCGGGGCGTGACTTACGTCAATGTCCCGTCTGCAGAACAGGATGCGGAAGACAAACCAATTCACAGGAGGAAACAAAATGAGCGTAGTATCTATGAAGCAGCTGCTCGAAGCAGGTGTTCACTTCGGACATCAGACGAGAAGATGGAACCCCAAGATGGCTCCGTACATCTTCACCGAGCGCAACGGAATCCACATCATCGACCTTCAGAAGTCTGTCGTAAAGGTTGATGAAGCCTATAAGGCAGTCTTCGAGATTGTCGAGCAGGGCGGCACGATTCTTTTCGTCGGCACAAAGAAGCAGGCACAGGACGCAATCAAGTCCGAGGCAGAGCGCTGCGGCATGTATTATGTCAACCAGAGATGGCTCGGCGGCATGCTGACCAACTTCAAGACCATCCAGAGCCGTATCGAGCGCCTGAACAAGATCAACACCATGGCTACGGACGGAACCTTTGATGTCCTTCCCAAGAAGGAAGTCGCAGGACTTGTCAAGGAGCAGGAAAAGCTCGAGAAGAACCTCGGCGGCATCAAGACCATGACCCGTATCCCGGATGCGATCTTTGTCGTTGATCCGAAGAAGGAAAGAATCTGCGTAAGCGAAGCAAGAGCACTCGGCATCACTCTGATCGGTATCTGCGATACCAACTGCGATCCGGAAGAGCTCGATTATGTCATCCCGGGCAACGATGATGCTATCCGAGCCGTTAAGCTGATCACCAGCAAGATGGCAGATGCAGTCATCGAGGCAAAGCAGGGCGAAGAGAACGCACAGGCAGACAGCGGCGAGCAGGCTGATCTTGCAGCAGAGTCTGCAGCAAGCGAGGCTGAGCAGGCTGCAGAAGGAACCGTCTGAGACCGTATTGATAAGGTAAAAAGGAGTTAACAATTATGGCAGCAGTAACAGCAGCACTTGTAAAGCAGCTCAGAGAAGTCAGCGGCGCCGGCATGATGGACTGCAAGAAGGCGCTCACCGAGACAAACGGCGATATCGATGCAGCCGTTGAGTATCTCCGTAAGAACGGTGCGATGAAGGCAGCCAAGAAGGCTAACCGCATCGCGGCAGAAGGTCTTGCATGGATTGCACAGGACGGCGATCACAAGGCAGCCGTCGTCGAAGTCAACTCCGAGACGGATTTCGTCGCTCAGAATGAGAAGTTCCGCACCTATGTTGACAAGGTCGCAAAGCAGGCTCTTCACAGCGATGCAAAGGACATGGATGCATTCCTCGCTGAGAAGTGGGAAGATCAGCCGGATGAGACTGTCAACGATGCTCTCATTGAAATGATCGCAGTCATCAGCGAGAAGCTCTCGATCCGCCGCTTTGAGAAGGTCGAGGAAGAGAACGGACTCGTCGCCACCTATGTACACGGCGGCGGCCGCATCGGTGTCATTGTCGATGCCGAGACCTCTGTCATCAACGATGAAGTCAGAGAAGCGGTGAGAAATGTTGCAATGCAGGTTGCAGCTCTCTCTCCGAAGTATATTGCAGCATCCGATGTGCCGGATGATGTAAGAGCGCACGAGAGCGAGATTCTTCTCGATGCAATCAAGAAGGAAAATGACGAGCTTCCGGAGAACAAGAGAAAGCCTCAGCAGATCCTTGAGAAGCAGCTGATCGGCCGTCTCAACAAGGAACTCCGTGAGATCTGCCTGAATGATCAGGTTTATGTCAAGGCAGAGGACGGAAAGCAGACCGTATCTTCTTATCTTGCACAGGTCGGCAAGGCAAACAACACCACCATCACCATCAAGAAGTTTGTCCGTTTCGAAGTCGGCGAAGGCATGGAGAAGAGAAACGAGAACTTTGCAGAAGAAGTTATGTCCCAGATCAAGAAATAACAGATCGTAAGACAAGACAGACAGGACATTCTCGCAATATTGAGGCGCAGACCGTAATCACGGCCTGCGCCTTTTGGTGTTATACTGAGAGCTGATATCAACTTTACGGCCTCCTTATCAAAGGGAACATATGACTGGAGAGGCCGGACTTTGAAGGCGCAGGCCCTGATACGGAGTATCTGCCGGCAGGCGGTCCGTCGGATTATTCAGATTATTTTTACAGATACATTTTATTGAGGATACTACATGATATTCAGACGAATCGACAGCAAGACTGTCAATTGCATAATCACTCCGCAGGATATGGAGAACCATGGGATCCGGCTTGACGATCTTTTTGAAAGAAAAGAGCAGGCAATGGAATTCCTTCACATGATTGTGGGCGAGGCGCAGCGAAGGGTGAATTTCAAGCCGGACGGTGCTGTCACAAGCATGCAGATGACGGTACTCCCGGACCATTCGGTGAGCCTTACTCTGTCGGAGCAGAGCGGAACGCAGTTCCGCATACTTCTGAAGAAAATTCAGCAGAAGCTTGGCATTGCGATTCCTGATAACCTGAAGAAGGAACTGGAAAAACTTTCCGAAGACCAGAAGATTGAGCGCCTGAAGGACTATGCGGCGAGAGTGCAGTCCGGCGAGGAGCGGGAAAAGGCAGCCAGGGAAGCCGGCCTTTCTTCGGGGACGGGCAGTGATGTAAATCCCGCCGGTACTTCCGCGGATATAACGCTTTCCGGGAAGACGCATGGAAGACAGATGAAGAAAGAGAAAAGCGCGGGACAGGCTGCGGGACAAAACGCGGATTCCGCGGACGGCGCTGCGGTCCTTTCGGATTTCTTCCTCTATGAATTTTCATCCTTCCGCGATGTTCTGGAATGCCTTACACATCTTTCCTCCCTTTCGGAAGAAAAGAAGACGAAAGATGTCTGCGTGGAAGTCTATGCGAGGCGGAATGCGTATTATCTTGTCCTTGACAGGAACGGGGCGGATGCTTCTTCGTTCAGTCAGACAGCGCTTTCTCTCAATGAGTACGGCCGTATGGTGACCGCGGGGAGTGCCGTGATCGCGCATGTCCGCGAGATTTACCGGCCTGTCCTGAAGCGGAGCACAATCGGAAAGCTTTCGTCAAAACTATGAGTATACGTTTGAATGCTTATATTGCCGGCTGCGGGATCTGTTCGCGCAGAGAAGCAGACCGGCTGATCGGACTTGGCGAGGTCACTGTGAACGGCGTTCTCGCACATCCCGGCGACAAAGTGGATGAGAATGGAAAAGACCTGGTTGCTGTCCGAGGGCGGGAAGTCCGTCCGCTTTCAAAAAAGAAAACAGTAGCATATTATAAACCGGCCGGCGTCACCTGCACTGCTTCGGATCCGCACGCGAAGGTGACGCTTTCTGATGCCTTTCATTATCCGGTGCGCCTTTCCTACGCCGGCCGCCTGGACCGGGATTCGGAGGGACTGCTTCTCATGACGAATGACGGCGCGCTCATCGAAGCGATGATGCGCGGTTCAAACGGCCATGAGAAGGAATACATCGTCCGGACAGAACACAGGATGAGCGATGCGGACCTTGCAAGAATGCGCGCCGGTATCTTTCTTAAAGAGCTCGGAGTGAAGACCAGACCCGCAAAGGTGGAACGTCTGGGCGATAAAACTTTTTCCATCGTCCTCACGGAGGGCCTGAACCGTGAGATACGGCGCATGGTGAAAACCTGCGGAGGAAATGAGGTAAGACGTCTCAAGCGGGTGCGGGTTCTGAACATTGCGCTGGGAGATATGAAGCCGGGGCAGATCCGGGAACTTTCCGAAGATGAGCTTGGAGAACTTTACCGGGAGGCGGGACTTTCCGGGAGGAGCAGAAGGTGACACACGAAGAGTACAGGAAGCTTGAGAAAACGATCGATGAGCACATGGACCGGTACTACAACCAGGATGCTCCTACCATAAGCGATTACGAATATGATCAGCTTATGCTTCAGCTGAAAGCGGCAGAAAAGGAACATCCGGAGTGGATTACCCCCGAATCACCGACACAGAAAATCGGCGGAACGGCAAAGCGAGAGGCCGGCGTTAAGGTCACACATGATGTTCCGATGCTCTCGATCGAGGATCTCTTCACCAAAGAAGACGTGACCGACTGGGTGGACAAGGTGCAGCAGATGCATCCGGGAGCAAAGTTTTCCGTGGAACAAAAAATCGACGGGCTCTCCATGTCTCTTCGCTACGCGAAGGATCCGGATACCGGAAAACTTGCGCTCCGGCTTGCCGAGACGCGCGGAGACGGACTTATCGGGGAGGATGTAACAGCGAATGCGCTGGTGATTCCGGACGTCGCGAAAACCATTGATCTTCCGTTTGACTCTTTGGAGCTTCGCGGAGAGGTCTATATGACGCATGAGAATTTCGACCGCTTCAATGAAGAACAGGAGGCGGAAGGAAAGAAGACCGCAGCCAATCCAAGAAATCTTGCGGCCGGCACACTGAGGCAGCTCGACCCGAAAATCACGAAGAAGCGGGGTCTTCGGATGTTCATCTTCAACGTGCAGCGCGGACCTTCCGATTTTATGGCTGAACACGATGCGGCGCTCGATATTCTCGCCAGGGCGGGTGTCCCGGTTGTTTATCACAGAAACTGCAGCACGGCCGATGAGATCCTGTCTGCCATCGATGAAATCGGCGCGTCACGCGGCAGCCTGCATTATGACATTGACGGTGCCGTCGTCAAAATTGATCACACACCGTGGCGCAGCGATTTTCCGGCGGGAACGAAATATTCGAGCGGACACATCGCCTATAAATATCCTCCTGAGGAACGTACGGTCACAATGGACCGCATCATCGTTGATGTCGGGCGCACGGGAAAACTCACGTTCACCGGCGAATTTCACGACAGCGAAACGGGCGGACCGGCCCGCCTGTGCGGGACGAGCGTAACCCGGGCTACGCTGCATAATCAGGATTACATCGATTCGATGCATATCGGCGTCGGAGGAAAGTACAGGCTCTTCAAGAGCGGGGAAATCATTCCGAAACTGGATGGCTGCGTGGAGGAACCGAAGGAAATCTATAAGGCTCCGTCCCTCTGCCCGGTCTGCGGGCAGCCCCTGATCCGTGAAGAAGATACGGCGGACATTCGGTGCATCAATCCTTCCTGCCCGGCACAGGTGTCGAGAACCATTGCCTATTTCGCATCCCGGGACGCCATGAACATCATGGGTCTCGGCGATCTGCTTGTCGACGCGCTCGTAAAGGAAGGATACTTATCCAATTATGCGGATATCTATGACCTTTACCTGCACCGCGGCGAGCTGGTGGAGAAGGGAATCATCGGCAAGGAGAAAAACACGGACAAGCTGCTTCGTGAGATTGAGAATTCCAAGCAGAATCCCCCGGACCGTTTCCTCACGGGACTGGCGATCCGGAATGTCGGCCGGTCCACGGCAAGGACTCTGATGCAGAGTTTTGACTCGATCGATGCGCTCTCCCGCGCAAGTGAGGAGGAACTGCTGGCAGTTCCGGATATCGGTGCGACAACGGCCCGGTGCATTCTGGACTTCTTCCATGAGGAAAATAACAGAGTGATTCTCGAGCGCTTTCGCAAAGCCGGTGTCAATATGGCCGTTCGGAAAGAGGACGGCGGAAGCGATGTTCTGGAGGGAAAAACATTTGTCGTCACGGGTACGCTTCCGACGCTCGGGCGGAATGAGATCACCGAACTCATTGTAAAGAACGGCGGAAAAGCCTCCGGCAGCGTGAGCCGCAGAACATCGTATCTCATTGCCGGCGAGGCTGCGGGAAGCAAGCTCGCAAAGGCCGGAGAGCTTGGTGTTCCGGTCATCACGGAGGAAGATTTCCTCAAAATGATTCATAGGGAAGGATAAATTCACATGCCCATCAAAGTACAGAACGATCTGCCGGTCCGGGAAACACTGGAAAGCGAGAATCTCTTCGTCGTCGATGAAGAGAGAGCTGTTCATCAGGATATCCGTGAACTGCAGATTCTGATCCTGAATCTCATGCCGAAAAAGGAGGATACGGAGCTTCAGCTTCTCCGGATGCTTTCGAATACACCGCTGCAGCTCGACATCACTTTCATGCGCATGGGAACACATGAGAGCACGCACACCTCGAGTGCGCATCTTCATAAGTTCTATTATACTTTTGAGGACCTGAAGGACCGGAAATACGACGGCATGATCATCACAGGGGCCCCGGTTGAAAAGCTGGAATACAGCGATGTCGACTATTGGCCGGAACTCTGCGAGGTCTTCGAGTGGTCGAAATCCCACGTAACGTCGACGTTCCATATTTGCTGGGGTGCACAGGCGGCTCTTTACTATCACTATGGCCTTGAAAAGGTGCTTCTGCCGCAGAAACTCTTCGGCATCTTTCCACACGAGGTTCATCACAGAAAAGAACCGCTCGTCAGGGGTTTTGACGATTATTTTCTCATCCCGCACAGCCGCTACACGGAGGTGCCGGCAGAGGCGATCCACGGCTGTAAGGATCTGACTGTGCTGGCAGAATCAAAAGAGGCGGGAGTGCTGCTGTGCATCGCACAGGGAGGACGGCAGGTCTTCATCTTCGGACACGCCGAATATGACCGCTACACGCTTCGGGATGAGTATCTGCGCGACAGGGGAAAGGGACTCGGCACGGCGCTTCCGAAAAATTATTTCCCGGATGATGACCCGGAAAGGGAGCCTTATCTTCAGTGGCGTTCCCACTCGAGCCTTCTCTACGCAAACTGGATCAATTACTATGTATATCAGAAGACGCCGTACAGCATCAATGATATTCATGGTTTTGACGACTGACGGCAGCGGTGGAGCATGCAGGATTGTCAATGCGTGAAAACACCGAGTATACGCTGCAGCGCAGCGCACAGAATAATAAAGGCGTGAACACACGGCGGATTCGCCGCGGATCTGCCCACATGAAAATGCAGAATGAAGAGAGCTGCTTCTTTTAATCGTACGAAGAGGAAAGAGCGAAAACAAAATATCGGCGCAAAGGCTCTGAGAAGGGCTGCTGCGGCAATGCTTTGTGCTGCGGCAATTCTCTCGCTTGGAGGGTGCAGCCTGCCGGGAGGCGGTTCTTTCTCTTCGGGCAGTCCGGGAGCAGAAGGAGAGGAAGTTTCCGGAGCGGATGATAACAGTGCGGAGAAGGAATCCGCAGACGTCATCCTGGAGGATTCTTCCTCAGCAGAGAATAAGAAGCAGCCGCCGTTTGATCCGGAAACCGATTCCTATATTTCAGAGGGAACTGTGCCGTCCGATGCCGGAACGGACGACACCCGGAAAAACACAAATACATCTCTTTCCGTGCCTACGATTCTCAAGAAAATAGGAGAGGATTGGTTTCTTGTCGACTGCTATCACAGTCAGATTTTGTATCTTTCCGGCGATGAAGAGACCATGGAGAGTTCAGAACTGACGGACTGGAATGTTCTTCCTGCCGAGGGCATGAAGCAGCCGCATACAATCGCGGGGGACGGGACCGTGCTTCTGGCCGACGATACGGAGAATAACCGGGTCCTTGTATATTGTAAGGATGAGAACGGCATCTGGCAGTGCTCTCAGGTTTTCACGGATATTGGGACGCGCCCGCACTTCAGTGTCTACGACAGTACCGCCGATACCTTCTATGTGTGGAGTTCGGAAAACGGCGAACTTTATTGTTTCCGGCGTGCAGAAGGCGATACGAAGGTGTATCTCACCGAGGTGCGGTCCTGTGAGCGGCTGAAGAATACCTATGTGCGTTCGTTTACGGTTATGGGAAGCTCCATTCTGTTTGTCGCCGGAACTTCGGGATCGGGCGACACGCCGGCAGTCATCCTGTGCAATCTGGGGGACCTTGCGGTCCGCGCGGAATATCCGGTTGCATCGCAGTACGCCGGAATGGTACAGATCATGCCTGTGCTGGAGTCGTCGGATGAAACCGCTTACGCAAATGGAAGCGACACGCAGGAGGACTTTCCCTGGGGAAGCAGTGAAGGGTATTTTGCCACGATTTCAACAGATGCGGAGGGAAGTCAGGATTATGCGACCATCCTGCGCATAAGTTCCCTCGAGGCGCTCACGGATCCGGCGGGGCAGTCCGTGCAGGATATTTACAGCACTTATTTCGTCGGCGGAGGCACCCCATACTATATGTCCCGCATAGACGGGGCGTATTTTCTGACAGAGCATAGGCTTCCCGGCCACAGCCTCTGGAAGTTCATGGTGGAGGACGGTGCGGTTACAGACGAGAAAAGCATTTTCTGATTTTCTGAATATTCATCAATTTAACATAATCCCTTGTAAAACACACCAATAATGTGGTATAAAACCTCTTATCTGCTGTATACACGTGTCCATACTGTATGGACATGTGTTTACTGTGGACAGAATGCAACAGAAGTGAGGTAAGTCCGTTGGCTAAATATATTGTGAAACGTGTGCTGCTTGCCGTCGTGACACTTTTCCTTGTCTGCCTGATCACATTCTTTTCCATGAATGCGATTCCCGGCGGGCCTTTTAATGGAGAGAAGGCAAAGTCACAGGCGGTTATTGATGCATTGAACGCCCGGTACGGTCTTGATAAACCGCTCGGTCAACAGTTCATCAATTATATGACCGGTATTCTGCACGGTGATTTCGGTGTCTCTCTCAAGACAAACCGCGAGATCAGCACGATCATCGGAGAGTCCTTCCCGATATCGGCAAAAATCGGTCTTATGGCCATCGTGGTGGCCCTTATCTTCGGTCTGATTCTGGGCTGTGTGGCAGCTCTGAACCGCAATAAATGGCCGGATCATGTCATTATTTTCTTCGTCACGCTGTTTACCGCGATGCCTTCCTTTGTCATGGCATCCTTCCTGCTTCTGGTGTTCTGTATCCAGCTGCAGTGGGTCCCTGTCTGGAGCACGACAAGCCATAATTATATTCTGCCTGTCATCGCGCTTTCGCTCCCGCCGATGTCCTATATCACCCGTCTTACCAAGACCTCGATGCTGGATGCACTCGGTCAGGATTATGTCCGCACCGCACGGGCGAAGGGCGTAAAGCCGACCAAGGTCATTTTCGTGCATACCCTCCGCAATGCTCTCATACCGGTCGTCACTTATGTCGGACCGCTCACCGCTTCGATTCTTACCGGTTCCCTCGTTGTTGAAAAAATCTTCACCATCGGCGGACTTGGATCGAAATTCGTTGATTCCATCACGAACCGTGATTATCCGCTGATCATGGGAACCACTATTTTCCTCGCGACAATCATGATTCTGATGAACCTTATCACCGATATTGTTTATAAGATCATCGATCCGAGAATCAAGCTCGAATGACAGCGATCTGCGCAGTCTGTTCCGATACGCGGCACCCGGATGCAGTCCATCCGGATGCAGTGCATCCGGATTAACGCAGCCGGAAGAATTATCCGATCTATGAGAAAGGGAACACAATGGCAAAGAATTTTGATATCCCTGCACCAAAGAAAAAACCTCTGAGTCTGCAGCTGGATCCGAAAAAATTTGAGAAGGCGACCGATGAGGAGAAGCGTCAGGCGGACGTTATGGCCGAGTCCTCAACCTTCTTCCGCGACGGCATGAGGCGTCTTCGTAAAAACCCGATCGCCGTCATCGCATTTGTAATTCTTGTTTTTATCATTCTCGTTATGATTTTTGCTCCGATGATCGTGCCGTACGGCTATTCGGAGATCATTACCGTCGAGGGTGTGCGTGACAAGTCGGCTGCAAACATGGCTCCTTTCCAGTATTCCACGATGGAAAAGGAATATATGCAGAAATACAACGTGACAGTATTTCCGCACATTTTCGGCACCGATGAGCTCGCCAGGGACTATTTTATCCGTGTCGTCTATGGTATGCGCGTATCCTTCCTTGTCGGTATTTTCGCAAGTCTCATGGTCCTGATTATCGGAACCATCTACGGTTCGATCTCAGGTTACTGCGGCGGCAAGGTCGATATGATCATGATGCGTATTGTCGATATCATTTATTCTCTGCCGGATCTTCTGATGATCATCCTTCTCTCCGTTGTGCTTCGTGAGACAGTCGATTTCTCGAGTGTGCCGATCATCGGAAAGCTTGGCACGAACATGGTCTCAATGTTCATTGTCTTCGGCCTTCTGTACTGGGTCGGTATGGCACGTCTCGTCCGCGGTCAGATTCTCACGATCAAGGAAAACGAATATGTTCTTGCCGCCAAATCAATGGGAGCTTCCGGCGGAAGAATCATCCGCAGACATATTCTTCCGAACTGTCTGTCTGTCATCATCATCAGCACTGCACAGGAAATTCCTTCTGCCATTTTCACGGAGTCCTATCTTTCGTTTGTAGGACTTGGCGTTGCAGTCCCGATGCCTTCTCTCGGTGCACTAGCCAACACGGCCCGCTCCGGTATGCAGTCTTATCCGTGGAAGCTGGTTTTCCCGGCAGTTGCCATCATCCTCATCTGCCTTGCATTCAACCTTCTCGGCGATGCAATGCGCGATGCGTTTGACCCGAAGCTGAAGAACTGATCGGGCACAGCAGGGTGCAGCAGGGCATGTCCGGATATGTATTTCCGGGTGATGAAAAAGATAAAAGCTTTCTCGAAAGGAAAGAAGTCAATGTCAGAAGCAGAAGCTTTAAAAGAGAATGAAGAAAAAGTAGAAGAGAAGGTCCGGGAGAATGATGAGGACAACATCCTCGAGGTAAAGGATCTTCACACTGCTTTCACGACTGAGTCCGGTATCGTCAATGCCGTAAACGGCGTCTCCTTCAATCTGAAGAAAGGAAAGATTCTCGGAGTGGTTGGCGAATCCGGTTCCGGAAAATCGGTGACGGCCTATTCCATCATGCAGATTCTCTCCGACAACGGAAAGGTCGTCGGCGGACAGATCCTCTACAAGGGACAGGATATTCTCAAGTATACAAAAAAACAGATGGAAGATTTCCGCGGCAACAAGTGCTCGATTATCTTCCAGGATCCGATGACTGCTCTGAATCCGGTTTTCACGGTGGGCTGGCAGCTCCGCGAGGCACTGCAGCTTCACACGCAGTACAAGACGAAGGAAGCTGCCAACAAGCGAGCGGTTGAGCTCCTCACGATGGTCGGCGTCAATGAGCCGGCGAGCAGAATCAAACAGTATCCGTTCGAGCTTTCCGGGGGCATGCGCCAGAGAGTCATGATCGCCATGGCTCTTGCCTGCGAGCCGGATATTCTGATCGCGGATGAGCCGACGACGGCTCTTGACGTGACGATTCAGGCACAGATCCTTGACCTGATGAAAGACCTTCAGAAAAAACTCGGTATGGCAATTATTCTCGTCACGCATGACCTCGGTGTCATCGCTTCGATGTGCGATGAAATTATCGTTATGTACGGTGGCCGCGTCTGCGAGAGGGGAACGGCGGATGATATTTTCTATCGTCCATGCCATGAATATACCAAGGGTCTGCTCCGCTCGATTCCGAATCTCAATAATATGAATGAGAAGCTCGTTCCCATCGGAGGCACCCCGATCAATATGCTGAAGATGCCCAAGGGATGTGCATTCTGCCCGCGCTGTGATAAGGCAATGGAAATCTGCCTGACCGAGCAGCCGGAGGAGATGCAGATGCCGGACGGACATTATGCATCCTGCTGGATGAATGTGAAGAAAGAACTGGAAGAGGAAGGCCGCTTCAGTGAAACTGCGGACGGAAAGATTGTGGAGAACATTTCGGCCGCTTCCGGGGAGGTAAAGGCGTAATGGGAGAGACGGAGACAAAAAAGAAAAGCAAATATCTCGTTGAGGTAAAAGACCTCAAGGAATACTTCCCGATCAAGACAGGATTCTTCAAGACGACTCCCCTCAAGGCTGTCGACGGCGTCTCCTTCAATATTGAAGCCGGCAAGACACTCGGACTTGTCGGAGAGTCTGGATGCGGCAAGACGACTGTGGGACGGACGCTGCTCCGGCTCTACAAACCGACCGGCGGAGAGTTCTATTTTGACGGTGAGCTTGTCACGGACAAGAATATTTATCCTCTGCGCCGCCAGATGCAGATGGTATTCCAGGACCCGTATTCATCCCTGAATCCGCGTATGACCGTCGAGGATATCATCGGTGAGCCTCTGGATATCCATCATCTCTACACGACAAAACAGGACCGCCACGATAAAATCATGCACCTCATGGAAATGGTCGGTCTGAATGC